>DASZMI010000093.1:0-27229 GCA_035551915.1 Solirubrobacteraceae bacterium | reverse complement strand
ACGGTCGCGCCTGGTGGGAGCTCGACGATCCAGATCGGAGCACAGAACGCGACAGCGAGCGCTCAGACGGTGGGCGTGAGCATCGCGGCTGCCGACGGGAGCGGCCTGACCGCCTCCTCGCCGAGCAGCACGATCTCGGTCCCGGCCAACGGCCGCGCCACGCTCCCGGTGACGATCAGCGCCGACCCGTCAGCGCCGCTGGGCTACAGCTACCTGACGGCCACATTGACGATGTCGGGTGGTGCGACGCAGACCGTCAAGGTGGCGGTGCTGGTCGCGCCGCCAGGGAGCCTGCTGGCGGCGACCAACAATGCAGGCATCTCAAACGACAACAACGTCGAGGAGGCCAACTTCGACAACGGCGGAGCCAGCTATTCCGCCCAGGCCCTGGCCGCGCAGGGTTGGACACCCGGCGCCACTCAGACGGTCGACGGCGTCGCGTTCACCTGGCCGCAGTCCACGCCGGGCTGGCCCGACAATGTCGTCGCACAGGGCCAGAACATCACAGTGAACGCAGCGTCCGGCACGCAGACGCTCGCGTTCCTCGGATCGGCCACCAACGGTCCCAGCGAGGGCGTGGTGACCGAGCATTACTCCGACGGCAGCAGTGCGCAGTACTGGCTCGGCTTCAGCGATTGGACGCTCAACGGCGGCAGTTCTCAGCCGTCGTATGGCAACCAGCAGCCGATCTCACTGAGCTACCGCAACTGCTCCTACTGCTCACCGACGCAGCAGAGCGTCGCGACGTATGTGTTCGAGGCTGCCGTGCCGGTGGACCCGAACAAAACGCTCACGAGCGTGACGCTGCCGGACGGTGCCTCGACGGGCGCGCTGCACGTGTTCTCGATCGGCACCTCAACCTCGGCCCTCAATTCCCCGGTCGCCAGCTCGGCTTCGCCGAGCACGGCAGCCGCAGGAACGCAGGTGACGATCAACGGCTCGGGCTTCGGCTCCAGCCAGGGTTCGGGCTATGTCGAGTTCAGCGACAACGGCTCGAACTGGGGCGGGTCCGGTGAGACCCCGCTCCAGATCGACAGCTGGAGCGATAGCGCGGTGACGTTCACCGTGCCCGCCACCGTGTCCCCTGGCTCGCCGGCCTCGGTCACGGTGATCACCGGCAGCGGAGCCATGTCGGACAGTCCGGCGATGGAGATCACCCCGACCTCCAACCCGGCCGACTACTACGACAGCGCCGGCACCTCACCGGACAACAACCAGGCCTGCGCCAACTTCGATGGCGTCGGCTACAGCACCTCGGCGACCGCCCTGGCCAGCGATGGGTTCACACCCGGAGCGACGGTCACGGCCGATGGTCTGACGTTCAAGTGGACCAGCGGACAGCCGTGCTCACCGGACAACATCCTGGCCGCCGGGCAGACGATGCTCGTCAACGGTCCGGCCGGTGCCAACACGCTCGGTCTGCTCGAGAACTCCACGGACGGAGGCACGAGCGGGACGATCACGATCAACTACACCGACGGCACCTCCTCGACCGCCACGATCACCTCGAGTGACTGGGCGGGCGGTCCCGGTGCGACCGAGACCGCTGCGGCGACGATGCCGTACCGCAACAGCATCTCGGGCAGCTCACAGCAGCTGACGGTGTACGTGTACGCGACCACGGTCCCCGTCGACTCGAGCAGGACGGTGGCGTCGATCACGTTCCCGAACGTGAGCAACACCACCAGTGGCGGCGCCACGGCGATGCACATCTGGGCTGTCGCGCTCGGCACGAAGTAAGCGCACATGAGATGAGGGTCGGGACTGCCCGGCCCTCATCGCGCAGTCGCCCAACCACATGGAGAGCTCCGGCCCAGCCGGGGCTCTCCGCGTGTTCGGCCGGACCCGATCCCGGCCCGAGGATGCCGATCCGTCATGATTTCACGCCGTGACCACGTTCGATCTGCTCTCCGGGCTCGAGTTGAGCGTCGAGCGCTACTCGCTCGCAGGGCTACACGCGGAGATCACGCCCGAGTTCGACCGCCGCACGACGCTCGTGACGATCAGCGGCGGTGGACACAGCGGCATCGGCGAGGACGTCGTCTACACCCCCGAAGAGCACCTCGAGTACCAGGCGCTGGGCGCGGTCCACGACCTCTCTGGGACGCGCTCACTGGGCGAGCTCTGCGAGCTGATCGAGTCGCTCGACCTCTTCCCCACGCCGCCGCAGATGGAGGCCTCGCGCCTCTACCGGATCTGGGCGTTCGAGAGCGCCGCGCTCGACCTCGCCCTGCGCCAGAACGGGCTCTCGCTGGCACGGGCGCTGGCGCGCGATCCGCGGCCGATGCGATATGTGTCCTCGACGCGCCTCGGTGAGCCGCCGACGCTCGAGCCGGTGAGCAAACGGCTGGCACTCGATCCGACGCTGCGCTTCAAGCTCGACGCCACCAGCTCCTGGACGCCGGAGATCTTCGAGCAGCTGGTCGCGACCGGAGCGGTCGACTCGATCGACTTCAAGGGCATGTACAAGGGCACGAGCGTCGACCAGGGCGCCGATCCCGTGCTCTACCGGCGCGTCGTGCAGGCCTTCCCCGACGCCTGGCTGGAGGACCCGGATCTGAGCTCGCCCGAGGCGATGGCGGTGCTCGCCGGCGAGCACCATCGGATCACCTGGGACGCCCCGATCCACGCGATCGCCGACATCGAGGCGCTGCCCTTCGCACCGCGCATGGTGAACATCAAGCCGTCACGGATCGGCAGACTCAGCGGGCTGTGCGCCACCTACGACTACTGCGCGGCGCAGGGGATCGGCGCCTACGGCGGCGGCCAGACCGAGCTCGGCATCGGACGTGGCCAGGCGCAGTATCTGTCGGCACTGTTTCACCCCGACACACCCAACGACCTGGCACCGGCGGCCTACAACCAGATGGACCCGCCTGCCGGTTTGCCCCGCAGCCCGCTGGCTGCGGGCAACCTCACCGCGCCCGGGTTCCGCTGGCCCGAGTAACCGACGCCGGCTTACGGACGCTCGAAGCTCGCGCGCGCGAGCGCCACCTGCGGGCGGCAATGACACCCCTCGAGGTGATCGTTGACGAGGCCCATCGCCTCCATGAACGCGTAGACCGTGGTCGGGCCGAGGAAGCGCCAGCCGCGGCGCTTGAACTCCTTGGCAAGCGCAATTGACTCGGCCGTGGTGACCGGCAGGGTCGCGCGGGTCACGCTCGCCGGCGGGTCCGCGGCCTCATAGGCCCAGAGGAAGTGCGCGAGCGACCCCTCGCTGCGCCGGAGCTCGATCGCGCGCGCTGCGTTGTTGATCGTGGCCTCGATCTTGGCGCGGTTACGGACGATGCGCGGATCCGCCATCAACGCGGCGAACCTGTCCTCACCGAAGGCCGCCACCTCCTCGACCTCGAAGTTGGCGAAGACCTCGCGGAAGGCCTCGCGCTTGCGCAGGATCGTCAGCCACGACAGCCCGGCCTGAAAGCCCTCGAGGCAAAGCTTCTCGAACAGCCGGCGGTCATCGGCGACCGGGAAGCCCCACTCGGTGTCGTGGTAGGCGCGGTACGCGGGCGTTGAATCCGCCCACCAGCAGCGGGCGACCCCGTCCTCGCCGACGACTATCCCCTCCGGCACGGCTGTTTGAAGCTGCTCGGCCACGCAACCCAGGCTACGCCCGCCGCCAGTCGCAACGCCTACGCCGCCGGCGGGAGCGGCAGACGACTGAAGCGGCGCGCCGGATCGCTATTCAGCCATCGTCAACCAGGCCGTTGAGCGGTCCCAGCAGCCGCCGCGAGCGGCGCGATGCCCCAGGGAGCGCGAGCAGCCGGTGCGTCGGTGGCCGACCGTCGTTGAGCCGGCGGAGCTGCTCATCGGCGGTGGCTCGCCAGAGCTCGTCAACCAGGGCCGCCGGATCACGGTCAGTCAGCTCCGCGGCCTCCACCCCAAGGTGCTCGGCCCACAGCCGAATCCTGGTGTGGGCGGCGAGCTCGCGATCGTCGCACACCACGTTCATCTCGGTGTCATTGAGCAGCGAGTGAGCGTTGAGGTTCGCCGATCCCACGGTCAGCCAGCGGTCGTCGACGATGCCCACCTTGGCGTGGATGTAGAGACGGTCGTCACGTTCGTCGGTGAGCGAGCGCAGGGTGCCCACCACAAGGCGCCGGTCATGGTCTGCGTCCTTCAGCACGGCGACCTGCCCGAAGGTGTCGTCCTGGCCGTTGTTGGCTCTGGCCGGCAGCAGGATGACGACCCGGAAGCGGTCGGAGGGCGGGCAGCGCAGTTTGCTCGCCAGCAGACTGGTGATCTCGGGCGCCCAGAGGAACTGATTCTCGAGGTAGATGAGCTGTTGCGCCCCGCGCAGCGCTCGCATATAGGACTCGAGGATTCGGAAGTCCCCGTCGGGGATCGGCTCATACATGCCCTCGGCGACGGTGCGAACGACCTGCACGGTCTGCGTCCCGGCCGGATCATCGCTGCTCCGGAGATCGAGCTGCTCGCCGGTGAGCGCGCGCCAGCGCAGCGCGAAGTGGGCGGCGACGTCGGCAACCGCCGGACCCTGCAGCCGCGTGGATGCGTCATGCCAGCCCATCCGCCAGCGCGCAGGATGCAGGCTGGTGTCATAGCGGTCGCCGGCGAAGTCGGTGATGTCGATCCCGCCCACGAAGGCGATCCGGCCGTCGATCACCACGGTTTTCTCGTGATGGCAGTGAAACGGGTGCTCGCGCGGGTCGGGCTCGCAGCGGATCCGGGTCGAACGGGTCAGCTCGCTGACGGCGGCGGCGACCTCGGCGCGGGTCGGATGAAACAGCGGTACCGGTGCACCGGCCCACACGAGCACCCGCACGTCGATGCGTTCGGCAGCTCCGGCCAGGAGCGCACCTATCGACGCCGACTGCTCGCCGCGCACGAGCTCGAAATCTGGGGCGATATGCCAGCCAGTCACCCAGATCGAGCGTTCGGCCGAAGCGATCGCCTCGGCGAGGGCGGTGAACGCGTCGGCGCCGTCGATCAGCACCTCGAGCCGGCAATCGTCGCGGGGCTTCGGCTCTGACTGCGCCCACCATCCCGGACCGGGGTCGAGGGCGTGAAGTGCGCTATGCCGCTTCAGGCGCCGGCGGTGCTTGAGCATCACGGCGCGCTCGATCGCATCCCCGATTCGTGTATCTACGCTGCTGGCAGCATCGACGAATCTGCTCACGGCCTAGTGTCCCGATTCACAAATTCGCCGCCGCCTCGCGGCGTCTGGACACGCGGGACGCCACCCGCTTCGCGGCAGATACCACCAGTATCTGCCTTGCGAACCTGGCGACGCCACACACGCCCAGCCACTCGCGAGACTGCTGGTGAATGTCTGAATCACGACACTAGATAGCTGCCCGCGCCGCGCTCGCGCAATCGTGCCCAAACACGGTCGCGAGGAAATGGGCGTCAGCCCGAGGCCACCTCGGCGACCGCCGCCGCTGGTTCGAAGGGCGTCGCCGGCTGCGGCGGCGCGGGCTCCGGCGCCGCACGGCTCCCGGTCGCGAGCACCGAGCCCGCCAGCACGAGCGCGAAGCCGACGCCCATGCCCGCGGTGAAGCGCTCGCTGAGCAGGACGACGCCGAGGATCGCGGCGACGGCGGGGTTGACATACGTGATGACGGTCGCCCGCACGGGCCCGACCTCGGCGATCAGCGCGAAGAAGATGAGGAAGGCGAGCGCGGTGCAGGCGATCCCCAGACCGAGGACGGAACCCACCACGTCAAGCTGCATGTGTGCCGGGATCTCGAAAGCTGCCACCGGCGCATAGACGACCGCCGCCACCGTCAGCGAGGCGGCGATCACGCCCAGCGACGGCAGCTGCGAGAGGCTGCGTGAGAGCACGATCGGCCCGCTGGTGTAGCCCACCACGACCACCATCACCTCGAGCAGCGGGACCAGGCCGACGCGGCCGAAGTCGAGCCCGACCAGCGCGGCCACCCCGAGCAGGCCGACGAGCAGGCCGCCCCAGCTGCGCCTGTCAAGCCGATGGCGGCTTCCGGTCGCGGCGCTCGCGCCCGCCGCGACCAGGGGCACGGCTGCGATCAGCAGGCCGGTGAGGGAACTGCTGAGGCGCTCCTCGGCCCGCGACAGCAGCAGCCAAGGAATACCGATCTCGACCGCGGTGAACAGCAGCACCGGCCGCCAATGCGGCAGCAGCGCGCGCAGCTCACCGCGGCGCGCCGCCAGCGGAAGCAGCACCCCCGCCCCCACCGCGGTGCGGGCGAACACGAGAAAGGCCGGCGACAGCTCGCGGACGGCCACCCGGATCAGCAGATACGGGATCCCCCAGATGATGCAGAGGGAGCCGAACATCAGCAGCCCACGGCGACTCATGTCCGCCTCCGAAGCCGTTCGCGCCTGACCATCCCAGCAGGATGGCAGTCTTCGCAACCGGGCGAGGCGCGCAGCCGAGCTGTCAGCCCTCCGTAAATCCGCAAAAACGTGAGATCATCGCGGCTTCGTGCAGGAAGGAACCGACGAGCTTCAGCCTGGTAGCACGCCGTCGGGGCGTGCCGACGACGCTTCACCCAAGCGTCTCTGGTTCGTGCGCTGGTCATACCGCTGGGTCTGGGTGGTGATCGTCATCGGCGTGCTGGTCACGTCGGGTCTGGCGCTGGTCTCGGCGCACCTTGCCTCCTCCAACGAGCAGCACCTGCTGACGCTGCGCAGCAAGGAGGTCGCATCTGTCTTCACGAGCGCTCTGCCGGATACCGAGACGCCGCTGAGCGGAGCTGTCGCCCTGGCCGACATCACAGGGGCGGACCCCGCGAAGGTCTCCCAGTTCGCCGACACCTACGTGGGCACGCCCAAGAGCGAGTTCACCTCGATGTCGGTGTGGCGCGCCGGCCATCTCAACCAGGGGCCGGTGATCGTCGTCGGCACCCCGCCCGAACTGCCCGAGACCCCGGGCGGCGTGATCCCGATCCTCCGTGCCGCCGAGCATCGCAACAGCGGCCAGAACCTGCTCAGGGTGTTCGGTTTGCTGGACGCCCAGCAGCGACGCATCGCCTACGTGTACGCCGGCTCGAAGCCCGGCAGGTTCCTGGTCGAGGCGGAGCAGGCGCTACCCGCAGCCACCTACACGCACCTGCCGTCCAGCTCCGCGTATTCCAACATCAACGTGGCGGCCTATATCGGGCACCAGGCGGTGAGGTCACGGTTGCTGATCAGCACGGTCAAGCAGCTGCCGCTCCCGGGTCCGCACGCGACCACGGTGATCCCCTTCGGCAGCAACGCGCTGACGGTGGTGATCAGCGCCAGGCAGCCGCTCGGCGGGGCCCTGCCCGAGGACATGCCGTGGGTGATCGCGATCATCGGCGCGCTGCTGACGATCGGCGCCAGCGTGCTGACGTTCCGGCTGATCTGGGGCGGAAGCCGGGCCCAGACCCTGGCGGCCGAGAACCGCCGCCTCTACGCCGAACAGCATGGGATAGCCCAGAGCCTGCAGCAGGCGCTGCTGCCCGGCGAGCTGCCGAAGATCGAGGGTGTGCGGCTCGCCGGCCTCTACGACGCCGGCGCGCCGGGGATCGATGTCGGCGGAGATTGGTACGACATGCTCAGGCTGAGCCCCCGCAGGCTCCTGCTGGTGGTCGGCGATGTCTCCGGTCGCGGCATCCGCGCCGCCACGGCGATGGCATCGGTGCGCTCGGCGATCCAGTACGCCGCGCAGGTCGATCCGCCCGAGGATTTCCTCCCGACGCTGTCCGCGCTTGGCTCGCTGCGGGAGCAGGGCCAGCTTGCGACGGTCCTGTGTGTGCTGATCGACCTGCAGGAGCGGCGCATGGAGGTGACGAGCGCGGGGCATCTGCCGCCGCTGCTGGTTCATGATGGGACGGCCGAGTTCCTCGAGACCGAGGTGGGGTTGCCGATCGGCGTCGACAGCGACTGCTCGTACGTGTCGAGCAGCTTCGCGGTGCCTGACGGAGCCTGCCTGTTCTGCTTCACCGACGGCCTAGTCGAGCGCCACGGCGAGAGCCTCGACGAGGGCCTCGAGCGCTTGCGACAGGCAGCCGTGCGAGCATCCGGAGACCTCGAACAGATGATGGCTCAGATCCTCGAGCATGCGAGAGGCCCGGAGTCAGCCGACGACACAGCGATCGCAGGAGTGCAGTGGGTGGACAAGACGAACAATTGACGCGCCACAGCGTCACCGAGCTCGGCGATGGCAGCGTCAGGCTCACGCTCGCGGGTGAGCTCGATCTGTCCGTGACCGACCACCTGCGCAGCGCGCTGCAGCAGACGGTCGGATCGGTCACCGGCACGCTCGAGGTCGATGTCGCGGAGCTGCGCTTCGCCGACAGCTCGGCGATCGCGCTATGGGTGAGCTGGAGCCAGATCGTGCCACGACTGGAGATTCGCAACGCGCCGCCGATGATCTTGAGAGTGATCCAGGCAATGGGCCTGACCAAAACGCTGAATCCATCATGACCAGCAATCGCAAGTTCCCGAACGACCCGCAGGCGGTGCGGGCAGCGCGAAAGTTCGCGCTGCACGAGCTTTCCGGCTATGCCCCCGAGCTGCTCGACACCGTCGAGCTGCTCGTCTCCGAGCTCGCGGGCAACTGCGTGCGGCACACCAGCTCGAACTTCGAGGTGAGCGTCGCGAGCGCCCGGCGCAGGATTCGGGTGTCGGTCTCAGACCGCGGGGCGGGCACGCCTGCCGTGCAGCACGTCGATTCCAGCGCGGTCGCCGGTCGCGGCCTGGCGCTGGTCGAGACGCTCTCGAGCTCCTGGGGCGTGCGCGCGAGCCGGCTTCCGCGTGGTGGCAAGGTCGTCTGGTTCGAGCTCGATCTCGATGATGAGCGGGCGCGGGCGCGGATGGTGGCGTAGGCATCGAGGGCGTACGCATGCGGTTGCCCAGGCGCGCGGCTGCGTGACCTCGCACCGCGTGGTTTTCACAAAACGCTTCGCGAGGTTTTAGGCAACCCTTTGCAAGTGGAGGCTGCCTCCGCTATATTTCCGGAGGCAGCCTCCACATCCGTGGCAGGCGGACCCCCGACAGAGGAGGCCCCATGTCCACCATCACGACCGACCTTCGCGGCCCGGCGATCGCACGCGGCACCGCGCTGCGCGCAGCCGATGGCGTCATCGCCGGGTACATCCGTTCACTTGCCCAGGCCGCAGCCAAGCCAGCCGACGGCGTCGGCAAGCCCAAGCTCGGCCGACTGGCAACACACGCATACGAGTGCGGCGCGAGCCGGGCAACGGGGCTGGCTACTCGCAGGCGCGGCGCACCGCGGCGAGTTCCGTCTCCAGCGTGATCAGCTGCGCCTCGATCACGTCCGCGGGCGTGTCGGGAGTGAACATGATCGTGCACACCAGCTCGCTGCCCTCGCCGTTGGGCAGCACGCGCGCGAACAGACCGCGCGCGTGATCGCCAGCCGCGAGGAAGTCGGCGGTTCCCGCCAGCGGTTGCGATCGGACGTCGAGCAGGAACTCGAGCTCATCGCGGACCACCAGCCAATGGGTTCCGCTGGGACGTACGCGGGGCGCAAAACCGGGTGCCCATTCGGACAGATTGGCCCCCTCTGAGAGGTAGCCATGCACGACTGCGGGCCCGGCGGCAATCGCCACCGACCGCGTCTCCGCTCGTTTCAAACTCATACGCATCTGCTTATTATCTACGTAGGCTTATCATATATCAAGGTGCCAGATCGTGAGGACCTCGCCGCCCAGTTCGCCCGCATTGCGCGCAGGTTGGTCGCGCTCGAGCAGCCCCTGCTCGACGAAAATGCGCTGACGATGTGGGAGTACGCGATATTGGTGCGGCTGCGGGCCGCTCCGGCAGAGACGCAACTTCAGCTCGCGCAGAACGTGCGCTACGACAAGACGCGCCTGATCGCGTTGCTCGACGGCCTCGAACAGCGCGGGCTGATCGAACGTGAGCAGGCCGCCGATGACCGCCGCGCGCGCACCGTCGAGCTCACACGCAAGGGCCGCGCCAAGGTCGACGTGACGCGGCGTGCGATCCGGCGGATGGAGGACCAACTGCTCACACCCGAGCAGCGGGACAAGCTCCAGCGACTGCTGGATCAGCTCTGAGCGAGTGCGGCGGCGATGCCGCCGCCAGCGGCGGGCGGTGCCGTGGTACTCCGCTAGCGGTCAGCGGTCAGCGCTAGCGGTCAGCGCAAAGATCATCCCGAAAGCGACGTTGTCAGCCAGCCGAGGCCACATGGCAGCACTCGTATGGGTGGCAATCGCCGAGTGATCAGGACCAGGTGCAACAGGCCGAGCGCGCGCCCGCCACCGGGAGGATAGGACTGCCGGTGTTCGACCTCGAGCCAGGGACCAGAGCGACGTCCCGAGGTACTTCAATGATCGCGCTGGCGGCCGGCATCTGCATGTGCTCGGGGCCGCGGCGCGACGACCCCGACGGTGATCTCCAGCTAGCTCGGCTCGCTCAACGGCTCAACGCGCTCGTCAACTATTCACCTGCCAGAGCACGATCAGCACAACGCCGAACAGAGCACGATCAGCACGAGCCGAAACTACATCAAGAAGTCGCTAACGCCAGCGCTCAACACGACCTACGCTGCCGTCCCGGCCGGCGCCCCAGAAAGCAAAGGTGCTGGTCGTCGGCTATCTGCACCTGTTCACCGCCGCAGCTCCAGAAGTGATCACCGGCCGATGCGATGCCGAGTCGCTCGGCGGCGCCGCGCATGTCCCACTGGAGGATGTACGAGTGCACGTTGACCATCGCCGGGATCTGCGTTCGCGCCCACTCGACGCCTCGGCGGCGCCATGAGTGTGTTCAGAAAGGCACTCAGGAGATGCTTTTCTGAACTCGGTCGCCGGCCGGGCCCCGGTAGCGCCAGACAGGCGTTACAAAGGATGCGCCCGAGTGTTGCATAAGAATTTGGTCACGTTGCCGAGACGATGTCCGGATTCGCCAGGCGATGACCTACGCTCGGCGTAATGCCGAAGACAATCAACTTCGCGGTCAGGTTGGTCGCGATCTGCGGGGCTGTCATCTGCACGTCCGCGTCCGCTGCCGCCGCCGCACCCCGGGGCAGGCTGACCGGCGCCGAATACAAGCAACTGTCGACGGGAATGACCGAACTGAACAAGTCGGTCGACGCCAAGTCCGTCAATTGGGTCCGAGCCCGGTCGGCGTGCCGCGCGGTGGGCGGCGCCACCGATCTGCTCAGAACGCAGCGTGCGACCTGTCTCTCGAGCATCGCCGCGCTCGAGTCGCTCGCGGGCTTCCCGAGCGAGGAGCGAATGTGCAGCAGAAGGGTCAACACGACGACCACCTCCACAACCGCATCCACGACGACCACAACGCCGGATGACCCGGCCGCGATCCAGCTGCTCGTCTGCATGAGCCCGCGCTATCGAGCGCTCGCCCGTTACTCGAGGGAGCTCGACACGGAGGCGATCGCGGCGCGCAGATCGGTCCTGACGCGCGGCTTCAGTGGGTCGTGCCTCGCAGCGCTGGCACCGACGCCCGCCGATCTGAGCAAGGCGAAGCTGTTCGCCTCCTCGACCGCGCGACTCGCGCGCGACGTCGGCCTGTTGATCAAGGTGACGGCGGGCAAGGCGCCGGCGAGCGACTTCAACCAGGCAAAGATCGACAGCGACGTCAGGCAGTTTGAAAAGTCCGCATCCGCGGTCCTCGACGAGCACGGGCAGCCGAAGCTGTCCGTCTGTCCTCACGAATAGATAGGCAGCCACATGATCCGTTCCATACGCCTGGCCCTCGCAGTCGCCGCCGCCATGGCGGTCGCGGTGGCGGCCGCGGTCCCCGCCGTCGCGGCGGGCCCCGGTCCCAGCGGAACCCTGACGGCAACCGAGTACAAGCAGCTGACCGTCGAGCAGGTCGCGTTCAACAAGCTCCGCCATCGGAAGCGGCTGACGTGGAACGAGTTCTACGCCGTCTGCCACAAGGTCGGCCGCTCGACAGACCTGCTGCAGAGCGTCCGCACCAACTGCGACACGGGTGTCGGGATCGACCAGTCTCTGGTCGGCTTCTACGCCGACGTCGAGCGCTGCTCGGCGCTCTCGACGGGCACCACCACCGGCACGACCACGACCCCCACCGGCACGACCCCCACGGACACCGGGACGACAACCACAGGCACGACGCCCGGCACCACCACCACCGGCACAACCACGACGGGAACGGGCGGCCTCAGCCCGACCGACTTCAAGCTGCTCGCCTGCCTGCAGCCCGAATACGCGGTCATCGCCCGGGCTCTGAAGGCGGTCTACTCAGGGCAGGCGAATCTCCGCAGCCAGGTGCTGACGCGGCGATTCGTGGGCCGCTGCCGGCTGACGCTGGCACCGACCACCCACGATCTGGGACTGCTGAAGCGCTTCGTGATGACCGCCAAGCATCTGGCCGCCGACGTCGAGCTGATCACCAAGGTGGCGGACGGCTCCGCACCGTCGAGCTCGATCAACGCGACGCATGTCGAGGGCGACTCGATGTCGTTCAACAAGGCGGGCAGGGCATTCGAAACCATCAAACGCCCGCAGAAGCTGTCGGTCTGCCCGCATCAATAGGCAGGCGGCCCGTCAGTCCTCCGAGCGCCACCTGCGGTAGACGTCGGAGAACTCGCGCTGCATCTCAGGTGAGAGATCCTCGGGCACCAGGCGACCGGTGAGCCTGAGGGTCTCTCGCATCTGGGCGAGGTAGGCGCTGCAGTGCGGGCAGCCGGTGAGATGATGCTCGAGCCGGCGGCGGTCAAGAACCGGCAGGGCATCCTCGAGGTAATCACTGATCAGCTCGACGACCTGCTGGCACGGGATCTCGGCGGGACGCATCAGTCTCATATGCCCATCACCCCCACCGTGTCCTCGAGCGCCTGACGCAGCCGGCTGCGGCCACGGTGCAGCAGCACGCGCTCATTGGCCGCGGTGAGGTCCAGCACTTGGCAGACCTCGTCACTGCGCAGCCCGTCGACGTCGCGAAGCATGACCACGGCGCGCTGACGCTCGGGCATCTGCGTGAGTGCCTCGAGAATCTGGTCGCGGAGCGCCTGGGCGCTGATCCGCTCCTCGAGGTCGTCGACCCATTGCTCCGGCGGTGAGCTCCAGGCGCCGGAGCTGTCGAACCGCGACCCGTCGACGGCGGCGACGAAACTGTCCGAATCGGAGGCGGCGACACTGCGCGCCTCGCGCGTGCCCATCGTGCGCGCCCGGTTGACGAGGATCGCCAGCAACCAGGTGCGCAGTGATGAGCGGCCCTCGAAACGGTCGATCCCGCGCAGCACCCCGAGCCAGGTCTCCTGAACGACCTCCTCGGCGACGGCGTGACTGTGAACGAATGTTCTGGCAAGGCGGAGCATCGGATCATGGTGCTTGCTGACGAGCGTGACAAACGCGTCCTCATCGCCTTCGCGCAGGCGCATGAGCAGGTGCAGATCCGCATCGCCGCTGTTGCGGCGGCTGCGGGACCAGCGGAGACGGGGAGCGTGGAATGACATGAACCGGGCCGGGGAGGTACCGGCCAGCGGGCCGCCGGCACCTCCCCGAAGTATCTCCCGACGTCAGGACGTTGCGATCCCCTCTCCGCCGGCGGCGTTCGGGACCGTGACGCTGCCGACCTCGGTCAGCGACCCACCAGAGCCCACGGCGAACTCATCGACGATCCCGGCCGCGCCGGTCTGCACGTAGAGGTAGCGGCCGTCCGGTGTGGTCGTGGCGTCGACCGTGCCCGCGTCGGTTCCGGTCGTCGCGGCCAGCGACAGCTGCCCGGACCCCGTTGACAACACCGAGCTCTCGGTGCCGCTGCCGGCGTTGCCGGCGAACAGCGCCGACCCGTCGGCGACCAGCCAGCACGTGGCCGCCTGGCCGGTCGCCACCGTCGAAAGCGCGGTCAGCGTGCCGTTGCCGTTGAGGCGGAAGCTGGCGACCGAATTTGTCCCCGCCTCACCGACGTCCACCTGATCGAAGCCCTGGAACGCGAGCGCAAACGGAACGGCGCCGGGCAGGCTGTTGACGACCGGCGCAGCCGAAGGCTCACCGAAGCGGTCGACCGCGAAGACGTCTATCGCGTTGGTGTTGGCCTTGGTCGTGACCAGCAGCTGCCGGCCGTCAGGGCTGAACGCGATATCACCCGGTGTCGTGACGAACTGCGGCGTCGCGTTCGGGTCGAGCCCGAGCCCACGGTTCGAGCCCGGAATCGGCCAGAGCTGGCCGCCGACCAGGCGGAAGCCCTGAATCGAGCCGCCGCCGGTGCTGTTGAGCACCTCGACGAGACCATCATGCACGGCGATGCTCGAGGGGAAGCTGCCGCCCGAGCTGACTAACTGGCGCAGGTGCAGGCTGTCCCCCTCGACATCGAAGACCGAGACGGTGTCGCTGCCGGCGTTGACCGCGAACAGTTCGCCGGTCTCGGCGTCGTATTTGAGCGAGTCCTGCGAGGCGAGATGGTCGACGACCGAGCCTGTCAGCTGGCCGCCGTCACCGCCGGTCGCGTAGGTGCCGGCCGCGGTCAGCGTGCCGTCCGCGTTGCGGTCGTACACGGCGATCGTGTTGCCGTTCGGATTGTCGGTCTGCACGAATACGGCACGGCCGTTGTCCCAGTGACCGAAGTCATGTGAGAGCTGATGGGCGCCGGCGCTTCCGGCGGTGACCGCCAGCGCGGCTGCCGCCGTCGCGGCGGCGGCTCCGAACTTCCTATAAGCGAACATTTGCTGCCTCCAGATCGTTGACGTTCTGGAGCTTTGGTCCGGGCGGACGCCAAACCGTTACAGGTCCGTCTCACCCCGGCGGGAACTCGCGCGCAACGGCGATCAGCCGCTCACGCACCAGCTGCGGCAGCTCATCGACGATGAAGTGCCCGCAGTCCGAGATCAGCTCGAGCTTGTAGTCGTCGGCGCGCGCCGTGCTCGCCGAGGCCAGGGACCGGTGCAGCGCCGCGTCGTCGACGCCGAACACGGCGCGCGTCGGCACCTTCGAGCGCCGCACCTCGGGATGACGCGCGCCCGCCGGGAGCTCCTGCGTCAGGAACGTCCTGTAGGTGTCGCGACCGGCCCTGGCGCAAACCGGATCACGGAAGCGCTCGCTGAACCAGCGCACGTCCTCACGCGAGACCCGTGAGCTATCAAAGAGGCTGCCGCGGATGGCGCGGTAGACGAACTCGGTGTCGCGCTGCAGCCGCTCGCCGAAGAACGCCACCAGCGGCTGGTAATAGAAGCGCCACAGGTGCGGAAGCATGCCCGCCGGCGTCTGCCAGGGATGGATGATGTTGAGCGCCAGAAAGGCGCTGACACGCTCGGGCGCGCGCAGCACCAGCAGGTGGCCGATCCAGCCGCCCCAGTCGTGTCCGACCAGCACCACGCGCCGCACGCCGAGCTGGTCGAGCAGCGCGAGTACGTCCGAGACCACCTGCTCCTTCTGCCAGCGGTGCGGCGGCGGACCCGACCAGCCGTAGCCAGGGAGGTCGGGGGCGATGATCCGCAGGCCCGCGGGCGGGTCGGCCAGCAGCTCACGGAACTCGTAGTGATGCTGTGGCCAGCCGTGCAGCGCCAGCACCGGGACGCCGTCGGCCGGCCCCGCCTCGGTCACATGGAAGTCGACGCCACGCGCCTGCACGTGCGCGCGCCGCACCCCGGCGATCGCGGGCGGGTCTTCCGGGGCGGGTCCAGCGGGACCCGGCCCCGGACTGAAGCGCTCACTGGCCACGCCAGTGCACCACCTCGAGCGCCACCGCGACCGCCAGGCTGTTCTCCTCGAGCGGTCGTGGAAGCAGTTGCTGGACGCGGCCGAGCCGCGTCAGCACGGTGTTTCGGTGCGTGAACAGCGCCTCGGCGGCGCGCGTCGCGTTGGACTGCATGCGCAGGTAGATGCGGAGCGTGTCACGCAGCGCCGCCGGGGCGGCCTCGAGCTCACCGAGCGTGCGCGTGACGAACTCGGCCGCGCGCGACTCATCGGCGGTGACCAGCGCCACGATCTCGACCGCGTCGTAGCCGGCCACGCGGACCTCGGAGGCGACCCGCACCATCAGCCGCTGCGTGGCGATCGCCGCGAGGTGACTGGCGCGGAAGCCGTCGATGCCGTCATGGGTCGGGCCGACCGCGATCCGCACGCCGGGCAGCTCCGCGATCAGCCGCTCGAGCTTGTCCAGATCGGGGCCGCGAGCGCCCGGCACCCACACCCACAGCGTCGCCGCGCTCGCCACCACCGTGAACGGGCGCCGCGCCCGGCTGGCGTGTGCCAGCGCCTCCGCGGCCCGGTCGAGCAGGCTGTGGTCCTCGCTGGCCTGCTCGGCCCAGATGATCGCGCCCGTATGACGCTGGGCGAGCTCGTAGCCGAGCTGTCCCGAGGCACGGTCGCGGGCGATCGGCGCGCCGTCGATGATCAGCGAGACCGTCTCGAAGCGCATCGCGTGAGTGCCGCGCTTGAGCTCGTCGCGCTCGCGCTGCATCTGCTCGGAGATCACCGCCAGCGTGCGGTCGACGAAGGCGAAGATCGACGCGGCCGTGAGATCGAGCAGCTCGGCCAGCTCGCCCGGGTCGTCGGTCAGCGCGAAGGCGATACCCATCCAGCGCCGCCAGACGATGTTCTGCCCGGCGCGGAAGGCCTCGAGCGTCGAGTCGTCGAGCCCGCGGCGCACGAGGTCGCGGGCGATCGCGAGCATCTCCGGGCCGAGCGTGGGTGTGACCTCGGCGCCCGGGTCGTGCAGGTTGGCCTCGGCCCAGGCGCGCACGAACCCATGGTTGGTGCGGCGGATGCCGGCCGCCAGTCCGGGGTCGTCGCTGATCTCATGTGGCATCGCGGCAAGTGCCACCCGATCGAGCTCGGCGTAGATCTCCTCGGGCAGGGCGAGCACGATCTCGGCGCCGTTGCGGATCAGCTCGGCGACCCGGGGTGAGACGACGCTGGCGGTGCTCGTCGCTGGCATTGATCGGATCGTAGCGTGAAATTACCGTGCAGTTTGCACAATCTGATGGCGCACTACAGGGCAGATCACCATTGGTCTCGGCCACGCCCAGGCGCGATCATCCGCCCTATGACGGCACCAACCGAATACCTCGGCGAGGCTCAGAGGGTCGAGCATCTCGATGTCCTGATCGCCGGTGCCGGCATCTCCGGCATCGGCTGCGCCTACTACCTGCAGAAGCACCATCCACAGCGCTCCTACGCGATCCTCGAGGCGCGCGACCGCATCGGCGGAACCTGGGATCTGTTCCGCTACCCGGGGATCCGCTCGGATTCAGACCTGCACACCTTCGGCTTCGAGTTCAAGCCGTGGCGCAGCCGGTACGCGATCGCCGACGGCGCCGAGATCCTCGACTACATCGGCGAGGCCGCGTCCGAGAACGGGATCGACCAGCGGATCCGCACCGGATGCAGGGTGACCGCGGCAAGCTGGTCGGGCGATGACGCGCGCTGGACCGTGACCGTCGAGCGCGGCGACACCGGTGAGTTCACGCAGCTGACCTGCAGCTGGCTGTTCACGGGCACCGGCTACTACCACTACGACGCCGGCTACACCCCGGAGTTCCCGGGCCTCGCCGACTTCCGGGGGCAGCTCGTGCACCCGCAGCTGTGGCCCGAGGACCTCGATTACAGCGACAAGCGCGTGGTCGTGATCGGCAGCGGCGCGACCGCGGTGACGCTGATCCCGGCGCTGGCGCAGCGCACCCGTCAGATCGTGATGCTGCAGCGCTCGCCCAGCTACGTCATGTCGCTGCCGCGGCAGGACGCGCTCGCGAACCTCGCCAACCGCCTGCTCGGCCCCGAGCGCGGCTACGCGCTGACGCGCCGTAAGAACATCGCGCTGCAGACCGGCTTCTACAGGTTCTGCCAGCGCTTCCCCAAGCAGGCGCGCGCCCTGATCCGGCGGCTCACGGTCAGGCAGCTGCCCGACGGTTACCCGGTCGATGAGCACTTCAAGCCGCGCTATGACCCGTGGGATCAGCGGCTCTGCATCGTCCCGGGCGGCGACCTCTTCCGCACGATTCGCGAGGGCAAGGCGGAGATCGTGACCGACACGATCGTCAACTTCACCACCAACGGAATCAGGCTGGCCTCCGGGCGCGAGCTCGAGGCCGACATCGTGATCACCGCCACGGGCCTGCGCCTGCTGCCGCTGGGCGGCATCGCCCTCAGCGTCGACGGCAAGCAGGTCGAGCTCCCGAGCACGCTCGCCTACAAGGGCATGATGCTCTCGGGAGTCCCCAACTTCGCCTTCCTGGTCGGCTACACCAACGCCTCCTGGACGCTCAAGGTGGGACTCGTCTGCGAGCACTTCATGCGGCTGCTCTCCTACATGGACGCGGCCGGCTACGACAGCGTCACCCCCACCCCGGATCCCTACGCGGCCCGGAAGACCGCGCCGCTGCTCGAGTTCTCGGCTGGATACGTGCTGCGTGCCGTCGGCGGCTTCCCGCGCCAGGGTGCCCGCGCTCCCTGGCGGCTCGCGATGAACCCCAACATCGACCGGGCCGTGCTCCGGGAGGGCCCTGTCGAAGATCCGGCGCTGCGCTTTGGCGCCCGCCGCGACGAGCGGCCGCCCGCAACCCGCAGCGACGAGCCGATCGCAACCGCCGCATGAGCCCGATGCGCCTCCCCGAGCCACCCGGACCGCCACTGCGCGACAGCCCCCGCTGGCTCGGGCACATCCACCGCGATGTGCTGGGCGCGTTCGACGCGGTGATCGCGCAATACGGGGACATCGCGATGGTCAGGCTCGGCCCACGGCGCATGATCGTCTTCCGCGACGCCGACGCCGCCCGCCACATCCTCGTAACTGCCCAGGACCGCTATCCCAAGGCCGAGAACTTCAAGCTGCTGCGCGTGGTGCTCGGTCTCGGGCTGGTCACCAGTGAGGGCGAGGTCTGGCGCAAGTCACGCCGGATGGTGCAGCCTCTGTTCGCCAAGCGCCACCTCGGCGCCTACGCCAAGCACATGGCGAGCGCCGGCGCGGCGGCGCTCGACCGCTGGGAGAGGACCTGGCCGGCCGACCACCGGATCGACATCGACAAGGAGATCCTGCAGGTCGGGCTCGACACCGTCGGCCGCGCGCTCGTCACGCATGACTTCGGCGACCGCGCGGCGCTGCTCGAGCGCGCGCTGGCCGCGGCACTCGACGAGATCGGCGAGATGAGCGGCCACCCGGGCGTGCTCGTCGGGCAGGAGTGGCGGCGCCTCGGCGCCGTGCGCGCGGCCCAGCTCGCGGTCCCGCGGCGCTGGCGGCGCCTGACCCACGCCGGCGCCACGATCGACAGCCTGATCGCGCCGATCGTCGAGGACCGCCTGCAGAACGGCCAGCGCAACTACGACGACCTCGTGCGGCTGCTGATGGAGACGGTCGACGACGAGACCGGGACCCGACTCTCGACCCGCCAGGTGATCGATGAGGTCAAGACCTTCATCGCCGCCGGCCACGAGACCACGGCCCACGGTCTGACCTGGATGTTCCTGCTGCTGGCGGAGAACCCCGCGGTCCGCGCCCGTGTCTACCACGAGGTCGACACCGTCCTCGACGGGCGGCGTCCGAGCGCAGAGGATGTCGAGCGGCTGCCGCTGCTGCAGGCCGCCTTCCTCGAGGCCATGCGGATCTACCCGCCCGTCTGGGCCGTTCCTCGCTTCGCCGCCGACGACGACCAGATCGGCAACTACAGGATCGAGCGCGGCTCGCGGATCATGATCTCGATCTGGTCGATGCACCACGATCCGCGGGTATTCCCCGACCCGATGGCTTACCGACTCGAGCGCTGGATGGACGACGCCGAAAAGCAGCGTCCGCGGCTCTCCTACATGCCCTTCGGCGGTGGCCGCCGCGCCTGCATCGGCCAGGGCTTCGCCCTGTTGAACGCCGCCGTGCTGGGAGCGATGATGATCCAGCGCTACGAGTTCGAGCGCGCCAGCACGGGTCCGATCGCTCTGGAACCGACGGTCACCCTGAGGCCGCTCACCGGAGTGCCGATGATCGCGCGCCGGCGTCCGCAACCCGTTCAGGAGGTATCCAACGATGCAATCCAAGCTGTCCAAGCGTGAGCTGCTGAGACAACTGCCGCCGGGCCCGCGGCTGCCGCCGGCACTGCAACTGCTCGGCACCTGGCTGCGTCCCGGCATGTCGATGGTGACGCTGAGCCGCCGCTACGGCCGCCGCGTGACCGCCAACATCCCCTTCCAACCGCCGCTGGTGATGATCTCCGACCCCGAGGAGGTCAAGGAGGTCTTCAAGCTCCCGCCCGACGTCGCCCACCCCGGACAGGGTGCCCGCATCCTCGAGCCGATCCTCGGGAGCTACTCGCTGATCCTGCTCGACGAGGATCTGCACCTCGAACACCGCCGGCTGCTGCTTCCCGCCTTCCACGGCGACCGCATGAAGTTGCTCGTCGACCTGATGCGCGAGCTGACCGACGCCGAGCTCGACAGCTGGCCGACCGACACGCCGGTCTCGCTGCACCCGCACCTGCAGGCGCTTACGCTCGAGGTGATCCTGCGGGCAGTGTTCGGCATGGAGAAGGGCCCGCGCCTGGATGATCTGCGCGAGACGCTGACCGGGATCCTGGCGCTCGCCGACCGCCCGCTCTCGATCATCCTGCCGGTCGCCGACCGCTATCTCGGCTGGGTGCCGACGATGCGCCAGTTCAAGCGCCTGCGCGCCCGCTCCCGCCGGCTGATCTTCGACGAGATACGTGACCGCCGTGCGGCGTTCGAGGACGGCAGCGCCGGGGCGGGCGGGATCAAATCCCACGACGTGCTGGCGATGATGCTCGCCGCCAAGCACGACGACGAGTCGCCGATGAGCGACCAGGAGATCCACGACGAGCTGATGACGGCACTGGTCGCCGGTCACGAGACCACCGCCTCGCAACTGGCCTGGACCTTCATGCACCTCGCGCGCGACCGGCGCGCCTGCGCACGGCTGACCGAGGAGCTCGATGCCGGCGGCGAGGACGCCTATCTGACCGCGACGATCAACGAGAGCCTGCGCCTGCGCCCGGTGCTGCCTCAGGTCGAGCCCCGCTACCTGCGCAAGCCGGCGACGATCGGCGGCTTTGACTACCCCGCCGGCGTGGCGCTGATCCCGGCCCCCTACATGCTGCACCACGACCCGGAGATCTATCCGCAGCCATTCGCCTTCAGGCCCGAGCGCTTCCTCGAGAAGAGCCCGGGGACTTACACCTGGATCCCCTTCGGCGGCGGCCGCCGCCGCTGCCTGGGCGCGGCCTTCGCGATGCAGGAGATGAAGATCGTGATCGGCGAGGTGCTGCGGCGCTTCACGCTCGAGCCACAGCAGCCGGCCGGCGAACGCTCGATCCGGCGCAGCATCACCGTCAGTCCCAGGCAGGGCGGTACGGTGGTCCTGCGTAATCGTCACAGCGGTGGTCCGCTGACCACCGCTGCGGTGCAGGTGCCGGTGGAACTGGCCGCCTAGTGTCGTAGCCCAGATGAGCAAGGTCATGAACAAGGTCTGCGTGGTCACGGGCGCCGGCTCGGGGATCGGGCGCGAGCTCGCCCGCGAGCTGGCCCGCCGCGGCGCCCGCGGGCTCGCGATCTCAGACGTCAACGACGAGGGTCTCGCGGAGACCGCGAGGCTGGTGGCGGGAGAGGCGCCCAGCGTCCGGGTTCACGAGCAGCATCTGGACGTCGCCGACCGCCAGGCGTTCATCGCCTACGCCGACACGGTCGCGGCCGAGTTCGGCGTCATTCACCAGCTCTACAACAACGCCGGGATTGCCTCCGGCAAGACCGTGCTGGACGCCAGCTTCGAGGTCTACGACAAGGTCATCGCCATCAACCTGTTCGGCGTGATCCACGGCACCAAGGTCTTCCTGCCGCACCTGATCGCCTCCGGCGACGGCCACGTCACCAATGTCTCGAGCCTCAACGGCTACATGGCCCAGGACGAGCTGAGCGCCTACTGCGCGACCAAGTTCGGGGTGCGCGGCTTCACCGAGGCGCTTCGCATCGAGATGCTGCGCGACAAGCTGCCGGTGAAGGTCACGGTAGTCCACCCGGGCGGCGTCAAGACCAACATCGCGACCGCCGGCCTGCAGCACGCCGAGGAGCTCGGCTACGAGGTCACAGAGCACGAGCGCCGGCGCGTGCGGGCCTACAACGACAAGCTGCTGCGAATGCCCTCCGCGCAGGCGGCCCGCATCATCACCGACGGCGTCGAGCGCGACAGGCCGCGCGTATTGGTCGGCAACGACGCCAAGCTCGTCGACCTGATCGTGCGCGTGTTCCCGGTCAGCTACACGCGCGTGACGCTGGCCTTCGCCAAGCTGGTGGCGAAGACGGCGGCCAAGTAGCGCGCCCTCAGTCGGCGAGCCGCGGTATGTGCCGGTAGATCGTGATCACCGCGCGCGTGATGGCGATCCGCTCGGTCGGCGTGGTGTGATACCAGATGACTCCGACGGTCAGCAGATATCTGCCGTGGATGTTGATCGCCATCATCTGATTGAGCGCCGGGAACCACGACGCATACGGCCCTAGTCCGCGCACCTGCCTCGGTGGGCGGAAGCCCTTGGGCACCGGCCCGAAGATCTGGCTCGCCTCGACCACCTTGCGCATCAGCCGCCAGTGGGCCTGGGGGCCGTTGTCGACGTTGGCGGTGAGGACGACCTTGCCGCGCGGGCCGCCGCGCCGTGCGTGGGCGATCAGGTAGTTGCACTGGGGCATGCCGTTGGCGGCCAGGAACTGGCGGTCGGTGACGCCGGCAGCGCTCACCCCGAGGCGCGCGGCGATCACGCGCCGCACCGAGGAGAGGCAGACGAGCAGCATCGGCGGCGGCGTGGTCATGGTCGACGTGGTCGTCGTCGTGGTCGTCGTCGCGGTCGACGTCGAGGTCGTTGTGGTCGTCGTCGGGGTCGGGGATGTGATCGTCTGCGGCGATGTCCGTGTGATGATCCCGATCGGCGCCGCGCCCGAGCCGGAGCTGTGCCCGGCAACGGCGGCCAGTGCCGGGCCGGCGGTACACGTGCAGACCAGAGCTGTTGCAAGTGCCGCTGTCCGCTTGGCGCGCATGATCGTCCGGCGCTCGCGCTCTAGGAGACCGGCGCGCCGCCGGCCGCCAGCGCTGGTTCGCGGACCTCGACCCTGTGCGGCACCATGCGGACCAGGACCGACTTGGAGGCGGGCGTACCGCTCTCGTCGGCCTGGCTGTCGAGCGGCACCAGCGCGTTGGCCTCGGGGAAGTATGCGGCCGCGCAGCCGCGCGCGGTCGGGTAGGAGACCACCCGGAAGCGGTCGGCGCGGCGCTGCACGCCGTCGGGCGCGATCCCGATCAGGTCGACCGTGTCGCCGTCGCCCACGCCGAGACCGGGCATGTCCTCCGGGTTGACGAGGATCACCCGGCGACCCGCGTGGATGCCGCGGTAACGGTCGTTGAGCCCATAGATCGTGGTGTTGTACTGATCGTGGGAGCGCATCGTCTGCAGCAGCAGCGCGCCCTCGGGCAGGTTGAGCACCTGCAGCTCGTTGACGGTCATCCGTCCCTTGCCGGTCGCGGTCTTGAAGGTGCGACTGTCACGCGGGGGATGCGGCAGCGTGAAGCCCCCGGCGATGCGCTCGTTGAAACGCTCGAAGCCGGGAATCGCCGCGTCGATCAGGTCACGGATCTTGTTGTAGTCGTCGGCCAGCTCCAACCACCGGATGTTCCCCCTGTTGCCGACGACCCGCTGCGCGAGCTCGCACACGATCCGGACCTCGGAGCGGAGGTTGCCGGAGGCGGGCTCGAGCGTTCCACGCGAGGCATGCACCGCGCTCATCGAGTCCTCGACGGTCACGAACTGCTCACGCCCCTGCTGCAGGTCGCGCTCGGTGCGACCAAGCGTTGGCAGGATCAGTGCCTCCTCGCCGTGCACCAGGTGTGAGCGGTTGGGCTTGGTCGCGACGTGCACTGTCAGGCGGCAGCTGCGCAGCGCCTCGGCGGTCGCCTCGGTGTCGGGTGCGGCCGACAGGAAGTTGCCGCCCATCGCGAGGAACACGTGCGCGCGGCCGTCGCGCATCGCGCGGATCGCGTCGACGACGTCAAAGCCGTGCTCGCGGGGCATCGGGAAGCCGAGCGTCTTCTCGAGGCTGTCGAGCAGCGCAGCTGTCGGCTTCTCGAAGATCCCCATCGTGCGGTCGCCCTGAACGTTGGAGTGGCCGCGCACCGGGCAGAGCCCGGCGCCGGGCCGTCCGATGTTGCCGCGCAGCAGCACGAAGTTGACGATTTCACGCAGCGTGGGCACCGAGTTCTTGTGCTGTGTCAGGCCCATCGCCCAGCAGACGATCGTGCGCTTGGAGCGCACCGCCATCGCCATGAAGCGGTCGATGTCCTCCTCGGTCAGGCCGGTCGCGCGGCCGACCTCGGCCTCGTCGAGCTGCGCCAGGTGCGTCTTGAGCTGCTCGAAGCCGTCGGTGTGGCTTGCAATGAACTCATGGTCGATCTGATCGCGCTCGATCAGCCGCCGGTTGACCGCCTGGAAGAAGGCGAGGTCGCCGTTGACACGGATCGGCAGGTGCAGGTCGGCGAGCTGGGAGCCGAGGCCGAGCATGCCGCGCGGCGTCTGCGGGTTGTTGAAGCGCGTCAGGCCCGCCTCCGGCAGCGGGTTGAGCGAGATGATCTTGGCGCCGTGCCGCTTGGCGACCTCGAGCGCGCTCAGCATGCGCGGGTGGTTGGTGCCCGGGTTCTGCCCGACGACCACCAGCAGGTCGGCCTGATGGATGTCCTCGAGCGTGACGCTGCCCTTGCCGATGCCAATCGTCTGCGTCAGCGCTGTGCCGCTCGACTCGTGGCACATGTTCGAGCAGTCCGGCAGGTTGTTGGTGCCGAAGGCACGCACCAGTGCCTGGTAGAGGAAGGCGGCCTCGTTGCTGGTGCGCCCGGAGGTGTAGAAGTTCGCCTCGTCGGGCGAGTCGAGCGCCTGCAGGTGGCGGGCGACGACCTCATAGGCCTGCTCCCAGGAGACCGGGCGGTAGCGGTCGTCGCCGGGCGCCAGGTGCATCGGCTCGGTCAGGCGGCCGAGCTTGCCGATGAAGTGGTCGGAGTGGGCCGCCAGCTCCGCGACGGTGTGTGTGGCGAAGACACCGGCGTCGGCGCGCCGCGTGGTTGCCTCCTCGGCCACGGCCTTGGCGCCGTTCTCGCAGAACTCTGCCGCGTGGCGGTGCCCGTCGGGATCCGGCCAGGCGCAGCCCGGACAGTCGAAGCCCTCGCGCTGGTTGAGCTCGGCGAGCGTCTTGTAGGAGCGCGCCGGCCCCATCTGGGTGAGCACGTGACGCATCGCGCTGGCGACCGCCGGAGCACCGGCGGCATGATGCTGAGGCCCGGTTACGCGCTTGGGAAGGTCGTCGCCGTGGTCGTCTTGCTTGGACATCTCTCTCCCTTCGCCGGACTTGCGTCCCACATAGGAGAATACGCCTGCTGGGCGCGATTGAAGCCAGACGTCAGATTGCTGCGAACAGCGCTCCTGACGCCTCTTGCGCCCAGAGCAGCGATTGCATGTACAGGTCGCCGGCGTTGGGGACGAGCAGCTTGGCGTCGCCGGAGTAGCCGCTCTCGAGCGAGGTGGCGGCGTCGAGGATGCGGCCCATCGGGCCCTCATGGCTCAGCAGCGCCAGGCGCATGTCATTGGGGAACGGCAGCTCGTTGGTCACCTCCTCGAGCGAAACGTCGAGCATCGCGTCAATCAGCGAGAACATGCCGAGCGTGAACAGGCCGGCCCCGTCCATGCCGGAGGCGAGACCGGCGAGCTCGCAGAAGCGCGCGCGGATCAGCGCGTTTGAGGTCAGCTCCGGGGTCTTGCCCTCGATGCTTCCCATGACCGTCAGCGTCGCCCAGCGGCGCACGTTCTCGAGTCCGAGCATGACCAGCGCCTGGCGCACCGAGGTGACCTCCTGGCGCAGCCCGAAGAAGGCCGAGTTGATGTATCGCAACAGCCGCAGGCTGAGCGGCAGGTCGTGGGCGATCAGCGGCTCGAGCTCGTCGAACTCGAGGCTGGGATTCTGCAGCGCTGAGATCACCTGCAGGATCGATCCGGTCGTGAGCTCGATGCGGCGACGACGCATCAGCTCGGGCTTCTGGTAGAAGAATCCCTGGAACAGATCGCAGCCGAGCGCCAGGCAGTATTGGTGCTCCGCCTTGGTCTCGACCTTCTCGGCCAGGACCGAGACGGGGAAGGGCTTGAGCCGCTCGAGCTCGTTCACGAAGCGCTCGGCGCCGAGCGCCATGTAGTCGAGCTTGACGACATCGACGAGCGCGAGCAGCGGTGCGTATTCAGGGGCGAACTCGAAGTCGTCGAGCGCCAGCCGGTAACCCTGTTCCCTGAGGTCGCCCACCGCGCTCAAGAGGGCCTCGTCGACCTGCTGGCCCTCGAGCAGTTCGAAGCCGGCCACGTTCGCCGGCAGCATCGTCGCTATCCCGCTCAGCACCGACTCGCGTGAAAGATTGATCCAGGCGACGTGCGCACCGACGATGCGCTCGAGGCCGATCTCGGTGAGCGCATTCAGCACCACGGTTGCCGTGGCGCTCTCGGGGTCCAACACGCGGGCCTGGCTGTGATCCCCCGCACGGAAGAGGATCTCGTAAGCAACCACCCGTTGTCCGCGGTCGAAGATGGGCTGGCGCCCGATGAAGACCTCGGAGCTGTCTGACACGTTCCGCTCCCTGGCTATTCGCTCAATCCTTGGCTGATAGCTCGTCGCTGCGAAGACCGCCCGGCCCCCGGCGCGGGTCTGCGGTCTTCGTAGCCCGGGCTAGGCGCCACTGCAGCTCTCATCGGCGTCCCCTTCCCAAACTTGACGGCTCGTGACCAACTTGTCATATCCGTATAAGGCCGGATGTACACGTATTCGCGCCGGGTTGGCGCGCACCTTTTGGCAGTCAGACGCGTTAAAAGGGTAGTAAGAACGGTCTCACATGCTCCAGTCGCGCATGACTATCGTCGATACCGGTCTCAGCGCTTGATGTCGTCCCCTCACCGAATCTCCCTGCTCCGCGCAGCGGTGCTCTTGGCGCTGCTGTTCGGCCTCGGCACCGGCGGCGCCCAGCCCGCCCTGGCGGCGCCCGCGTCGCAGCTGGCGCGCCCCGGACGCGCGAGCGCAGCGGCGCTTCCGGGGACGGTCTCCACGGAGGTCCAGCGGGCGACCGGCTACAGCCCCTCGCAGCTGAGCACGCGGGCCGCCTGCGGGTCGGCGCCGGCCGGTGCGTACCGCTGCTATGCGCGGGTGCTGACGCTCAAGAGCACCGGAGAGGCCGCGGCGCCGCTGCATGTCCACGCGCTTGAAGCGGCGGGCACGGCGACCTCGGCGCCCGCCGCGTACACCTCGGCGTTCCTGCAATCGGCCTACGACACGACCTGGCTCTCGGCCAACCGCGGAGC
>DASZMI010000092.1:0-17298 GCA_035551915.1 Solirubrobacteraceae bacterium | reverse complement strand
CGCGTCCGCCGCTGCGGCTTCGTCGGGCCGTATCAGGGCTGCAGCGACTGCAGGGCGGCCTGCAGGAACCCGTTTGCGACCTCACGCGCGATCGGGTCGACCGGCAGGAACCGCGGCACGTCCAGCAGCGCGCCCAGTTCGGCCGTGATCTCCGTCTCGGTTTCACCGAGCGCGCGCAGCGCCCAGGCGATCGTCAGCGCCTCGTGATCGCCGCGGTCGTCGGCGACCCGCGCCAGCGCGATTCGCGTGGGCCGCTGCTGCTCGATCGCGAGCCGTACCGGGAAGTCCTTGCGCACCGGCCCGGCAACCGCCGCGAGCACGGCGTCGACCTTCGTCGCCGTGCCCTCAGCGTCACGCTCGAGCACCGCGACCTGCTTTGCGCCGCCGGGATACCACCGCGGATAGCTCTCGACATCGAGCAGGTGCGCATAGCAGCGCTCGATCGGCGTCGCCGCCACACCGGTGGCGGTGGCTGAGAGCTCCTTCATGGGCGCGTCGCACATTACCCTGTGGCGATGATCAAGGACGCCGCTGCCGATCGCCGCGAGATCCGCGAGCTGGTCGAGAACTGGGCGACCTGGCGCGACGCCCGTGACTGGGAGCGCTTCCGCACCGTCTGGCACGAGGACGGGCAGATGATGGCGACCTGGTGGCAGGGCCCGGCCGAGGAGTTCATCCGCGTAAGCCAGGAGGGCTGGGATCGCGGCGTGCGGATCCTGCACTTCCAGGGCGGCTCGACGATCGATCTCAGCGGCGACCGCGCGATTGCCCAGACGAAGATGACGATCACGCAGCGCGTGAAGGTCCACGAGGTGCTCTGCGACGTGGTCTGCACCGGACGCTTCTATGACTTCTTCGCCCGCCGCGACGGCCGCTGGGGCATGGTCCTGCGCCAGCCGATCTACGAGATCGACCGCATGACACCGGTCTCCCCCGTTGCCGTGCCAACGCTCGACGCCGAGCTGCTCGCCCGCTTCCCCGAGGGCTACCGCCACCTCGCCTACGTGCAGACGCTCGTCGGTTACGACGTGAAGCGCGACATGCCCGGCCTCGATGGCCCCGAGCTCGAGCGCCTATACGAGCGGGGCGCCGACTGGCTCATGGGCTAGCACTCCGCCGTTCCGTCAGCGCGACGAGACCGTTCAACTCCCCACGAATTCGGGAAGGAAAAAAGTGGATTTGCACGTCTAGACCCGGGAGGGGTACCAAGTGCGCATTTCACGCAAAACCGGAGCCATGTGTGGCCTCCTGCTTGTAGTGCTCGGACTTTGGGGTGGCCTCGTGCCGCTGATCGGACCCTACTTCGGGTACGCCTTCGGCTCGCACGCCACCTGGGACCTGACGATGAACCGCTTCTGGCTCGACGTGTTGCCCGGCGGCGTGGTGCTGCTCGGCGGCATGATGCTGATCTGGTCTGGCCATCGGCTGAGCGGCACCGTCGCCAGCTGGATGGCGATGGCCGGTGGCGCCTGGTTCGCGGTCGGCCCGGCCGTCAGCCGGCTCTGGGAGCACGGGCCCGGACCGATCGGCGTGCCGCTGTTCGGCCACACGCGCCAGACCTTCGAGCTGATCGGCTACTTCTATGGCCTCGGCATCGTTGTCATGGGCCTTGCCGCCTTCGCGCTCGGGCGCGTTGTGACCCGGCCGGCGCTGATGGTCACGCCCGAGCCCACGCAGCAGGCGACGGAGATGCCGGCCGCCGAGGCGCCCATGGCGAGCAGTGAACCGGTGCCAGCAGGTTCGGGCGGGTCCCAGCCGCTTGCAGGCCGGCGTCCGATCACCGGCGGGCCCGGCCAGGAAGCGCCCACGACCGAGAGCGAGCGGGTGCCCGCGCACCACTGACGCAGCCACCCTGAGTCAGCCGATCAGCTCGGCTTCCTCGCGCCGCATGCGCGCGACCTCGATGTCTGCCTCGTAGGCATTCAGTTGCGGAAACGCGAGCAGCGTCAGGCCGACGCCGGCGATGCAGCCGATGCCGCCAATCAGAACCGAATCGAGTGGACCAACGAGTCCGGCCATTAGGCCGGACTCGATGTCTCCGAGCCGCGGCCCGCTGGTCACCACCAGGTTGAAGACCGAGCTCATGCGTCCGCGCAGGCGGTCTGGGGTGAGCGTCTGACTGATGGTCGTGCGGCACACGGCGCTGATGCCGTCGGCCCAGCCGGCGACCGCGAACAGGATCGCCGCCAGCCAGATCGTGCGCACCAGTCCGGCAGCGCCGATCGAGACGCCCCAGAACAGCACCATCACGATCGTCCAGCGTCCGAGGCGATTGACGTGCTGGACCCAGCCGGAGCCAAGCACTGAGATCGTGCCCCCCACGGCGATCGCCGTGTAGAGCAGGCCGGTGCCGCCGGCGCCCGCGTGGTAGACGCTCAGCGCCAGCACCGCGAACAGCGCGCGCGGCATGCCGAACAGCATCGCGTTGATGTCGATCACGAACGAGCCCGCCAGCGCGCGGTTGGAGACGACGAAGCGCAGTCCCTCGGCGATCGCCTTGCCGACCGGCAGGTGGCCCTCGGTGGAATGCGGCGGCTGCGGAGCGATCGCCAGCGCGGCCGCCAGTAGCGCCACGCAGCTGATCGCGTCCAACAGATACATCCAGCGCACGCCGATCAGCGCGATCACGATGCCACCGAGGCCGGGTCCGACGATGCCTGTCGCCTGATAGCTGCCATACATGAGCGCGAGCCCCGACCGCAGGTGCTCGGGACCGAGGATCTGCGGAACGATCGCGCCGCGCGTGACGCCATCCAGTGCCGTGCAGCCGGCCAGCAGCCCGCCGAGGATCAGGATCGCGACGACCGGCGGCCGGTGCAGGGCGAGCGACAGCGCGAACAGCAGCGCGGTGACGACGATCACCCCGACCTGCGCCGCCGCCAGGATCGGTCGGCGATCGCGGCGGTCGGCGATCGCACCGCCCACCAGCGAGACGACGATCATCGGGCCGAGCTCAAACAGGCCCAGCAGGCCGACGAGCGTGGCCGAGTGCGTGAGGCGGTAGATCTGAAACGGCAGGGCCACCATGACGGCCTGGGTGCCGAGTGCCGAGACCGTCCCGCCGATCGTGAGCAGGCGGAAGTCACGTGACTCGCGGAAGGCGGTCACGTCGACGGCGATTTTCCTGAGCAGGCCGAACAGAGTCCCGCAAGGTAGCGGAGCGCCGTGTCGCTTCAGTCGGGTATGAATACGGCCATGCTCTCTGCCTACGCAGCTTCGATCGACTCTGAGAATCCTCTGAACGGCCTCGTCGTCGGCCAGCGCCCTGAACCGGAGCCGCCCGAGGGTTGGGTCAAGGTCGACATCAGGGCGGCGGCACTCAACCACCACGACATCTGGTCACTGCGCGGCGTCGGCCTGCCTGCCGAGCGCCTGCCGATGATCCTCGGCGGCGATGCGGCCGGTGTCGACCCCGAGGGCAACGAGGTCGTCGTGCACGCCGTGATCCCGTCGCCGGGCTGGATCGGTGATGAGACGCTCGACCCCAAGCGCACGCTGCTCTCCGAGCTTCACCAGGGGACGCTGGCGGAGCAGGTGATGGTGCCGCGCGCCAACCTCGTGCCAAAGCCGGCCGAGCTCAGCTTCGAGCAGGCGGCTTGCCTGCCGACGGCCTGGCTGACCGCCTACCGGATGCTGTTCGTGCGCGGCGCCATCACACCCGGGCAGACCGTGCTGGTGCAGGGATCCAGTGGCGGCGTCGCCACCGCGCTGATCCAGCTCGGCTCGGCCGCGGGCATCCGCGTCTGGGCCACGGGCCGCACGGAGGAGAAGCGCGCGCTGGCGCTCTCACTCGGCGCCGACGCCACCTTCGGGCCCGGTGCACGGCTGCCCGAGCGGGTCGACGCCGTGATGGAAACTGTCGGTGCCGCCACCTGGTCGCACTCGCTCAAGTCGCTCAAGCAGGACGGCGTGGTCGTGACCTGCGGGTCCACCACGGGCCCGGCTCCGCCGGCCGAGCTCAACCGCATCTTCTTCCTGCAGCTGCGGGTGGTCGGCTCGACCATGGGAACGCGCGACGAGCTCGAGCGGCTGATGCGCATGCTCGTCCAGCGCGACATCAGGCCCTCGATCGGCGCGACGCTGCCGCTGACCGATGCCCGCGCGGGCTTCGAGGCGATGCTCGAGGGTCAGACCTCCGGCAAGATCGTCTTCACGGTCTGAGGCCGACTAGACGCCGAGGCCGCCGAAGACGGCGAACGGGTTCCCTGGCATCTCTGCCTCGACCACCGCGCTGCTCGCCTCGATCTCGACCTTGGCGGTGTCGCCGGCGATCCCGCGCACCCGCTCGGCGAGGGAGTTGGCGGCGTCCTCGTCGCGCGCACCGACCAGCAGGTAGCGCCAGCGGCGCATGTTCGGGATGCCCTGCTGGCGCAGCCTGTCGCTCAGCTCTATCGCCTCGCGGTGCGAGCCGGCGCTGATGCGAAGTTCCCATTCGGCATACTTGAGGTGTGCCTGCTCGGTCCGCTCCTGAGCGATCATCTCGGAGTGTTCGGCGGCGACCGCGGTCTCGCTCGCGGGCAGCGGCAGGTCGGCGTCGACCCACTCCTCGGAGGCCGGATGCCAGCGGCGCATCTCGGTGCGTACGCTCACGCCCGACCTGGCGACGAGCGACCTGACTGCCTCAACAGCCTTCTCGGCCTGTGCGCGCTCGCCGGCGTAGAGGAACAGCTGATGACCGTCGAGCGAGACGATCACGCGCTCGCCCGCCCTGCCCCGCAGCTCGTGCTGGAAGTCGCCCTCACGCAGCAGCTCGTTGAGGTTGGCCGCCGTCGCGGTCGTCGGGCAGGTGACCTGGACTCGCCAGTCGTCGTTCATCGCATCCCTTTCCAGAGGTGGTGCGGCCGCAAGAGGTGGTATGGCCGCAAGAGGTGCTACGGCCGCACAGACTAGGGGACCGTGACCCGCAGCGCCGAGGCCGGTCGCCGCCATCCGCGCCGCAGCGTCCAGTAACGGATCCGGAGCGTCCATCTGCCGGCGGGAAGCCTGCCGGTGACCACGTAGGAGAAGCGGGACAGGCGACGCACGTGCAGCGCGATCCGTGCACGCGTGCGGTGGGCGAGCGCGGTCACCCGCCGCAGCCGAATGCCGACACGAATCCTCAGACCGAGATGGATCCGCCGGTCGACGCCGGCCTGGCGGCCGATCCGGGTTCTCACCGAGGTCGAGAACCATGGCCTCGTGTTGGCCGGGACATGCTTGGAGGCGGCGCCGACGGTGTGGATTCCGCTGGTCGTAGCCACCGGGGCGCCGGCCCAGGTGCAGGCATCGCCGGCCCGCTCGCAGCGCGGCAGCTGCGCGAGCTCCGCTGCCCAGGTGAAGGTCTCGCCGCCGCCGGCTGCGCGTGCGAAGACCTCGGCGTACGAATTGCTTCCGGTTCCGGTCGCCGCCGCGTCGCTGTAACCGCTCGGGCTGTAACCGGCCCCGACCGCACAGCGGTTGCCACACAGGCCCGAGCCGCCGTCGTGAAGCAGGATGTCACGATGCTGCCAGCATCCCGAGGGCGTTGCGGAGGTGCAGTTCAGGTTCTCGGCGGCGGGACCGCTCGCGAACAGCCCGTCTTCGTAGATCCAGTCTGCGATCACCACGATCGAGTTCGGCTCGCCGCCGGCCCAGAGCGCCGCCATCCCACCCCCGGACGGGTCCCTGCCGGCATCGGCGCCACGCACGGCGTCACCGTTCAGATCCGCGGAGAGCCCGGTGTCGATCGCCAACCCGCGGGCGCTGCGCTCGAGCTCGGTGAGCACGTAGAGCTGCTGCGCGACCGTGAGCGCCTGCCAGTTTGCCGGCAGCACCAGCGGTCCGAGTCCCTCGCCGCTGCGGCCGGCGTTGATCACCCCCAGCGACTCGCTCAGGCAGTCGCCGGAGAAGTCGGTGACGGCTGAGCAGCTGGACGGGTTGTACCTGCCGATCCCCAGCGAATACTGCGGATTAGCCGGCGGCAGGATCGCCGCCTGGGCCGAGCGCGCGCCGGCGACCGCCGGCAGGGCGGCGTTGCAGAGCACTGCGACGAGCATCGGGAGACATGTCAGGGCAGCCGCGTACGCGGCCTGAGCCAGACGACGGGGGATCATCTGACTGTTATTCTGACCGACGGGTCAGATCGAACTCGAGCTGGAGCACCTCGGGCTCGAGCGGATCGGTCGTCGAGTGCGGACGGCCACGCTTGGACCAGTGTGCGACGACCTCACGGGCGCGGCACGAGCGATAGGTGACGCGGCGGTCGAGCGGCTGGATCGACAGCCCGCCCGGCGCATTGCCGGAGACCAGCGCGTGAAACCGGCGTCCAAGCCGGTCGATCTCGACGATGTCGCCGGTCTCGATCCCTTCCAGTCGCATCGAACCCGAGGTTACGAGCTGTGACGGATTCCTCGCTCTCTCCGGTCAACGCGCACCCATTCGACCCCGCCAAGCGCTTGACTGGAGCACCCATGCTGCTGATCCATCGCGCAGAGCGGGCGGACATCCTGGCGCAGGCGCTCGCCGAGCTGCTCGCCGACGTCCCCGCCGATCCCTTGGCCACCGAGGTGGTGGCGGTGCCCACGCGCGGAATCGAACGCTGGCTGACGCAGCGGCTCTCGACCCGGCTCGGCAGCCGCCCGCACGCCAACGACGGCGTCTGCGCGAACGTCGACTTCCCCTTTCCGGGAACGCTGATCGCCCAATCGCTGGCGCTCGCCAGCGGCATCGCCCCCGAGCGTGACCCATGGCAGCCGGCAAGGCTGGTGTGGCCGCTGATCGAGGTCGTCGAGGCCGCGCTCGAGGAGCCCTGGCTCGAGCCGCTGGCCAGGCACCTGCTCAGCGGCCGCCAACAGCGCTACGCGCGACTCGCGCACATCGCGCGCCTGTTCGACGAGTACGGCGTGCGCCGCCCGGAGCTGATCCTGGCCTGGGCGCGGGGCGAGTCCGGCGGCGTCGACGAGCGCGCCGCTGCCGGCTGGCAGCCCGAGCTCTGGCGGCGCCTGCGCGAAGCGCTCGACGTTCCCAGCCCGGCCGAGCGGCTCGCCCCGGCCTGCGCGGCGCTCGAGGCCAACCCGGAGCTGCTCTCGCTGCCGCCGCGCCTCGCCCTGTTCGGGGTCACGCGCCTGCCGCAGAGCCATCTGCGGGTGCTGCGCGCGCTCGGCGCCGGCCGCGAGGTGCATCTGATGCTGCTTCACCCCTCACCGGCGATGTGGGCCAAGGACAAGGCGCAGAACCGCCTGCTCGACTCCTGGGGTCGCGACGTGCACGGCCTGCAGCGACTGGTACTCGGCAGCGGGGAGGACGTGCACCACCCGCTCCCCGAGCAGGATGCCGCGGCCACGCTGCTCGGGTCGCTGCAGGCCGACATCCGCGCCGACGTCCAGCCACCCGGACCGCCGCTGCGCCCCGGCCAGACCGACGCCCGCATCGAGCTGACCGCCGCCGACCGCTCGCTCCGGATCCACGCCTGCCACGGCCGCGCGCGGCAGGTGGAGGTTCTGCGCGAGGCGATCCTGCACCGCCTCGCTGACGACCCCACGCTCGAGCCGCGGGACGTGATCGTGATGTGCCCGGACATCGAGGCGTTCGCGCCGCTGATCGAGGCCGCCTTCGGTGGCGGCGCGACCGATGACACGGGCGAGCCGGCCGAGCGCGCCCCCGGCGAGCCGCCCACCCTGCGCGTGCGCCTCGCCGACCGCTCGCTGCGGCGCACCACCCCGATCCTGGCTGTGGTCGCGCGCCTGCTCGAGCTCGCCTCGGCCCGCGTCACCGCCTCCGAGGTACTCGACCTGGCCGACGCCGCGCCGGTGCGCGCGCGCTTCAGCTTCGACGACGACGAGCTCGCCCAGATTCGCGAATGGGTCGCACTCGCCCACATTCACTGGGGCCTCGATGCCGAGGGCCGCGCCGCCTACAAGCTGACCGAGGTCGATGCGGGGACCTGGGCGGCGGGCCTCAAGCGCCTGATGCTCGGGGTGGCGATGGACGCGGACGCCGGCGCCGCCTTCGGCGGGGTGCTGCCCGCGGCCGCCATCCAGAGCAGCCAGATCGAACTCGCGGGCCGCTTCAGCGAGTTCGTCGACCGGCTCGACGCGGCCCTGCGCGCGCTAGGCGGCCCGCAGTCGCTGGCCGGTTGGGCGGCGGCGCTGATCGCCGCGGCCGATGGCCTCGCCGCGACCCCGGCGCACGAGTCCTGGCAACGGCGCCAGCTCGACGCGATCCTGGCGGAGATCGTCGACGAGCAGGGCGTGGCACAGGGTCCGGAAGGTGCCGGTCAGCGGACCGGCACCACCGGCAACATCAACCTCTACCTGGGGGAGCTCAGAGAGCTGCTCGGCCACCGGCTCGAGGGTCGGCCCACCCGCGCCAACTTCCGTAGCGGGCACCTGACGTTCTGCACGCTCGTGCCGATGCGCTCAGTGCCGCACCGGCTCGTGTGCCTGCTCGGGCTCGATGACGGTGCGTTCCCGCGCCAGAGCCCGCGCGACGGCGACAACCTGCTGCTCGATGATCGCCGTCCCGGTGACCGTGATCCGCGTACCGAGGACCGCCAGCTGCTGCTCGATGCGCTGCTGGCGGCAGAGGAGGGGCTGATCATCACCTACAGTGGCAACGACGAGCGCACCAACGCGCCGCTGCCTCCCGCTGTGCCGGTGGGAGAGCTGCTCGACGCGATCGATGCGACCGCGCGGATCGCCGCTGACAGCGAGCGCCGGGCGCGCGAGCTGGTCGTGGTCCGCCACCCGCTGCAGCCCTTTGATCCGCGCAACTTCACGGCGCAGAGCTCCGACCCGGGACGCGCGGCCGATGGGCCCTGGAGCTTCGATCGTGCCGCGCTCGCCGGCGCCCGCGCCTTCATCGCTCCGCGCCACGACCCGGAGCCGTTCCTGCCGGAGCCGCTCGCACCCACGTCGGGTGAACGCGTGGTCACGCTCGAGGAGCTGGTCTCGTTCGTGCAGCGGCCGGTGCGCGCCTTCCTGCGCCAGCGGCTCGGCGTCTCCGTCCGGCGCGATGAGGACGAGATCGACGACGCGATGCCGATCGAGCTCGACGGCCTCGCGCGCTGGGGCGTCGGCCAGCGGCTGCTCGACGCCGTGCGCGCCGGGATCGATCCGCGCGACGCCTACCGTGCCGAGATCGCCCGTGGGACGCTGCCGCCCGGCGCGCTCGGCGCGCCCGTGATCCAGTCGATCCTGCCGACCGCCAAGCTGCTGGCCGACACCGCGGACGCCCTCGCGAGCGGCCATCAGCCCCGCTCCGAGCAGACCAACGTGACGCTGCCCGACGGCACCCGGCTGACCGGGACGGTCGGCGGCATCCACGGCCACCTGATGCTGGCGGTCAGCTACTCACGGCTCGGGCCGCGCCAGCGGCTCGCCGCCTGGGTTAGGCTGCTGGCACTCAGCGCGGCGCATCCGGAGATTGCCTTCGAGGGCATGACGATCGGCCGTGGCGGCCGCCAGGATCCGGTTCAGATCCGCCGCATCCCGCAGCTCGGCGCCGTCCCCGAGACCCGCCGCAGCACCGCGCTGACCGAGCTCGGCCGGCTGGTGGAGCTGCGCGCCGAGGGCCTGCGCGCGCCGCTGCCGCTGCCCTGCGTCACCGCCAACGCCTACGCCGAGGCGTTGCAATCGGGCGAGGACGCGGTCGCGGCGGCGATGAGGAAATGGCGCTCGGGCTGGTACAACGACCGCCTCATAGAGGGTGAGGAGGTGGAGCCCGAGCACCTTCTCGCGCTCGGTAGCGAGCTCGACCTGGAGCGACTGGCCGAGCTGGCGACCGCGATCTGGCAGCCGCTGCTCGCGCGCGAGCTGGTGGGCGCCTGATGACCGACCCCCAGGGCAGCCTCGAGGCGCAGCCCTTCGATCTGCGCGGCCCGCTGCCGAGCGGCGTGACCGTGCTCGAGGCCAGCGCCGGGACCGGCAAGACCTACACGATCGCGGCGCTGGCGGCCCGCTTCATCGCCGAGGGGCAAGCCACGCTTGATCAGCTGCTGCTGGTGACCTTCACGCGCGTTGCCACGAGCGAGCTGCGCGAGCGCGTGCGTGAGCGCCTGGTCGTTACCGAGGCGCAGCTGGCGCGTGTGGCCGCAGGGGCGCTGCCGACCTACATCGACGAGATCGTCGAGCTGCTCGCCGGCGGGCCGGTCGCCGAGGTCCGCGAGCGTCAGCAACGGCTCGCGCACGCGATCGCCAACTTCGACGCGGCCACGATCGAGACCACCCATGGCTTCTGCCAGAAGGTGCTCGACGGGCTCGGCACCCTGGCCGAGAGCGACCCCAGCGTGAGCTTCGTCGACAGCGTCGACGACCTCGCGCGGGAGGTGATCGACGACCTCTACGTGCGCCGCTTCTACCGCGACCTCGACGGCCTGACGATGAGCCGCCAGCAGGCCGAGCAGGTCTCGCGGATCGCGATCGAGAACCCGCTGGCCCCGATCTACCCGAGCAACGCCCAGGCGGGCACGGCGCTGGCGATGCGCTGCCGGCTGGCCGACCGCGCACGCAGGGAACTTGACGAGCGCAAGCGCGCGCTGGGTCTGATGACCCATGACGACCAGCTCACACGGCTGCTGGCGACGCTCACCGGCAAGCGCGGCGGCGACGCCGTCGCCGAGCTGCGCCGCCGCTACAGGGTCGTGCTGATCGACGAGTTTCAGGACACCGATCCGATCCAGTGGGAGATCGTCGAGCGCGCCTTCGGTGGCCCGCCGGGCAGCGGCCCGCCGGTCCCGCGGGCCAGCGGGCCAGCGGGACCAGAGACCACGCTCATCCTGATCGGCGACCCCAAACAGGCGATCTACGCCTTCCGCGGCGCCGACGTCTACGCCTACCTCGCCGCCGCCGAGAGCGCCGGCGCGCGCGCCACGCTGGCGCTCAACCGCCGCAGCGACAAGCCGTTGCTCGACGGGCTCGACGCGCTCTTCGGTCGGGCGCGGCTCGGTCACCCCGGGATCGTCTACCGCCACGTCGAGGCGGCGCCGATCCACCAGACCCCGCGCCTTCACGGCGCGCCCAGCGAGGGTGCGCTGCGCGTGCGCCTGCTCGATGCGGGCGAGCCATCGGTGCACCGCACCCCGAGCGGCTACCCGAACGCCGAGTCCGCGCGCGGGTTCGTGGCGCGCGATTTGGCGGCCGATGTCGTGAGGCTGCTGGGCTCGGGCGCGACGATCGAGCTGCGCGACGAGGAGGGCAGGGCCACCGGCAGCCAGCCGGTCGCCCCCGGCTCGGTGGCGGTGCTGGTACGCACGCACCGCAACGCCTGGCTGATCCAGGGCGAGCTCGAGCGGCTCGGCGTGCCCGCCGTGATCAGCGGCTCCGGCAGCGTCTTCGGCACCGCCGCGGCGGCCGACTGGCTGGCGCTGCTGGAGGCGCTCGAGCAGCCCTCGCACCCCGCCCGTGCGCGCTCGGCCGCGCTCACCGCACTGCTCGGCTGGAGCGCGACGCAGCTCGCCACCGCCAGCGAGTCGCGGCTCGAGCAGCTGCATCAGCGCCTGCACGGCTGGGCGCGGATCCTGCGTGAGCAGGGGATCTCGACGCTGGCCGAGTCGATCCTCGACGCCGAGCAGACGGCCGGCCGGCTGCTCTCGCTGGTGGGCGGCGAGCGCAAACTCACCGACCTCGAGCACGTCGCCCAGCTGCTGAACGCGGCTGCCGGCGCCGAGCAGTTCGGCGTCGCCGCGCTGACCGCCTGGCTGCGCCAGCGGATCGAGGCCGCCGATCGCGAGGGCTCAAACGACGAGCGCACGCGCCGCCTGGACTCGGACGCCGACGCCGTCCAGGTTCTCACCTTCCACCGCAGCAAGGGGCTCGAGTTCCCGGTCGTCTACTGCCCCTTCCTGTGGGAGGCCGGCCGCCTCGCCGACGAGGGCCAGCCCGTCTACTTCCACGACGATGACGGCCGCCGCGCGATCGACGTCGGGCTCTCCGGCGATGAGTACGGCGTGCACCTCCACCAGCACAACGTCGAGGAGCGCGGGGAGGAACTGCGCCTGGCCTACGTGGCACTGACCCGCGCCCGCCACCAGGCGGTGATCTGGTGGGCGAGCGGCTGGACGGCGCGCGAGTCGCCGCTCGGGCGGCTGCTGTTCTCCCAGGACGCCGAGGGCAACGTCGCCTGGCAGGGCTTCAAGCGCCCGCGCGAGGACGATGCGCTGGCCCGCTTCCGGGAGATCGCCGCGCTCGCACCGGGCGCTGTCTCGGTCGAGCCGGCGCGGCTCGACCACACCGACCGCTGGCGACCGAGCCGTGAGGGCGATGCGGAGCTCGCCACGGCCCGCTTCGACCGCCGCATCGACACCGCCTGGCGGCGCACCTCCTACAGCGCGCTGACGGCCGCCGCCCACGACGCGATCGTCGCCTCCGAGCCCGAGCAGGCCGGCGTCACCGACGAGCCCGAGGTGGCCGCGGCGCCGGTCGCCTCCGAGCTGCCGCTCTCGGAGATGGCCAGCGGCCCGCAGCTCGGAACGCTGATCCACGCGGCGCTCCAGGAGGTCGACTTCGCGGCTGCCGACCTGCGAAGCGAGCTGGCCGCCTGGCTCGCGGAGGCGGTGCGCCACCGCCCGGAGCTGCTCGGCTGCAGCCCCGAGCAGGCCGCCGAGGGGCTTTCACTTGCGCTCGCCACCCCGCTTGGTGGCGAGCTTTCAGGGACCTCGCTCGCCGGCGTCGGGCGCGGCGACCGGCTCGACGAGCTCGGCTTCGAACTGCCGCTGGCGGGCGGCGATCAGCCGCTTGCCGCCGCTTCGCTGTCGGATGTCGCCGCGCTGCTCGAGCGGGAGCTGCCGGCGCAGGACCTGCTTGCCGGCTACGCGCAGCGGCTGCGCGATCCCTCGCTGGCGGCGGCGCTGCGGGGTTATCTGAACGGCAGCATCGACCTGGTGCTGCGTGTGCGCGGAACCGCCGGCGCTCGCGACCGCTTCGCGATCATCGACTACAAGACCAACTGGCTGGCACCGGCCGGGGAGCCGCTGGCGGCCGCGCACTACGGGGCGGCCGAGCTGGCGCTCGAGATGCAGCGCTCGCACTACGTGCTGCAGGCGCTGCTCTACGCGGTAGCCCTGCACCGATACCTGCGCTGGCGCCTGCCGGGTTACGACCCCGACACCGATCTGACGGGCGTGCGCTACCTGTTCCTGCGCGGGATGCTCGGGCCCGCGCAGCCCGCTTACGGTGTCTTCGCGTGGCGTCCCCCGGCGGCGCTGGTGGTGGCGTTGAGCGATCTGCTCGCGGGAGGTGATCCGCGTTGAGTGCGCTCGCCGAACCGCCCGAGCGCGATCCGTTCGCCGCGGAGCTCGCGCTGCGCGCGCCCGAGCCGCTGGCGCAGCTCAATCGCAGCGACGAGCTGATCGCCGCCGACGTGCACGTGGCCACCACGCTCGGGCGCATCGCCGGCGTCGACGATCCCGCGATCCTGCGATGCGTCGCGCTGGCGGTTGCCGGCGCCCGCCAGGGGCACGCCTTCTGCGAGCTCGACCGCTCCGATGCGGACTTGATGCAGGCATGTGTAGCGCTGATCGGCAGCGAGGAGAGCTCAGTTGCGCCGCTGCGGCTTGACGGGACTCGGCTGTATCTCGATCGCTATTGGCGTGAGGAGCGCCGGCTGGCCGCGGCGCTCGCCGCCAAGAACCGCATGCGCGCAGAGGTCGGCGACCTGGCCGGGCTCGGCGAGGCGATCAGAGCGGCATTCCCCGACGAGGAGTTCATCGAGCAGCGCGCCGCTGCCGCGGTGGCGCTGCTGCGCGACCTGGCCGTGATCGCCGGCGGGCCCGGCACCGGCAAGACGACGACCGTCGCCCGCATCGTCGCGCTGGTCCAGCAGCTCGCCGGTGACGGCCCGCAGCCGCTGATCGGACTGTGCGCACCGACCGGCAAGGCGGCGGCGCGGATGCAGGAGGCAGTCGGAGGAAGCGTGCGCGCCTCGACCATCCACCGCCTGCTGGGCTGGCTACCCGGGGGACGCTTCCGGCACGACGCCAACAACCGTCTCCCGCACGACCTCGTGATCGTCGACGAGACCTCGATGGTGCCGCTCTCGCTGATGGTGCGGCTCATCGACGCGGTGCGCGAGGACGCCCAGCTGGTGCTCGTCGGCGACCCCGACCAGCTCGCCGCGATCGAGGTCGGCGCCGTCCTGCGGGACATCGTCGGCCCCGCTGCCGAGTCACCCCAGTTCGGCGCCGGTATGCGCGCGACGCTCGGGCGTGTGATCGGCGAGGAGCCCGCGGGACCGGAGGAGCGCTCGTTCGGCGATGGCGTCGCAGTGCTGCGCCGGGGTCATCGCAGCGTCGCGCCGATCGGGAGGCTGGCCGAGGCGATCCGTCGCGGTGACGCCGACGCCGCGGTCGCGGCGCTGGGTGCCGAGGAGTCGAGCATCACCTGGATCACCGACCCGGTGGCCGATCCCGGCGTGCTGCGCGAGCACGCGCTCGCCGCCTACGGCCCGATGATCGCCGCTGCGCGGAGCGGCGATGCGGTCACGGCGCTGCGCCAGCTCGCGAGCTTCCGCCTGCTGTGCGCGCATCGCCACGGCCCGCTCGGTGTGGCGCAATGGACCGACACGGTCGAGTCATGGCTGCGCGAGCAGCAGCCAGGCTTCGAGCCCGGCGCGCAGCGTTACGCCGGACTGCCGCTGCTGGCCACGCGCAACGACTACGAGCTCGCCCTGCACAACGGCGATACCGGCGTGGTCGTCCGCGGCGCGGACGGTGAACTGCGCGCCGTCTTCGACGCCGGTGGCGACACGGTCGAGCTCGCGCCCTCGCGACTGGCGGACGTCGAGCCGCTGTTCGCGACGACGGTTCACAAGAGCCAGGGCTCAGAGTTCGACGTGGCGGCGCTGCTGCTGCCAGAGCCCGACTCGCCGCTGCTCTCGCGCGAGCTGCTCTACACCGCGGTCACGCGCGCCCGCAGCTCGCTCGTGCTGGGCGGCAGCGAGGAGTCGGTGCGTGAGGCCGTCGCGCGGCCAGCGGGCCGCGCGAGCGGATTGCGAGAGTTGTTGTGGGCGCAGTGAGTCAGCCGCGGATCAGCGTGAGCGCCGTCTCGAGGCGGAGACGGTTGCCGATGAAGAACGGCTTTGACCAGCCGAGTTCGGCGAGATCATGGTCGAGATCGACATCGACCTCGCCCTCGAGGTGCAGGTGGTCGCCATGCGCGATCGCGTACACGGGAAAGCTGAGCGGCACCGGCTGCTCATGGACCTGCAACGAGCCGCTCAGGTACTGGTGCTCTGATCCGCTCGGCTCGATCTTCCCGAGCGTGAAGATCATCTCCGGGTAGCTGTCGGCGGCGAGGTACTCAGGGCCGCGCAGCCTCGCGTCGCGCCGCGCCCAGCCGGTGTTGACGCTCGCCGTCGCAATCACGAGCCTGCCGCTGACCGACCCGGTGGCGTCCACCGCCATGCCTCCGGTGAAATCCTCGAAGATGCCGGTGACCGGCAGCACGCCGAACGCCCTGGCCTTGACCAGCACCTCGCTGCCATGGGGATCGACCTGCCAATCACCCTCGGGCAGGTTGCCGACGATCAGCGCGTGATCGTGACCATGGTCGTGATCGTGGTGATGGTCGTGATCGTGGTGCTGGTCGGGATCGTGCCCGTGCTCGTCGTTCATTGCGCGGCAGTCTCTCACAGGGCAGCGCGCACGGGCCTGTCGGGGTGCGCCTGGCGCGTGCGACATAGTGTGCTCCGTGGATCCCAGGTTCGAAGCGGCTGAGCGAGACGCCGGCCCGGCAAAGCCCGACGGTGACGTCGCGATCAGCGTCCGCGGCATCACGAAGTCGTTCGGTGACGTGCGCGCCCTGATCGACGTCGACCTCGACGTCGCGCGTGGGACCGTGCTCGGGTTGCTCGGTCCCAACGGCGCCGGCAAGACCACGCTGGTGCGGATCCTGACCACGCTGCTGCGACCCGACTCGGGCTCGGCGCAGGTGGCCGGCCTCGAGCTTCCCGGTCAGGAGGACAGCCTGCGCAAGCGGATCGGGTTGGCCGGCCAGTACGCCGCAGTCGACGAGAACCTCACCGGACTCGAGAACCTGACGATGGTGGGCCGCCTGTACGGCTCGCCGCGCTCCGCCGCCGGCACCCGCGGCAAGGAGCTGCTGGCGCAGTTTGACCTGGTCGATGCCGCCGACCGCCCGGTCAAGACCTACTCGGGCGGCATGCGCCGGCGGCTCGACCTCGCCGCCGCACTGGTTGCGAAGCCCCCGGTCCTGTTCCTCGATGAGCCCACGACCGGCCTCGACCCGCGCAGCCGTCTGGACCTGTGGGACGTGATCGAGACACTCGTGAGCGAGGGCGCGACCGTGCTGCTCACCACCCAGTACCTGGATGAGGCCGACCGGCTGGCCGACCGCATCGCCGTGATCGATCACGGCCGCGTGATCGCCGAGGGGACCTCCGATGAGCTCAAGGATCGTGTTGGCGGCGAGCGGCTCGAGGTCCATCTCGAGGACCCCACGCAGCTCGACGCGGCGATCCGAGCGCTCGCGCCGATGTGCGGCGAGGAACCGGTGCTGGTCGACGGGGTGGTCAGGCTTGGGGTCACGCGACGCGGCGGGGCCATCGTCGAGGCCGTCCGCCTGCTCGACGACGCGAACGTCGGCGTCGAGGACATCGCGCTGCGCCGCCCCACGCTCGACGATGTGTTCCTCGCTTTGACGGGACATGTAGCGGAGGAGGTGAGCGCGGAATGAGACGCCTGCTGTCAGACACGCTGGTCGTCACCGAGCGCAACCTGATCCGGCTTCCGCGCGCGCCCGAGCTGCTGCTCGCGTTCACGATCCAGCCGATCATGTTCGTGCTGCTGTTCCGCTACGTGTTCGGCGGCGCGATCCGCGTCCCCGGCAGCTCCTACGCCGAGTTCCTGATCCCGGGAATCATCGTGCAGAACATCGCCTTCGGCGGCTTTGTCACGGCGCTCGGGCTCAACGAGGACATGCACAAGGGGTTGATCGACCGCTTCCGCTCGCTGCCGATGGCGCGCGCCGCCGTGCTGGCCGGCAGGACCACCGCCGACATCGTCACCAACGGGCTCTCGATGGTGATCCTGCTCGTCACCGGCCTGATCATCGGCTTCTCGTTCGACACCAACGTGCTGCACGTGATCCTCGGGATCGTGCTCGCCCTGACCTTGGGCTATGCGTTCTCGTGGGTGTTCGCGTTCCTGGGCCTGCTCGTCAAGACGCCGGAGGCGGCCAACTCCGTCGGCTTCATCGCGGTCTTCCCGCTGACGTTCATCTCCTCGGCCTTCGTGCCCGGGCAGACGCTGCCGACGCCACTGCGGCAGTTCGCCGACGTCAACCCGTTCACGATCGTCGTCAATGAGCTCCGCTGGCTCTGGACAGG
>DASZMI010000091.1:0-33121 GCA_035551915.1 Solirubrobacteraceae bacterium | reverse complement strand
GAGACGACGACGACGGCCGCGACCACGCCGGCCAGCAGCGTCACGGCGGGCCCGGCTGACCAAAGCGGCATCCTGGCCCAGCGCCGTGACAGACCCCGGGCAGCCGCCGTCGGCTCGGGAGCGAAGCGCCGGGCGACACGCGCGTCGAGGTCGCGGGCGAAGTCATCTGCCGGCCACTCACGAGCGCTCGCGACCATCAGGGCGACGTCGGAGTAGTCGCTCTCCTCGAACGGGATCTCGTCAAACGGGCGCATTGACAGCCCTCCTCAGCTTCTGAACGGCGCGGTGCAGCATCGTGCCGGCGTTGGATTCGCTGACCCCGAGCACGGAGGCCAGCTCCGCGTTGGTCAGGCCGGCATGGAACTTGAGCGCGATCAGCTCACGCTCACGCGGAGCGAGTGTCGCCAGGGCCTCGCGCACGGCCGCGCGGCGCACCGCCTGGTCCTCGTCGTTGTCGTCCACGAGCGCGTCCTCGGAGAGGTCCTCGGGGTCGACCGCCAGGCTGGCGGTGCGCCGCCGGCGACGCAGCTCGTCGAGCGCGGCGTTGCGGGCGATCCCGAACAGCCAGCCGCGTTCATCGCCGCGACGGCGATCGAACGTACGCCGCCGCCGGTATGCGCGCTCAAAGGCGATCGCTGTGGCGTCCTCCGCGGCGGCGCGGTCTGCAAGCAGCGTCAGCACATAGGCATAGATGTCGTCGCGGCTGGAGCGGTAGAGCGCCTCGAAGCGCTCCCAGCTCTCGCTCTCCGTCTCCGAACCATGCATCGCAACTCCGAGCCTCACACCCGTACTACGTCACAGCCGCGGCTTTGTCACAAGTGAATCTCAGGCGCTGAGTGTCAGACGGCGCGGACCCTCCTGGAAACCGTGCGCGCGCAGCCTCGGCCCGAGCGGTGAGGAGATCGCCGGCTCACCGTCGACGCGCTCGAGCCCGAGCTTGCGGACCGCGCCACGGCCGGCCCGCACGTGCTCGGATATTGCCGCCAGTGCGAGTTCGAGTCGCTCGAAGCCAACGGGATCCTCGGCGTGCACGAGCGTCTGCAGGCCCTTGCCGCCGCGCTCGAGGTAGAGCACCGGCTCGCCGCCGACCAGCACCACCTGCGCGCCGGCGACGCGCGCCGGGCTCTTCGCGCCCTCGCGCCTGGGCCACTGCAGCGCGGCGCCGTAGGGCTGGGCCGGGTCGAGCGCGCTCAGCACGACCGCCTGCTCGACCGCGGCGGGCCGCTCGCGCAGGCGCTCGACCGCTCCGGGCACGGCGAACTGGGCGCCGCCGAGTCCCTCGACGAAGTAGCCGCGGCGGGCGATTCCCAGCACCTCGAGCTGTGTGAGCTCCGAGTAGATCCCGGTGAAGCCGCCGGGCACGCCCTCGGCCAGTACCTGCTCGCGCGTCAGCACCCCGTAGCGCTCGAGCAGCAGCTCGGCGCGCGCGCGCCGGCGCGCCGCCGGATCGGCATCGCTGGCGAGCAGCCCCGATGTCAGCGACCAGCGGCCCTGGACCTGCGCGGATGCTCGACTGCGGCTACGGGCGGAGAAGCGGTTGCTACGGCTGCCGTTCCGCTGAACGGCAGCCTGCTTGGACGCCACCGACAGACGCGGGGCGCGCAGCGGCGCGAACGCGTCGTTGGTCACCTCGCCCGCCCAGACCAGGTCCCAGAGCGCCTGCTGCAGCTCACTGCTGTGGATCTCGGATCCGACGTCAACCAGCAGGTCGCTGTAGAACGCAGCCCCGCGCGCAAGCCGCGCGCGCAGCGCCTCGTGCAGCGGCTCGCTCGGCGGCTCACCCGGCACCGCCACACCGAGCAGTGCCACGTCGTCGCGGAAATACAAGGCCACCCGGCCCGCGCGGCCGAGCGCGCCCGCACCCAGCCAGACGATCTCACCGGAGGCGCAGAGCTGATCCATCCATGAGGGCGAGTACGCGCCGATGCGCCGCGGCAACACCTCGCGCTCCCACAGCTCGACGGGCAGCGCCAGGCCCTGGAGCGGCACCAGCACGTCACGCAGGCGGTCGATCCCGGCACCGGCCGGCGGGTGACGGTCGACTCCCTGCCAGCTGGGCATGAAGCGCGCCAGGGCGCTGCACTCGACCGGCTCGACCTCCTTGCGCAGCGCCGCCAGCGATGCGCGCCGCAGCCGCCGCAGCACCTCGCGGTGACACCACTCGCGGCCGCTGCCGCCCGGCCGCAGCTCGCCCTGGACGAGGCCCCCCTCGCGCTCGAGCGCCGACAGCACGGCGCCGCAGTCGATGCCATAGCGCTCGTGCAGCTCGCTCGGGACAAACGGGCCATGTGTCATCGCATACCGCGCCACCACGCGCGTGAGCGCATCCGGCACGTCCTCGAGGAAGGTCTCCGGCAGCCCGCCGGGCGGCACCGCCCCGAGCGCGTCCCGGTACATGCCGGCGTCACCGGCGCCGATCCAGCGCTCCTCACCGCCCAGCCTGACCCTCACCGCACGGCGCTCGCCGCGCAGCGCCTCGAGCATCGGCTCGAGCGCCACACCCTCGACCACGCGAGCACGGAGCTCGGTCTCACTCAGATCGCCGAGCGCCCTCAGCATGTCGTGCAGCTGATCACGGGTGGCGACACGGCGGTCATCGGAGAGCCACTGCAGGTCGGCCTCGACCGCATCCAGCGCGCCGGCGTCGATCAGGTCGCGCAGCTCCTCCTGGCCGAGCAGCTCACGCAGCAGGTCGCGGTCCAGTGAGAGCGCCGCCGCACGCCGTTCGGCGTTGGGCGTGTCGCCCTCGTACATGTAGGTGGCGACATAGTCGAACAGCAGCGAGGAGGCCATCGGCGAGGCGACGGCGGTCTCGACCTCGACCAGTGAGATCTCGCGGCGCTGCAGCCGCGAGAGCAGCTTCACCAGCGCCGGCAGGTCGAAGACGTCGCGCAGGCACTCGCGGAAGGTCTCGAGCACGATCGGGAACTCGCCGTACTTGGCGGCGACCTCGAGCAGGGACTGGGACTTGAGCCGCTGCTGCCAGAGCGGCGTGCGACGGCCGGGGTAGGCACGCGGGATCAACAGGGCGCGGCCGGCGTTCTCACGGAAGCGCGCGCCGAAGAGGGCGCTGCCGGACAGCTCCGAGACGACCAAGTCCTCTACCTCGTGCGGGTCGATCAGGATCATGTCGGTGAGCCGCGGCATGTCGAGCTCCTCGGCATCGGGCAGGTGCACGATGATCCCGTCGTCTGACCAGATCGCGTCGGCCTCGAGCCCCAACTCGTCGCGGATGCGCGCGCTCAGCGCGAGTCCCCAGGCGGCGTGCACGCGACCGCCGTAGGGCGAGAGCACGCATAGCCGCCAGTCGCCAATCTCATCGCGGAAGCGCTCGACCACGATCGCCGTGTCACTCGGCACCACGCGCGTGGCGTCGCGCTGCTCGCGCAGGAACTCGATCAGGTTGCGCGCCGCGCGGCGGTCGAGGTCGTAGTCGGCCTCGAGCACCGCCGGATCCTGGTCGACGGCCCAGCGGCTGAAGGCGCCGATCGCCTGGCCGAGCTCGCTCGGACGCCCGACGCTGTCACCCTTCCAGAACGGCACCGCGCCCGGCATTCCCGGAGCGGGCGTCACGATCACGCGGTCACGGCCGATCTCCTCGATCCGCCACGTGGAGGCACCGAGCAGGAAGGTCTGCCCCGGGCGCGCCTCATAGACCATCTCCTCGTCGAACTCGCCGACCCGCCGGCCGTCGGGAAGCGTCACCAGGTAGTTGCCGCGGTCGGGGATCGTGCCGGCGTTGGTGACGGCCAGCTGGCGCGCACCCTTGCGCGCCCTGATCGTGCCGCCGATCCGGTCCCAGACGATCCGCGGCCGCAGCTCGGCGAACTCCTGCGACGGGTAGCGGCCGTCGAGCATGTCGAGCACGTTCTCGAACGAGGCGCGCGTGAGCTCGGCGTAGGTGTGGGTGCGGGTGACGAGCGCGTAGAGCGCGTCGACGCTGACCATGCCTTCGCCTCCCGAATCCAAACGATAATGATTCTGATTCTCATTATCGTTTTCTTTCGGAACGGAGGTGCCCCTCGGGCTCGGCGGGGAGGCACTCGGCGGGGAGGCACTCGGCGGGTAGGCACTCGGCGGGGAAGCGGTCTCCGCGGCCGCAGCGATCGAGACGATCTGCTGGGCCAGCACGTCGAGCGGGTTGCGAGGCACGACCGTGGTCTCGATCTCGCCCTCGCGCATGCGCCTGGCGACGACGGCGCACTCGAGCAGGTCGGCGCGGAACTTGGGGAAGATGCGCCCGCGGCTGACGTCGCCGACGTTGTGGCCGGCGCGCCCGATGCGCTGCAGGCCACGCGCGACCGACTTGGGCGACTCGACCTGGATGACCAGATCCACGGCACCCATGTCGATGCCGAGCTCGAGCGATGAGGTCGCCACCAGGCACGGCAGCTCGCCGGCCTTGAGCAGCTCCTCGACGACGGTGCGCTCCTCGCGCGCGAGTGAGCCGTGGTGAGCGCGGGCGAGCTCGCGGATCGGCCTTCCGGGGTTGGCGGGATCAAATTCCTCAGCCGCGGCGAGCTCGTTTAGCCGCAGCGCCAGCCGCTCGGCGCTGCGCCGGGCGTTGACGAAGATGATCGTCGAATTGTGCTCGCGCACGAGCGAGAGCAGCTCGGGATACATCGCCGGCCAGATCGAGTTGATCGTCGGCTCGGTACCGCCGGCAAGCGGATCGAGCTCGGCCCCCGGCGTCTCCCCGGGGGCCGCCATCGACTCGACCGGCACCTGAATCCTGAGGTCGAGCGGCTTGCGCACGCCGGCGTCGACGATCCGGCACTGACGGCTCGGACCGACCATGAAGCGCCCGACCTCGTCAAGCGGGTTCTGGGTCGCACTCAGGCCGATCCGCTGCGGTTCGGGGCCTCCCCCGCGCCGGGCCACCGCCGAGAGCCGCTCGAGCGTGAGCGCGAGGTGCGCGCCACGCTTGGTCGAGGCAACGGCATGGATCTCATCGACGATGCACCAGCGGGTGTGCTCGAACAGCTTCTGCGCCTGCCCGGTGAGCATCAGGTAGAGCGACTCGGGCGTCGTGATCAGGATGTCCGGCGGGTGGCGCAGCATCTCCTGGCGCTCGCGCTGCGGCGTGTCGCCCGAACGCACCGCCACGCTCAGCTCGGCGCCGATCCCGCGCAGCGGCACCCGCAGGTTGCGATCGATGTCGTAGGAGAGGGCCTTCAGCGGCGAGACGTAGACGAGGCTGATGCCGGGCGAGCGCGAGCTCTCATCGGCCGGCGAAGCAGCGGCGAGCCGGCCGCGGCCAAAGTTCATCTGGTCGATCGCCCAGAGGAAGGCGGCGAGCGTCTTGCCCGAGCCGGTCGGCGCGGAGATCAGCACGTGCTCTCCGGATGCGATCGCCGGCCAGGCCTGCGCCTGTGCCGCGGTGGGCGCCGCGAACGCACGCGTGAACCAGTCCCGCGTCGCGGGGCTGAAGCCCTCCAGCGCTGAGATCGGATTCTCGTCTGCCACCTGCGTCGAGGCTAGCGCCAGCGGCAGGGGTGCCTAACATGCCGCCGCAGTGATCACCGGACGACGCTCATACCCGAAATGGCTGCTGCGCGGACTGATCGTGTTCGCGATCGGCATGACGGCCTTCGCGGCCGTTGCCTCACGCGAGCACCACGCCGTCGAGAACGAGCGCAACGCCGCCCTGTCCCGTTACGTGGCGCTCCGGGCCGAGAATCTCGAGCAGAGCGACCCGGCGCTGGCGATGCAGCTGGCGCTGGTGGCCTACCGCCTCTCCCAAACCACGGAGGCCCGCTCGGCGCTGATCGATGTCACCGCCGGCGAGATGCCGACGCGGCTGCGCGGCCGCCCCGGGCAGACGGAGATCGCGCTCGGCGGCGACGGCCACCGTGTCGCGATCGCGTATCGGGGCGACAACACGGTTGCGCTTTACGGGCTGCGCTACGCGCAGCTGACGCCGCTGGCCGTGATTCGGGGCCCGGTCGGGTCCGCCAAGATCGACGCGATCGCACTGAGTGACAGCGGGCACATGATGGCCACGGGCGACGCGCTCGGTCGTGTGACTCTCTGGAGCATCAGCTCGGCGACCCATCCCAGGCAGCTTGCCGTGCTGAGCGCGGGGATCGGCGCCGTCGGCGGACTCGGTTTCAGTCCCAGGGGTGGGGCGCTCGCCGCCGCCGAGCTCAGCGGCCGTGTACAGCGCTGGTCGCTTGCCACCCCCGCGCAGCCGGCGCTCGCCAGTCCGCTGATCGCCCCGGACGGGGCGGCGCTTGACGCCGTCAGCTACAGCCATGACGGCGCCGCGCTCGCCGCGGTCGGTGCCCACGGCACGCTCGTCATCTGGCGCGCGCACGGCGGCACCACGCCGCTGGCAAGCACCACTGCCGGCGCCGCCATGCTGACCGCGGTCAGCTACAGCCCCGACGGCCGCACGCTCGCCACGGCCGGCGACGACGGCGCTATCGAGCTGTGGAGGAGCGCAGCGGATGGGGTGCCCACCAGGCTCGGAACGACGCTCGGCGCCAGCGGTGGCGTCAACGCGCTCGCGTTCAGCCGCGACGGTCGTTACCTCGCCGCGGGCACATTCGGCAAGGCCGCCCCGGTCTGGTCGACGTCCGACTGGCTGCAGGTGGCGAGCCTGCCGCATCCGGCCAGCGTGACCGGCGTCGCGTTCAGCAATGGCGACCGCCGACTGCTCACCACCGATGCGGCCGGGACGGCGATGATCTGGCAGTTCCCGGCGCCGAGCACCTACACGTTCGGTTCGGCGCTGACCGGGGTCAGCTACTCCGAGACCAAGCCGCGGCTGGCGGTGACGCTGCGGTCGGGGAGCACGGACCGGTGGAACATCGTCGACGAGTGGCGCCCGGCACCGCAGGGCGCCTGGTACGCGGCCCCGCTGTCTACCGCCTCACCGCGCGCATACTGGCTCAAGGCCGCCGCGACGACCGTCACCGCGACCACGACGACCGCCACTGGCACGGGCACCACGGCCGGCGGTGTGCCGCTGGTGGTGAACCCGCACGCCGGCGACCGGGCGCTGCGGCGTACCCAGGCTCAGACCAAGGTCCTCGACTCGGCGCTCAGCCCCAACGGAGAGTTCTTCGCCGCCGCCGGCGCCGACCGCCGGGTCTGGTTGTGGGACGTCACCGATCCGGCGAGCCCGCGGTTGCTGGCCAAGCTCAGCGGCTTCACCGGCGCGGTCACGGCCGTCGTGTTCTCGACGAACAGCGCGAACCTGTTCGCCGGCAGCGCCGACCACATGGTCCGCATCTGGGGCCTGGCCAAGCCGGCGCAGCCCAAGGAGCTCAACAGCAGCCCGCTGATCGGCCCGCGCACCGCGATCACGCGGCTCGCGCTCAGCCCCGACGGGCGCACCCTTGCGGCCGCGACCGTCGCTGGACATGTGTGGCTGTGGGCGGTGGCGAATCCCTCCAAGGCGAGGCTCAACGCCAGCCTCACCGCCGCCCGCGACAGCCTGACGGCACTCGCCTTCAGCCCGAGCGACAACGTGCTAGTGGCGGGGGGGTCCAACCACCGCCTCACGTTCTGGCACTACCGGCCGTTCGAGGCCGTGAATCGCGTCTGCGCGCTCGAGGGCACACCGATCACCTACGGCGAGTGGCAGCTCAACGTGCCAGGTGCCGCCTATACGCCGCCGTGCGCACAGTGGAAGCCGCCGGCGGCGTCCGCCCCACCCGCGGCCGGGAGCAAGCCTTAGGGGGGGCCCTTCAGCCGGTGATCTCCGCAGTCGGCTCCTCTTGCTCGGCGACGAGCGACTCATCGAGATGCACCGACGGGTGCGTCTCCGCCAGGTGTGACTCGGTCCGGCTGATCATCGCGCTCGACGGGTTGGCGGCGCCGATCGCCTCCAGCAGCGTCTGACCGTCGATCAGCGCGCAACGGCAGTCCTGCGCCGCGGTCACGTTGGCGGTGCGCGGAATGTGCTGGAGGATGCCGATCTCACCGAAGTAGGTCGGCGCCTGCATCGTCCTGATCGGATGCGGGGCACCACCGGCCTCGCCGCTGGATGTCACATCGACGGAGCCCTCGATCAAGACGTACAGATAGTCGGCCTCATCCCCCTGCCTGATGATCTCCGTGCCCGATGCGAAGCTCCGTTCCTCGGCGTCGGTCGCGAGCCGCTCGAGCAGCGCACGGCTCGCGGAGGCGAACATCCCAAGCTGCTCGAGCAGCGCCACCTTCGGCGCCAGCAGCGCGCTGGCGGCCGCCGTCTCGCGATCGACCCTCTGTAGTGCCGGCACAGCCAGCAGCGACACGAGGCCCGGTGCCAGCGCCATCGTCCAAAGACCCGTGTCGAGCCCGAAGGCATTCGAGATCACCGGCGTGACCACGGTTCCGAGCGCGATGGCGGCGATGATGAAGGCCCAGAAGACGCCCATCACGCGCCCGAGCTGATCCTTCGGCGTGGCACGCTGCAGCGCGGTCAGCGCGAGCACGTCGACGACCAATGTCGACCCGCCGCGGATCACCTGTACGAGCACGGCCAGCACCGGCGAGTGGATCACAGTCAACAGCGCAGTCGGCAGCGTGTAGCCGACCACGCCGGCGATGATCACCCAGGCGAGGCTCGCGCGCGCGGCCAGCTTGTCGACGGCGCTGGCCATCAGCACGCCGCCCACGCCGAGCCCGGCGAGCAGGTAGCCGAAGCCGTTGGCGCCGGTCCCGAGCTTGTGCGCCGAGACCCCCACGAACAGCACCGTGTCGGTGCCATAGATGAAGCTGACAAGCGCGCAGAGCGCGACCAGCACGCGGGCCGAGCGGGCGCCGAGGATCGCCTTGACCCCGACGCTCATCTGCTTGAGCGCGTTGACGCTGCCGCCCTCGCTCACGTCCACCTTCTTGCCGCGGTACCTGATGCGCGTCACCAGGAACCCGGCGACGGCGAAGGTGCCGGCGTTGACGAACATCACCAGCGCCGCCGAGCTCGCCAGCAGCAATACGGCGCCGATCGCGGGACCGAGCACGATGACGAGGTTGTCAATCGTCGATTGCAGCGCGTTGGCCGAGATCAGCTCGCTTTCCGGCACCAGTGACGGCACCGTCGCGCCGACCGCCGGCATCTCGAAGACGGCGGTCGCCGAGGTCAGCGCCGCGAACACCAGCGCCAGCACGACCGGCCCGTTGGTCAGCGCCACCACCGCCAGCAGGCACTGCCAGACGAAGCAGAGGCTGTTGGTGAAGAACAGCAGCCGGAAGCGATCGGAGCGCTCGACGACCACGCCGCTGTAGGGACTCAAGAGCAGCGACGGCAGGAAGCGAGCGAAGCCGGCGGCGCCGACCCAGCCGAGCGAATGCGTGCGCGAATACACGAACGCGAGCAGCGCGGCGTTGTAGGCCCAGCCGCCGGTCGCGGAGATCAGCAGTCCCGTGAACAGCAGCCGCACGTCGCGAATCGCGAGCACCTTGCCGTACGAGGAAAACCAGCTCTTCAGATGTCGCATCACGGCGGCTCCGGACTCATGAACGCCAGTGGTGCGCTGATGCCGGCCCCCCCTCGGAGCGCTGCGATTCGCCTTCCTGGCTGGATTGCCTGCTTGATCGGGCCGAGCCTATCGCCGAGTCGCTCCGCCAGGGAATCGATGTCGATCACGACCACCACCAGGCCCCAGAAGCTGGCCTCGTCGGATTCGAGCTCGTCGCGCTGCACAACCTCGAGAATCGCGGGACCAAGGCGACGGAAGCCCATGCGGCCGCGCTCCGCTTCCTGTATCCGCTTGAGCTCGATACCGGCCCGCGCCAGCGCCGCTGCGGTGCGATCGAGGCTCGAACTGACGATCACAACGTGATCGATCCCGGTAGCGCCGTTGGGATGAGTCTTGAACGGCGGCGGGTACAGCACCCGTGGGACCGGGCTCGGCAGACCGTCGATCGAGCCCATCGCGTTGACGCGCATCAGCGACCAGGCGGTGATCCCCGCGCCGCCGCCGCCGAGGCGGATGCGCACCCCGCCGATGTCGAGGTGCCCCTTCTCATCGACCTCGAAGCCGAGCTCGCGCCAGCTGTCTGGCGGATCGGCGATGACGAGCTCCGCCAGCTCAGGTTCACGTGGGATGTACATCGATCGGCGGAGCTTAAGGGCTGGCGAGCGCCGAGCGGATCAGCGTCTCAACCGCGGCGCGCTGAGCGACGGGCACCTCGGGGTTGCGCTCGATCTTCGCGCTCTCGGCCCCGCCGCTGTAGATCAGCTGCAGCTGCCAGGCGAGCAGGTCGGGATCGCCGGCGCCGGCCCGCACGCAGAGCTCGCGGAAGATGTCGCGCATCTCCGCGCGATAGGCACGAGCCGCTGCGTCGACCGGCCCGCCGGCGGGCTCCTCGGCACGCGCGCCCGAGAACGCGCAGCCGTTGTAGTCGGCACGCTGGTAGTCACGCGCGAGCGAGTCGAATACCGCCAGAATCGCCGCCACCGGATCCGACTCCGATTCCGCGGCTGCGCGGCGGCGGCTGATCACGCGGTCGTGGTACTCCTCGAGATATGCCCTGACCAGGCCCTCCTTGGAGCCGAAGCTCGAGTAGAGCGAGGCCTTGGCCACGCCGGCACGTTCGATCACGCGATCGACGCCCACGGTGTGCACGCCCTCGGCGTAGAACAGTTCGCGCGCCGCCTCCAGCAGCCGCTCCCTGGGCGGGCGACGGACTTCCTCCTCGACTGGCATTGCAATTGCAGTGTGACTCATGGCGCGGTTGGGCTCGAGGCGGCCGGCCGGCAGCTCATACGGCAGGGCATACCGCATCTGTGCGAGCCTCCCTCCAGAGCGTCCAGGCGAGGCCGGCCGCGGTCAGCGTCGCCAGCACGATCACGGCGGCTCCGAGCTCCTCGGCGACCTGCGACAGGCTCGAATGCACCACGAGTGTTCCGGCGATGATCGCGGGCAGTCCGAGCGACAGGTACGAGATCACGTAGACAACCGAGATCACGCCGGAGCGCTGATGCGGCTCCGCCTTGGCCACGACCATGCGCAGACCGCCCTGGAAGCCGGCGCCGAAGCCTGCACCCGCCGGGAAGATCCCGAGGGCGAACAGCGGCAGGGAGTGGTCGGCGACACCGGCGAGCAGCAGCCCCGAGCCGGTGATGATCGCCAGGGCGCCGAAAAGCGCGAGGCGCCGCGCCTCGATCTGGTGGAAGCGCAGCACCGTCAGCGAGCCGCTGCCGGCGAGTAGGAACAGCGCGGCGCCGCCGAGGATCATCGAGCGGTCGCCTGCCACGAGCTGCGCCAGCGAAGGTCCGAGCGAGGCGTAGAAGCCGCCGAGCGTCCAGACCGCGATCAGGATCGGTGCGGCGACCAGCAGCTCACCACGCACCTGTGCGGGCAGCGCGAGCGTGGGAGCCAGTGCCCTGCGCACGCCCGGCATACGCGCCGAGGTCTCCCTGATCAATGCCATGCCCGCCGCCTGCGTGAGGAAGACTCCCGACATCACGATGTAGACGAGCTCCGTGGGCGCCGGCAGCAGCTGCACGAACAGCGCGGAGAGCAACGAGCCGCTGGCGGTGCCCGCCATCAGAGCCGCCGCGTTGGCGACTGGCCCGCGGGTCGGATGCAGGTCGACGAGACCCGCACCGATCGCACCCAGCGCCGAGCCGGTCGCGAGCCCCTGCAGGACGCGCGCCGCCAGCAGCACATCGAGGTTCCCGGCGAAGGCAAACAGCAGCATCACCGGCACCTGCATGCCGAGACCGGCGATCAGCAGCGGCCGGCGGCCGACGTGGTCCGAGAGCGAGCCGAACACGAGCAGCGACGCCAGCACCGCAACGGCGTAGACGCCAAAGATCACGGTCACCGTGAGATCGGAGAAATCCCACCTGGCCTGGTAGGTCGCGTAGAGCGGGGTCGGAACGCTCGACGACGCAAGCAGCGTCAGCGCGGCCGAGGCGAGCAGCGCGAAGGCGGTGCGCTCGCCCAGCAGCGGGCGCGACCGCACGCGGGCGGGTCGAGAGAGAAGAGCGATCGGGTAGTTCATATGCGGCTCCTGAACAGAAAGGTCTGTCTGGTCTCGAAGGAGAGTAGCGCAAAACAGACAGGTCTGTCTAGTGGAGAGTTGGTGCGATCGGCGAACTTTCGACGTACACCGCGCAGGACGGGGGGTATACGTCGAAAGTTCGCTCGCCTCGGCCCCGTCAGGCGCGCGACTCAGCCGGTCGCGAGCCGCCGCGCGCGCGCGAAGACCGCGTCGAGCATCGGCTCGGTAAGCCGGCCGGTGAAGGTGTTCTGCTGCGAGACGTGGTAGCTGCCGAGCAGGGCCAGCGCGCCGATCTGAACCTCGGCTCCATGCCCGAACTTCGGCCGTGGGCGCGGTGCGTCGAGCAGCCGGCAGGCGGCATCCCAGGCAAACGAGCCGAGACAGACGATCGCGCGCACGTTGGGCAGCAGCGCGAACTCGCGATCGAGCCAATCGGCGCAGTTGTCGCGCTCGGCCGGCAGCGGCTTGTTGGCCGGCGGCGCGCAGCGCACCGCCGCCGTGACCCAGCAGTCCGTCAGCTCGAGTCCGTCGTCGCGTGAGACCGACGTCGGCTGGTTGGCGATGCCCGCCCGCCAGAGTGCGGCGAAGAGCCAGTCACCGGAGCGGTCGCCGGTGAAGATCCGCCCGGTGCGGTTGCCCCCGTGGGCGGCGGGCGCGAGCCCGAGGATCAGGATCCGCGCGGCGGGATCGCCGAAGCCGGGCACGGGGCGGCCCCAGTACTCCTGGTCACGGAACGCCGCCCGCTTGAGATCGGCCACCTCCTCGCGCCAGGCTACGAGCCGCGGGCAACGCCGGCAGTTCGTGACCTCGTGTTCCAGGCGCTCGAGCGCGTCGGCCACGATCAGCGCCCGAGGATCTGGTACTTCGCCTCGGTCTCGTGCTTCTGCGGCTGCCACCAGGCGGCGTTGTCCCGGTACCAGGCGATTGTCGCCGCGAGTCCCGCCTCGAAGTCCTGATAGCTCGGGCGCCAGCCAAGCTCGTCGCGAAGCTTGCTGGAGTCGATCGCATAGCGCATGTCGTGGCCCGGGCGATCGTTGACGTGATCGAAGTCATCGGGCTCGCGCCCCATCAGCGTGAGGATCAGCTCGACGACGTGACGGTTGGAGAGCTCGCCGTCGGCGCCGATCAGGTACGTCTCGCCGACGGCACCGCGCTCGAGGATCGCGAGCACGCCGGAGGAGTGATCCTCGGTGTGGATCCAATCGCGCACGTTCTCGCCGGCGCCGTAGAGCTTCGGTCGCCGGCCCTCGAGCAGCTCGGTGATCTGGCGCGGGATGAACTTCTCGACGTGCTGGTAGGGCCCGTAGTTGTTGGAGCAGTTGCTGATCGTCGCCTGCACGCCGAAGCTGCGCACCCAGGCGCGCACCAGCAGGTCCGAGCCCGCCTTGGTGCTCGAATAGGGACTCGACGGGTTGTATGGGGTGTCGGGCGTGAACTTCGCGGGGTCGTCGAGCTCGAGGTCGCCGTAGACCTCATCGGTCGAGATGTGGTGCAGGCGCTTCTCGTGGCGGCGCGCGGCCTCGAGCAGCTGATAGGTCCCGATCAGGTTCGTCTGCACGAACGGCCAGGGCGAGTGCAGCGAGTTGTCATTGTGGGACTCGGCCGCGAAGTGCACGACCGCATCGCACTCTGCGACGGCGCGATCGATCGCTGCCTGATCGCAGATGTCGGCCTGCAGCAGCCTCGCGCGCTCGAGTCCCTCGATGTTGCGGCGGTCACCCGCGTAGGTGAGCAGGTCGTAGACGACCAGCTGCCAGTCGCCGCGCTCGCGATGCACATGCCGAACGAAGTTGGAGCCGATGAAGCCCGCCCCGCCGGTGACGAGCAGCCTCATGCCGCCACCCGCGCCTGGAGGTAGTCGCGCAACCCATCGTGCCAGTCGGGCAGCGCCGGCGCCTCGGATCGCTCGGAGCGCATGACGCTGCGGGCCGGGCGCGTGGCGGCCTGGGGGAATTCGTCGCTCCGGCAGGGCCGCACCTCGACGGACGTGTTCGTGGCGCGCATGATCTCCACGCAGAACTCATACCAGGAGCACGCGCCCGACGCCGCGAGATGAACCACGCCGGGCAGGCGGGTGCGCGTCGCCAGCTCGACCAGTGCCGGCGCCAGGTGCCCGGTGAAGGTCGGGCAACCCACCTGGTCATCGACCACGGTCAGCATGTCATGCTCGTCGGCGAGCCTCAGCATCGTCGCCGGAAAGCACGGCCCGTGGATGCCAAACAGCCAGGAGCTGCGCACGATCGTGTGACTGCCCGGCGCGGCAAGTTCGACGGCGCGCTCACCGAGCAGTTTGGTCGAGCCGTAGACCGACCTTGGCCCGGTCGGATCGGACTCGTGGTAGGGCGTGGTCTTGGCCCCGTCAAAGACGTAGTCCGTGGAGACATGCACCAGCCAGGCGCCGGCCCGCGTGGCGGCCTCCGCGAGGAAGCCAGGACCGGTCGCGTTCACGGCTGCAGCCGCATCGGGATCGCTCTCGGCCGCGTCAACCTTGGTGTAGGCGGCGCAGTTCACGATGGCGTCCGGAGATGCGTGGGTGACCGCGGCGGCCACCGCATCGTGATCGCTGATGTCGAGCTCGGCGCGGGAGAGCGCCACGGCCTCATGACCGCCGGCGACAGCCGCGGCGCGTACATCGGTTCCGAGCATCCCGGCGGCACCGGTGATCAGAAGCTTCATCGCCCGCGAAGGGTAGTGAGGCGGGCCGCCGCCAACGCCTCACCCGCCGGCAACGACTCACCCAGCCGGCCGCGCCCCTATCCATGTGGCCAAAGCCGGGATGCGCTGCTTAGCCCGAGGAAGCTGGCGATCACCCGATTCCGGGGCATATGCTGGCCCGATGGCGAACGACACGCTGATCAACGGCTACCGGATCCCGGATGGTTCGTGCGACGAGCTGCTGGCCGCCGACGGAAGCCCCAAATCGCACGTGGAGTCGCTGGTCGCCACGCTGCGACGAATGGGGCCCGACGCGCTGGCCGACGCCGGACGCCGGCGCGACACGATCTTCATGCAGCAGGGCATCACCTTCGAGGTCGCCGGGACGGGTGGTGAGCGCCGCGACCGGCCGTTCCCGCTGGATCTCGTTCCCCGCGTGCTGACGGCGAGCGAGTGGACGGTGATCAAGCGCGGCCTCGCTCAACGGATCCGGGCGCTGAACGCGTTCGTGGACGACGTCTATCACGGGCGTGAGATCGTCCGTGCCGGCCTCGTGCCATGGTCGCTGATCGTCAGCCGGCCGAGCTTTGCGCGGCCCGTGCACGGCATCCGTGCTCCCGGAGGGGTCTACGCGCATGTCTCCGGTTGCGACCTGGTGCGCGGGGGCGACGGCAGCTGGCGAGTGCTCGAAGACAACGTTCGCACGCCTTCGGGCATCTCCTACGTGCTGGAGAACAGGCTGGCGATGACGCGGCTCGTGCCAGAGCTGTTCGCCGGCCAACGGGTGCGCCCGGTGGAGCACTATCCGTCGCTGCTGCTGGAGGCGCTGCAGGCGGTTGCGCCTTCTCCCGAGAGCGAGCCCACGGTCGTGCTGTGGACCCCGGGCCCGCTGAACGGCGCCTACTTCGAGCACGCGTTCCTGGCAAGGGCGATGGGGATCGAGCTGGTGGAGGCCTCCGATCTGGTGGTGCGCGACTCGATCTGTTACATGCGGACGACCGCCGGACTGAGGCGCGTCCACACCATCTACCGGCGGCTCGACGACGACTTCATCGATCCGCTCGAGTTCCGCCACGATTCGGTGCTCGGCGTGCCCGGGCTGGTCCGCGCCTACCGGGCCGGCACGGTCGCGATCGCCAATGCGATCGGCACCGGCGTCGCCGACGACAAGGCGATCTATCACTACGTGCCGGAGATGGTGCGCTTCTATCTCGGCGAGGAACCGATTCTCGAGAACGTGCCGACCTACCTGCTCAGCGATCAGAAGGTGCGGCGCTGGATTCTCGGCCGCCTGCACGAGGTGGTCGTCAAGCCCACCTCCGAATCCGGGGGCAAAGGCGTGTTCATCGGCCCCCAGGCCAGCCGCGAAGAGCTCGTCGAGGAAGCCGCATTGATCGAGAGCCATCCCGAGCAGTTCATCGCGCAGGAGCTGGTCAACCTGTCGACCGCGCCCACCGAGACCGGCGACGGGAGACTCGCCCCGCGTCATGTGGATCTGCGGCCGTTCGCGGTCTTCGGCGAGGAGATCCGGATCGTGCCGGGCGGGCTCACGCGCGTCGCGCTCCGCGAGGGCTCGATGATCGTCAACTCGTCGCAGGGAGGCGGTTCGAAGGACACCTGGGTGCTGGACGACGGTGAGCCCGGCGAGGGCCTGCCCGCCGGGCTCGCCGCGCGCGAGCCTCCGCGCCTGCCGGACGTGCGCTACGGCGGCTGGCACGGCCAGGCGCAGCAGCAGCAGCAGCAGCAGTAGCGATGCTGGCGAGGATCGCCCAGGAGCTGTTCTGGCTCGGCCGCGACCTGACCCGCGCCGAGCACACGGCTCGCATGCTCGACGGCGCCTTTCATGCCGACGTTGCCGGAGGCGCCGCCGGTGGAGGAGGGGCGCAATCGGGCATCGCACTGAGCTGGAACGGTGTCCTGGCGGTGATCGGAGCGAAGCCACCGGCCCCGGGCGAGGAGGCGGCCGAGGGTGCCGTCGCCGAGGCGGCCGGTTTCGCCCCGCCCGGCGTGCTCGGCCGCCATGAGATCGCCCCGCTGCTGACGCTCGATACCGACAGCCCCGCGTCGGTCGTCTCGTGCGTGTATCGGGCACGCGAGCGGGCCCGCACGCTCCGCGACGTCATCTCGGCGGAGATGTGGGAGGCGCTCAATTCCTTCTATCTGTCACTGGGGCGCTACGACCTCGAGGCCGCGCTCGCGACCGGGCCCTACTCCGTCTATCAGGAGGTCAAGGAGCGTTGCGCGCTCTTCTGGGGGCTGCTCGGCAAGACGATGCTGCGCGACGAGGCGCGCTCATTCCTCGACGCGGGCGGCCACATCGAGCAGGCGGACATGGTCCTGCGGATGCTGCGCGTGGCGAGCCCGGCGGTGGATCCCGCGGCGGACCCGGATGACCCTGTCCAGGCGCACGAGGGCGAGGCGCTCGCGCTGCTCCAGGCCGTTGGCGGATTCCAGGCATTCCGGCGTCATCTGCGCAGGGCACCGACGCTGGCGAGCGTGGGCCGCTTTCTGCTCTACGAGAGCCAGTATCCCGGCTCGGTGCTGGCCTCGCTCGAGGAGCTGCGGGCCGCGCTCGAGACGGCCGACGCACTGCCGCGTTCGGCGCCACCGGTGCTGCGACTCGGCCGGCTGATCGCCGACCTGGAGCTCCGGCAGCGCACGGCGCTCGATCCCGACCCGCTGGTCGATCAGCTCGCGCGCGTCCAGGACGAGCTCGAGGTCATCGACCGCGAGATAGACGAGCGCTACTTCGCCGTGGCGGCGCCACCTGCGTTCCACTCGCGCGTGTGACCGGCAGAATGTCCGGCTCGGCCGTCAACCGTCCTCAACAGATGCACTTTTCGATCCGCTACCTGAGCCGCTACCGCTACGACGCTGACGTCGTGGACAACATCAACGCGCTGCGCATCCGGCCGGCCACCAGCAGCCGCCAGCGACTCGACGACTTCACGCTGAGACTGACGCCGGAGGTGCGCCAGCACCGGCACGAGGATTACTACGGGACCGATGTCGTCGAATTCGAGATCACCCGCCCCCACCGCGAGCTGGTGATCGACGCGGGCGCGCACGTCACGACGGAACCGCAGCCGACCCCTCCGACACCGGACTGGTCCGAGCTTGTCACCGCTGGATACCGCGAAGCCGGTGCCGAGTTCCTCACCCAGACCGATCACGCATCCGGGCATGCGCTGCTCGACGAGCTGCAGGCGGAGCTGGCCGAGACTGCCGCGCCGCTGCAAGCGATGCTGCTCGTCTCCGAGCTGATCCCCGATCGGCTCGAGTACCGCAAGGGCGCCACCTACGTCGATTCGACGCTCGAGCACGTGCTCGATCTCCGTGCCGGCGTCTGCCAGGACTTCGTGCACCTGGGACTGCACCTGTTGCGCGGCCGGGGAATCGCGGCGCGCTACACCTCTGGCTACCTCTTCACGCGCAGCGAGGGCTCGGGCGAGAGCGGCGCCGCCTCGGTCGAGGTCGACACGCACGCCTGGATCGAGGCGCTGCTCCCAAGCGCCGAGGGCGAGCCCCGCTGGGTCAGCGTCGACCCGACGAACCGCGGCCTGACCGGAGAATGTCACGTGAAGATCGGTCACGGTCGCCATTACGCCGACGTCCCGCCGATCAAGGGGGTCTACCGCGGCAACGCCGGCTCCGCGCTGGAGGCGACCGTCACGATGACCCGCACCGAGCCCGTCGGCTGAAGCGCGGAAATGGCCGCACCGCGCCGATCTACCCGGCTGAAGCTAAAGCGCGGCTAAAGCGGGAAGCTCGTCCCCGTCAGCTGCTCGCTCATTTCCCAGAGCCGGCGGGACACGGTCTCGTCCTGTGCCCGCCGGCTGCGCGGGACCACGCGCGGAGCGCCGCGCATCCCCTGCATGCCTCCGGGGCCGACGAAGCTGTCGCCGGGGATCTCCGCGACGGCTCCGTAGAGGGTCGGTAGCGCGCCGGCACTCTCGCTCTGCCCGAACAGCGGGTTGCCGACTCGGCCCATCACCACATTCCAGAAGCCGCTGCCCGAATGCGACTGCAGGTTGGTGGCCGCGTAGCCCGGATGCGCGGCCACGGACAGCACGCCGGAGCCCGCCGCGTCGAGGCGGCGCTGGAGCTCGGAGGTGAACAGCAGGTTGGCGAGCTTGGACTGCCCGTAGGCAGCCCACCGGCGGTACCGGCGCCGCTCCCAATTGAGATCATCCAAGGCGATCCTGCCGAGCTTGTGCGCGCTCGACGACACGGTCACCACGCGGCCCGTGATATGTGGCAGCAGAAGGTTCGTGAGCGCGAAATGGCCGAGGTGATTGGTGCCGAATTGCATCTCGAAGCCATCGGCGGTGCGACTCAACGGCGGAATCATGATCCCGGCGTTGTTGATCAACATGTGAAGCTCGCCATCCCAGCCCGCGGCGAACTCCCGCACCGAGGCGAGGTTCGCGAGGTCCAGCTCTCGCACCTCTGTCTTTCCGGCGATTTCCGCGGCGGCCGCATGACCGTTCTCGAGGTTGCGCACGGCCAACGTCACCTGCGCGCCCGCCGCGGCCAGGGCCCGCGCGGCGGCCCGTCCGATGCCGCTGTTGGCACCGGTCACGATCACACGCTTACCCGGAATATCGGGAACGTCTGCAGTCGAAAAGCTCGTCATGCGCACATCCTCTCGTAAGCAGGCGGACAGGACCACATTCCCCGATTCAACAAAAAACACGCTGGCGCTGACGCTGGTGGCCCGCTGGCCACCAGCGCGCTTTGAGCGATAATCCGGCGCCGCATGAACATCCGCCTCTCGATGCTGCGGCGCTTTGCCGCCGACCCGCTGCTGAGCACCGTGCGGGCGATGAGCGATGATCAGCGGGGCCACCCGGTCGTCGATCTGATCCTGCGCCGGCGTGAGCGGGGATCGCTTCCGGGCGAGCGCGAGGATGGCCGGCGGGTTGCGCTCGTGATCGAGGGTGGAGGCATGCGCGGCTGCGTCTCCGCCGGAATGACCGCCGCGATCGAGCAGCTCGGCCTGACGGACTCCTTCGATGAGGTGCACGGCGCCTCCGCCGGGGCGTTCAATGCCGCCTTTCTGATCGCCGGACAGGCGTCCTATCTGACCGGTCTCTACCAGCACGGGTTCGGCAACCCGACGTTCGTCAGCGCGCGACGCGTGCTGCGGGGCCAGTCGCTCTTCAACATGGACTACGTCGTCAACGAGGTCTGGCGCACGCAGCGACCGCTGCACACCGAGCGCATCCTCGAGAGCGCGATCGAGCTGCACTGCACCGCGACCGACGTGGAAACGGCGGAGGTCGTGGATCTCACGGACCTGCGCGACGACACCGACGTCCGAAGTGCGATGCTGGCCTCAGCCCGCCTCCCCTGGCTCGCGGGTGCGCCGGTCCCATTCCGCGGGCGCATGCTGTTCGACGCGACGTTGGCGGAGTCGGTGCCGGTGCACGTTCCGCGGCGGACGGCGACTGACATGCTGGTCCTGCAGACGCGCCCGCACGGAATCGCACACACTCCCATGTCGAGCAGCATCGCCAACCTCACCGATCGCTACCTGGTCAAGTTCAACCCGGCCCTGGTCGAGTTGCGCCGCACGCGCTCGGCGCGCTATGACGCGCTGATCGGCGAGCTCTCGCGCCAGTCGCTTGACCCGGAGGCAGAGCCCCGCGTCGGCGTGATCCGGCCGCCCGCCGGATCGCCGACGATCGGGCAGATGGAGAACCGCGCTTCCGCGATGGCCGCGGCCGCCGGCCACGGCTTCCGTGCCGCCTGGATGGCACTCGAGGGAAGCGACCCTGAAATCGTGAGCGTTCCCCGCGCGTTCCATTGACGCCGGCCTGTAACGGGCGTCAGCCCGGGGGGTACCAAGCTCGTGCCGTCGTTTCGCCGCCAGACGACAACTGAATCGCCTCTGAAGGACCGCGTCCGCGAGGCCGCGGTCGAGGCGGCGCGTGAAAGCCAGCAGCGGATCGTCGAGGCGGCACGCGAGGTCGCCGAGCAGGCGCCCGAGCGAGCGCAGCAGCTGCGCGTCGCGGTCGAGCGCCTCGACGTCCGCTGGGCGCGCTCGGTGCCGGCTCAGTGGGTGCGCGAGCGGTTCATGCAGTTCGTCATGAATCCGATCCTCGATCACTACGCGGCGCGCCGCGCGACCGGCTTCGAGCGGCTACAGCAGCTCAAGGGCCCGGTGATCCTGGTTGCCAATCACGCAAGCCACATCGACACGCCGATCATCCTCTCGGCGCTGCCGCGCAAGCTGCGCAAGCGCACCGCCGTGGCCGCCGCGGCCGACTACTTCTACCGCTACCGCATCACCGCCTGGCTCGCCTCGTTGCTGTTCAATACCGTTCCGGTCGACCGCAAGGGCGGCGCCGGCGGCACCAAGGGTGCGAGTCATCTCGACAAGCTGCTCGACGACGGCTGGAACCTGCTGCTCTACCCGGAGGGCAGCCGCAAGCACGCGGGCGAGCCGGGCCGCGTCAAGCGTGGAGCCGCGGTGCTGGCCTCACACCACAACCTCTCGATCGTGCCGATCCGCGTGACCGGCACGGCCGCGGCGATGCCGCCGGGCGCCTTCTGGCCCAAGCGCCTGCGCGGCCACCTGTTCACCCGTCGTCACCGCGTGGATGTCACCTTCGGCGAGCCGATCCCGCCGCAGACCGACACGGCCGCCCTGATCGAGCGGGTCCAGGACTTCTTCGAATCGGGGGAGTCGGGACCCCCGTCGATCTCCCCCTACCGCCGCCGCATCACCGGGCGCGGCGGGGACGAAGACTCCGAGTAGCCCTCGCCTCGAGCATGCCCGAGCGGATCAGCGGGTCAGCCGCGGACCTGCCGTGACCAGGAGTCCAGGCCGACGGCGAGGATCATGATCGCGCCCAGCGTGATCTGCTCGTAGAGCGGGTTGAGCCCGAGCAGGCCGTAGCCGTTGCCGATCAGGGCGATCAGCAGCACCCCGATCACCGTGCGCCAGACGACACCCTCACCGCCGAGGATGCTGGTGCCACCGACGACGATCCCGGCGACGACGGTGAAGGTCAGCGTGGTGTTGTTGGTCGAGTTGCCGCTCAGCACACGGGCTGAGTCGAGCACGCCGCCCAGCGCCGCGGCGCCGCCACTGAGCGCGAAGGCGATCACCCGCACGAGGCTGACGCGCACGCCCGCGAAGCGTGCCGCCTCGGCATTGCCACCGGCGGCGTAGACGTAGCGGCCATAGGTCGTGCGGGCGAGCACCAGCCCGAGCACGATCACGACGACGACCATCACCCAGGTCGACATGTTCACCCCGATGAACTGTGAGGTGGCCACGTCCGAGGCACCGTGGTCGCTGATCAGCACGAGGTTGCCCGAGGTCACGAGCGAGGCGACACCGGCGATCACGAATGACATCGCGAGTGTCGCGATCAGCGAGTTGATCCTGAAGAACGCGGAGACGACGCCGTTGCCGACACCGACGATCACCCCGGCGAGCACGCTGGCGATGATCGCCGGCAGTGGATCCCAGCCGTGCGCGCAGAGCTCGCCGAAGACGACGGATGCGAGGCCGTAGACGGCGCCCACCGAGAGGTCGATCCCCCCGGAGATCAGCACGAACGTTCCCGCCACGGCGATCACCAGCGTCGCCGACTGCTGGTCGACGATGTTCAGCAGGTTGGTCTTGGTCAGGAAAGGCGACGAACCGATCGAGAGCGCGATGAACAGCAGTACGAACGGACCCAGGATCCCGGATCTGCGCCATGGCAGGGATGCCAGGCGCGACGGGAGCGCCGACCTCTGCCCGGAGTTCATGCCGCCTCCGTGATCGTGTTTTCCGAGAACGCCGCGGCGAGGATCGTCGACTCGCTCATCTCCTCGCTCGAGAGTTCCCTTGCGATGCGCCCGCGCCGCATCACCAACACCCGCTGGGCGAGGCCGAGGACCTCCTCGAGCTCGGAGGAGATCAGCAGCACGGCGGTGCCCCCGGCGGCGAGCGCGACGATCAGGTCATAGATCGCGCGCTTGGCGCCAACGTCCACCCCGCGGGTGGGCTCGTCAGCGATCAGCACCTTCGGCCGGCACATCAACATCCGTGCGAACAGCACCTTCTGCTGGTTGCCGCCGGAGAGCGTGCCGACGATCGACTCGCCGCTCGCACGCGTGAGTGAGACTCGCGTGAGCAGCTCGCGCGCGACGGCGCGTTCCGCGCGGCGGTCGACGATCCCGAGCCGGCTGTGATCTGCCAGGCTGGAGAGCGAGACGTTCTCGATAGCCGAGCGGCTGAACAGGAGCCCGAGGTCGCGGCGGGACTCGGGCACCATCGCGAGCCCGCGCCGCAGGCTGGTGAGCGGCCCGCTGCCCGGCAGCGGCTCGCCGGCGAGTTCGACCGCGCCGCCGAGCCGGCGGTCAGCGCCGAAGATCGCGCGCGCAAGCTCCGAGCGACCGGCGCCAACGAGGCCCGCGAGCCCGAGGATCTCCCCCTCACGCAGATCGAACGAGACGCCCGCGACGCCCGATGCGGACAGCTCGCGCACCGCGAGCGCCACCGGCGCGTCGAGTCTGGGGGCGGCCTTGGGCGGATACACCGCATTCAGCGGCCGTCCGAGCATTCCCTGGATCAGGCTGGCCTCCGTCTCCGCGGTGGCGGGTCCGGAGCGCACGATGCGACCGTCGCGCATCACCGTGATCGTGTCCGCGAGCTCGAGCACCTCGCGCAGGAAGTGCGAGACCAGCAGCACGGTCCGGCCCTGTGCGGCGAGCGAGCGGATGATGTCATGGAGACGCTCGACGTCGGCGCCGGCGAGCGCCTGCGAAGGCTCGTCCATGACGATCATGCGCGCGTCGCGCGCGAGCGCGCGCATGATCTCGACCTGCTGCTGCTCGGCCACGCGGAGGCCCCCGACGAGACGGTCGGCCGGCAGCGCAAACCCTGCCTGGTCAGCCAGCTTCTCGTAGCGCTGTCGCAGCAAGCGACGATTGATCCAGCCCCCGCTGCGCGGCTCGACACCGAGAAAGACATTCTGTGCGACCGTCAGGTGCCCAACGACCAGCAGCTCCTGGGCCATCATCGCGATGCCCTGCCCGAGCCCCTCGCGAGGCGCCCTGAGCGAGAGCTCCCGGCCGTCGATCAGAAGGCTGCCGCCATCGTGCTGGAGCGCGCCGGCGATGATCTTTCCAAGCGTCGACTTGCCGGCGCCGTTCTCCCCCACAAGCGCGTGAACGGCACTGGAGGGGATCTCCAGGTTGATCCCCTCCAGCGCCTGTACGCCCCGGAAATGCTTCGAGACGTCGCGGAGCTCGACGAGCGGGACGCCCGTCGAGCTCCGAGCGCTGCCGTCTATCCCGCCCATTCACCCTTGAACCGGCCGGCGTCGCTCTTGGTGACGACACCCTTGTCGGGCAGCGCGTTCAGCGGATTGCGGCCCGCGTAATTGGTGTTGTTGCGGATCGCGTTAACGAGCGTGAGCACGCCGTCCTTGCCCTCCGTCGCCGGATCCTGCGCGACGGTTCCGAACCAGCGGCCGGACTTCACACCCGCGATCCCCGCCTGAGAGGCGCCGAACCCGACCAGCACCGCCTTGGCCGCCGAGCTGGCGGCGGCCGCACCCTCGATCCCCTGATCCGAGGCGGCAATCAGGTTGATCTCCGGATGCGCGGACATCATCGTCTGCACGGCCGACTCGCCGGTCGTCGGGGTGAAGAAGTCCTGCCCGGTACCGACGATCTTCGCGTTCGGGTCCTTCTTGAGCGCGTTGGTGAACGCGCCGTGCAGCGCGACGTCGAGCGTCGACTGCTGGATGTCATACAGGTAGCCGATGTTGCACGGGTTGAGGTGCTTGGCCTCGCATGCCTGCACGGTCAGCGCACCCCACTGTGAGCCGAGCTCCCACGGGTCGAAGGTCACGTTGCCCGAGAGGCCCTTGACCTGCACCGCGGCGGTCGTGTACTTCGGGCCCATCACCTGGTCGACGTTGACAACCCTGATGTGCTTCTGCACGGCCTTTGCAACGAGCGGGATCAAGTTGGTCGACTCAATCGGCTGCGTGATGATGCCGTTGACACCACCCTCCGCCAGCGCATTCTGGAAATCCGAATATTGCGTCGTCGGGCTGTTGTTGGCGTCCATCACCTGCAGCGTCGCGTTGAGCTTCGAGGCCTCCGCCTTGGCGGCGGCGAGCATCGGAGCGTCGTAACTGTTGTTGGTCGCGGCAAAGGACAGGAACACAAGCTTCAGATGCCTGCCCTTGGCGCTGGCGGCCGAGGTCGAGGCGACCATGCCGATCGCGACCGCGGCCACCACTGCGCCCGCGATCACCGCTCGGAATCGGGTCACCGACCTGAGCCGAAAGAACTTCTCAATCAACTGCACTCCCTCCTCTACGGTTCTCTCCAACCGCTGTCGGTCCCGGGTTCCGCCTTTGCCACACGGTCACACGAGCCCGCCCGCAGAGCGCCGCATAAATGACGGCACTGTACGGCGATCATAAACAGATGCACAGTGGAGCGTCAAGTGTCACTTCCCGCAATCCCCGTTTTGACAAGCTCGGCGGCATCTGCGAGGGTGCCCGCCTAAGCAGCCGTTCACTCACAGTCGACACAGAGAGGTGGAGACTTGACTTCGCATCCGACACCTGAGGAGCTCGCCGCGGCCGCCGCTGTCGTGCTCCGCAACGGCCTGGTCCTGACCATGGACGACGCGCATTCGGTCATCGAGGGCGGGGACGTCCTGATCGTCGGCAGCGACATCGCCGCCGTCGGACACAACCTCGAGGTACCCGACGGCACCGCCGAGATCGACGCGAGCGGCGGGATCGTCATGCCCGGCATCGTCGACACCCACCGGCACATGTGGCAGACGGCCACGCGCGGCTACGGGGCCGACTGGACGCTCACCCAGTACTTCGTCTGGAACTACCTCGAGCACGGCAGGAAGTTCCGCCCCGAGGACTACTACGCGGGCAATCTGCTGTCGGCGATCGAGGCGATCGACTCCGGCGTCACGACGAGCGTCGACTGGTCACACGGCCTGGCAACGATCGAACACGCCGAGGCCGCGGTCGACGCGCTCGAGGACGTACCGGGCCGCTTCGTCTTCGGCTACGGGAACATCCATGCAGCTCCCTGGGATTGGTCTAACTCGGCGGACTTCCGCGCTTTCGTCGGACGCCGCATGAAGCGCTCGGAGATGCTCGGCTTCCAGCTCGCCTTCGACGTGACCGGTGACCCGGCATTCCCCGAGAAGGGCGCGTTCGAGGCGGCACGTGAGCTCGGCGTCAACGTCACCACGCATGCGGGCGTCTGGGGCGCGACCAATGACGACGGCGTCCGGCTGATGCACGAGCACGGCTTCATGACGCCCGGGACCGTCTACGTGCACGCCGCCACGCTGTCCGATGACTCCTATCAGCGGATCGCCGCCACCGGCGGCCACGCATCGGTCTCGGCCGAGAGCGAGTGCTCCTGCGGGCAGGGGTATCCCTCGAGCTGGGCGCTGCGCAAATACGACATCCCGATCTCGCTCTCGGTGGACACGTCGGTCTGGTTCAGCGCCGACCCGTTCGCCGCCATGCGCTCGACGCTCTCGACCGACCGGGCGCGTGAGCACCACGAGGCGCATGCGCACGGCGCGACCGTGACCCATGTCGGGCTGCGCGCCGAACAGGTGGTTGACTGGGGCACGCGCGGCGGCGCCAAGGCGCTCGGGCTCGATCACATCGTCGGCAGCCTCGAGGCCGGAAAGCGCGCCGACCTGATGCTGATCAAGAACGATCACTCCCCGGCGATGTTCCCGATCCTGCACCCGTACGGCCACGTGGTCTTCCAGGCTCAGCGCGGAGACGTGCACACCGTGCTCGTCAACGGCAAGGTCGTCAAGCTCGCCCACCGGCTGGTGGACATCGACCTCGAGAAGGCACGCAGGGCGATCGAGGCCACGGTCGAATATCTGCGTGGCGCGCTCGGCGAGGAGGAGTGGAACAAGGGCATGCACCCCGATATCCCCGAGTCAAAGGTGATGCACAACCCCTACACCTACACCGACGAGTACGCGGATTCATCGACCCCGACTGCCTGACCGGGCGTTCAGTGAAGATCGACAAGGAGAGAGCATGCCAGGAACGGTGGCGATCATCGGCGGAACCCAGGGTCTGGGGCGGCGCTTGGCGGAGCACTTTGCCGCGACCGGCCATGCGGTCGTGCTGACCGGCAGGGACGCGGGCCGCGCGCAGGCGGTGGCGGCGGAGATCGGATCAAATGCGCGGGGCTGTGCGCTCGACCTCGCGCAGCCCCACGAAATCGGCGCCTGCCTGCAGGGCATCGAGAACGTCGACCACATCGTGCTCGCGGCGGTCGAGCGGGATTCGAACTCGGTGCGCGAGTACGACGTGGCGCGAGCGATTCGCCTGGCCACGCTCAAGCTGGTCGGTTACACCGAGGTCGTGCACCGGCTGCATCACGCGCTGCATGAACGCAGCTCGATCCTGCTCTACGGCGGCCTCGCGAAGGAACGCCCGTACCCCGGTTCCACCACCGTCACCAGCGTCAACGGGGCGGTGTCGACGATGGTGCGCACGTTCGCGATCGAGCTGGCGCCGGTTCGCGTCAACGCCGTGCACCCGGGGATCGTCGGCGACAGTCCGGCCTGGGTGGACAACGCCGCGGTGCTCGATGCCGTGATCAAGCGCACGCCGACGGGCCGCACGATCACGACCGACGAGGTCACCGACGCGGCACTGTTCCTGCTGCGCAACGGCGCGATGAACGGCGTCAACCTGAACGTCGACGGCGGCTGGGTCCTGACCTGATGCGGGTCGCGGTGCTGGGCCTCGGGCGCATGGGCGCGCCGATCGCCGAACGTCTGGAGCGAGCCGGCCACGAGCTCGCGGTCTGGAACCGATCGCCCGCGGCCACGAGTGCTTTCGTGAGTCGCGGGGCCACCTTGCTCGCGTCCCCGCGGGCGGCCTGGGACCACGCCGAACTGGTGATCACGATGCTCGCCGACGACGATGCCGTGAAGGCCGTGACGCTCGGCGAGGCGGGACTGCTCGCCGCCGACCGCGTATCGACGGGGACGCTGGTCGAGATGAGCACGATCTCGGCCACGGCCTCCGCTGAGATCGCCGCGGCCGCAGCCGCGAAGCAGCTCGGATATCTGCGTGCCCCGGTCAGCGGCAACCCGTCGGTGGTGACGGCGGGCAAGCTCGGGATCATCGTGTCCGGGCCGACTGCGGAGTTCGAGCGCCTGGCACCGACGCTGCGCGAGATCGGCCCGAACCTCTTCCATGTGGGCGACGGCGAGCAGGCACGGATCGTCAAGCTCGCGCTCAACCTGATGATCGGCGGGACCACCCAGCTGCTGGCCGAAGCGCTGGTGCTGGCCGAGAGCCACGGTCTGCAGCGCGGCAGGATGCTCGAGGTGATCGCCGGCTCGGCGATCGGCAGCCCGTACGTGAACTACAAGCAGGGCACGCTGCTGTCGGGTGACTACAGCTCGACGTTCACCGCCCGCCTTCTGCACAAGGACCTGGGGCTGGCGCTCGCCGCCGGACACGACTGCAGCGTTCCGCTACCTGTGACCGCGGTCGTGCAGCAGCTGGTCGAGGGCTGCATCGCCCAGGGCATGGGCGACCTCGACCTGGCCGTGCTGATCCCGCGTCTCGAGCGTGAGGCGGGGCGCGAGAACCGAACCGGTCCGTCCATAGTCACTTGACGCTTCGGGATCCACAATCCGTGACATGTGCAGTAGAGCTTGACGGCACAAAAACCTCGGCGGTAGTCTCTCGGCGATGAGCGAACCGCAGCCGCATTACCACGTCGCGCGAGCGGCCGACGTCGCGCTGGCGGGGCCGAGCGGGCCGGCGGCCCAACATTGCAGCGGTCTCACCCGCGCAGCGCTCGTGAGTCGGGCGGTCGGCGCCGTGCACACGGGCCTGGCGCTGGCCGAGATCGCACCGGGCGGATATGTCGGCACACACCTGCACTCGAACGAGCAGAGCTTCTACGTGCTCGGGGGTCGTCCGACCCTGATCAGCGACGGTCACAGCTATAGGCTCGCTCCGGACGAGTGCGGCCTGCTGCCGGTCGGGGTCGCCCACGGCTACCGCAACGAGTCAGACGCTCCGGCGCTGCTGCTCGAGGCCAACTCGCCGGTGCCGCGCGCGAGCGGGCCGGCCGACACCTTCTGGACCGGCGAGCCGCTGGCGCAGGGCGCGGGCGTTGAGCCTGACATCCGCGACCCACGCACGCGCACGCTGTTCCGGCTCGGTCCCGGACAAATGGACGTGGACAATCTCAAGCTCGGCTCGGCGGTGAATGCGCCGACTGTCTCGGCGAGCATGGCGACGGCGCTGCTGGCATACAGCGGCATCGCCGTCAAGATGCTGGTCGACCAGCGGCTCGGCGCGGTGCTGCACTCGCTGTTCATGGTCGAGTACCAGCCGGGCGGCGTCGCCCAGCCTCATGACCATCCGCTCGAGGAGAGCTACTACATCCTCGAGGGCGAGGTCGTGGCGACGGCCAACGACGACGAGTTCACGCTACGGGCCGGGGACGTCTTCTGGACCGGCGTCGGCTGTATCCATGCGTTCTACAACCGCTCACAAGCGCGCGTGCGCTGGCTGGAGACCCAGGCTCCGCAGCTGCCGAGCAACCACTCGTACCGGTTCAACAGAGACTGGGATTACCTGCAAGAGCGGATTGGGGGTGCGTCGTGATCGCTTCACGTGGAGCCACGATGGCGGTCGACTGGGAGCAGCGCGTCGATTTCGTGCGGCTGCGCTCGGATCGCCTGCGCAAGGCGCGGGAGGCGCTGCACGCCTCCGATCTCGGGGCGCTGCTGCTGTTCGATCAGAACAACATCCGCTATGTCACGAGCACGCACATCGGCGAGTGGGCCCGCGACAAGAGCGCCCGCTGTGTGCTGCTGCCCCGCGAGGGCGAGCCGGTGCTGTGGGACTTCGGCTCCGCCGCCCGCCACCACCAGCTCTACGCCCCGTGGCTGCCGGAGACCAGCTGGCGCGCCGGCGTCTCCAGCATGCGCGGCGCGATGCCCGAGCAGACCGGGGTGCCCGACGTGCTCGCGGGACACATCTTTGAGGTCCTGCGTGAGCACGGCCTCGAGCGCGAGCCGCTGGGCATCGACCTGACCGACATGGAGACGCTGGCGTCGCTTCACCGCCGCCAGATCCCGACCGCCAACGCCCAGCCCGTGATGCTGAGCGCGCGCAAGCTGAAGACGGTCGATGAGATCGCGTTGCTGGACCATGCCGCCGGAATCGTCGACGCGGTCTACGAAAAGATCTACGAGATGCTGCGTCCCGGCGTGCGTGAGCATGAGATCGTCGCCGAGGCTCAGAAGCTCCTATTCGAGCTCGGCTCCGAGCAGGTCGAGGCGATCAATGCCGTCTCCGGGGACCGCTGCAACCCGCACCCGCACGTCTTCTCCGACCGGCTGCTGCGCCCCGGCGACCAGGCCTTCTTCGACATCATCCACTCGTTCATGGGCTACCGAACGTGCTACTACCGCACGTTCTGCGTGGGCGGTGCCACCCGCTCGCAGCTCGACGCCTACCGGCAGTGCCGTGAGTGGCTGGATGACTCCATCGATCTCGTCCGCCCCGGGGTCACGACCGACAAGATCGCGGCCGTCTGGCCCTCCGCCCAGGAACTCGGCTTCCCGAGCGAGGAGGCCTGCTTCGGGCTCCAGTTCGGGCATGGACTCGGCGTTGGACTGTACGAGGCGCCGATGATCTCGCGCCTGCACTCCTTCGACGACCCGGTCGAGATCGAGGAGGGCATGGTGTTCGCGCTCGAGACCTACTGCCCGGCCAGCGACGGCCGCTCGGCGGCGCGGATCGAGGAGGAGGTGCTGGTCACCGCCGACGGCCCCGAGATCCTGACCCGCTTTCCCGGCGCGGAGCTGCTGGTCGCCGGGCGCCAGTACGTGCGCGGCGCCGACCTGGTCGCGGAGTCCGAGCAGGCGCCGGCAGAGTGAGCGGTTCGGGGTCAGAGCCCGGCAGTAGAGTCAGAGTGAGTGACAGTCGAGGATGAAACGATGACATCCGGAGCAACAGCGACCGCCGGCAACAGCGGCGGCGGCGAGCCGAGTGGCGGGGCCGGCAGCACCACCGGTGCACTGGACATCGTCGGCAGCCGCGTGCGTGAGGAGCGCCTGCGTCAGAAGATCGGCGTGCGCGAGCTCGCGCGCCGGGTCGGCGTCTCGGCCAGCCTGATCTCACAGGTCGAGCTCGGCAAGGCCTCGCCCTCGGTCGGCACGCTGTACGCGATCGTCAACGAGCTCGGGCTATCACTTGACGAGCTCTTCTTCCGGCACGCGGGCGGGCGCCGCGGTCCAGAGCGTCCGCGGAACACCTCCGACGAGGCGCCCTCCGCCGGTGAGGTCGCGGCCGACCGCTCCGATGCGGCCATCGCCGACCCCGGTCACGAGGCCGGCCGCTGGGGCGTCGAGCTTTCGGGACGCAGCGTCGACCCGGTCGTGCGCCGTGGCAGCGGCAAGGTGATCCAGCTGGCCACCGGCGTGCGCTGGGAGCGGCTGGCGCCGCCGACACCGCAGGACGTGGACTTCCTCGAGGTCGCCTACCAGGCGGGCAGCGAGTCGTGCCCGCCGGACTCACTGATGCGTCACTCAGGCCATGAGTACGGCCACATCATCCGCGGGCGCATGGGCGTGACCGTCGGCTTTGACACCTATGAGCTCGGGCCCGGCGACTCGGTCGCGTTCGACTCGACGATGCCGCACCGGCTGTTCACGATCGGCGAGCAGCCGGTCGAGGCGATCTGGGTGGTCGTCGGCCGCCGCGGCGACCCGCGCCTCGGCCACGGTCACTGAGCTCGGCTGCTGGGGGCTCTGCGGCGCGGCTGCTGGCCAGCGGGCCAGTAGCCGCGGGACAACCTCACTCGTCGTCCTCGTCGAGCCAGCCGATCGCGCGGTCGACCGCCTTGCGCCACTTGCGGTAGCCGCGCTCGCGGCGCTCGGCCTCCATGTTGGGCAGCCACTGCGCAGCGATGTGCCAGTTGCCGCGCAGCTCCTCGCGGCTCTCCCAGAAGCCGACCGCGAGCCCGGCGGCGTAGGCCGCGCCGAGCGACACGTTCTCGGCCACGATCGGGCGCACGACACTGACGTCGAGCACGTCGGCGAGGAACTGCATCAGCAGGTTGTTGGCGGTCATGCCGCCGTCGACGCGCAGGGTCTTGAGGGCGATGCCGGCCTCGGCGGTCATCGCGTCGAGCACCTCGCGGCTCTGCCAGGCGGTCGCCTCCAGCACGGCGCGGGCCAGGTGACCCTTGGTGATGTAGCCGGTCAGACCGGTGATCACGCCACGCGCGTCGCTGCGCCAATGCGGGGCATATAGACCTGAGAAGGCGGGGACGATGTAGCAGCCGCCGCTGTCCTGCACACTGCGGGCAAGGGTCTCGATCTCAGGCGCCGAGCCGATCAGCTCGAGCTTGTCGCGCACCCACTGGACGAGCGCGCCGGTGACCGCGATCGAACCCTCGAGCGCATAGGTGGGCGGCTCGGATCCGACCTGCGCGCAGACCGTCGTCAGCAGGCCGCGCTCGGACGCCACCGGACGCGGACCGGTGTTCAGCAGCATGAAGCTGCCCGTCCCATAGGTGCATTTGGCGTCGCCCACGTCGAAGCACGTCTGCCCGAAGAGTGCCGCCTGCTGGTCTCCGAGCGCGGCGGCCACGGGCACGCCGGCGAGCTCGCCACGGGCCTCGCCGTAGACCTCGGCCGAGGGGCGGATCTCGGGCAGCATCAGCCGCGGGACTCCCAGCAGCTCGATCAGCCGCTCGTCCCAGGTGAGCGTGTGCAGATTCATCAGCAGTGTGCGGCTGGCGTTGGTGACGTCGGTCAGGTGCCTGCCCGTGAGCCGCCAGATCAGCCACGAATCCATCGTCCCGAACAGCAGCTCACCGGCCTGCGCGCGCTCGCGCAGCCGCGGCACGTTGTCCAGTAGCCAGCGCAGCTTCGGACCGGAGAAGTAGCTCGCCAGCGGCAATCCGGCGAGCTCGCGGGTGCGCTCGGCGCCCGGATCGGCCGCCAGCTGGCGCAGGAGCGCATCCGTGCGCGTGTCCTGCCAGGTGATCGCCTGATGCACCGGACGCCCGGTCTCGCGTTCCCAGACGATCGTCGTCTCGCGCTGGTTGGCGATTCCCAGGGCGGCGAGGTCGCTGGGCGCCAGCCCGGCGTCGCGCAGAGCCTGTGTGACCACCTCCTGAACGTTTGCCCAGATCTCCTCGGGATCGTGCTCCACCCATCCAGGCCTTGGAAAGATGTGGCGGTGCTCCTTCTGCGCAACCGAGACGATCCGCCCCGAGTGATCGAAGACCAGGCAGCGCGAGGAGGCGGTGCCCTGATCGATGCCGGCGATGTAGCGCTCCCTCATCGCGACTGGCTCCTGGCACCTACCACGGGATCGCCCCCAGCTCGTGCGAGACGGCGCGCGCATGCTCACGCACATGGGTGAGCAGCTCCGATCGTGGCAGCTGCGCGGTGAAGAGCCGCTGCGGCGAACCGAAGATGCCCATCGCCCCCGCGGTGCGGCCG
>DASZMI010000090.1:0-31943 GCA_035551915.1 Solirubrobacteraceae bacterium | reverse complement strand
GAGGCCTCCAAGCTGATCGTCAACGGCTTCATCGAGCCGATCACCAAGGAGCTGCCGATGGAGTACGCGGTGGAGATGAACCGCCTGATCGAGCTGCAGATGGAGGGTTCAATTGGCTGACGTACTCGAGTTCCCCACCTTCAAGGGAAGGCCCGGTTGGGAATTCACCGACATCTCGGCACTCGATGTCGACGCGTATGAGCTGACTGCGGTGCATCCGGCTTGGGGCTCGGATGCACCGGGCTCCCTCTGGGCCCTGCCGGCGATGGAGCTGCCGGCGGGTGTCGAGGTGAAGCTCGACGCGGGCGAGGCGACCGTGACGGTCGGACGCGGGGTGGTGCTCGAGCAGCCGATCGCGCTGACGTCCGTGGTGGCGGAGGGCAAGCTCGGGAACCTGCGCACCCGTGTCGTGCTCGAGGCGGGCGCCCAGGCCGAGGTCTGGGAGCAGTACCTCTCCGCCGGTGACTGCCTGCTGAACCTCGCCACCGAGATCACGATCGGTGACAACGCGACGCTGCGCTACGTCAGCGGTCAGAACCTCTCCGAGCAGGCCTGGATCTTCGGCGCCCAGCACGCGACCGTCGGTCGCGACGCGCGCCTGGACTGGGTCGCGCTCGGCTTCGGCTCCAAGTCCGGCCACGTGCTGATGCAGACCCGCCTCGCCGGCGAGGGCGCCGAGGCCCGCGTCACCGGCGCCTACGCCACGCACGGCAGCCAGCACATAGACTTCGACACCACCCAGGAGCACGCGGCCCCGAACACGACCTCGGACCTCGCCTTCCGCGGTGTCCTGCAGGGCCGCTCGAGCGCCGTCTGGAAGGGCAACATCATCGTCGACCCGGGGGCGCAGAAGACCGATGCCTTCCAGGACTCGCGCAACCTGCTGATCTCCAAGCGTGCCCACGCGGACTCGATCCCGGGCCTGGAGATCCAGGCCAACGACGTGCGCTGCACGCACGCCGCGGCGGTCGCCCAGGTCGACCCCGAGCAGCTCTTCTACCTGCGCTCCCACGGCCTGCCGGAGGACGAGGCCAAGCGGCTCGTGATCGAGGGCTTCCTGGCAGCGCTGGTCGAGCGCTTCGAGGTGGGGCCGGTGCGCGAGGTGCTCGCGGCGGCACTCGAGCGTCGCCTCGAGTCGATCCTCGGCTAGTCGATCCGCGACACGAGAGTTTTATTTACCTCTACGCGCTCCTGCGTGTATAGGGTGTCTTCCTGAGGTTGGGACGTTCACGACTTCAGGAGGCGTAATGTCTTTTCGTCTCGTTGTGAGGGCAAGCACGGGGTTGCTCGTCGTCGCACTCATCCTTCTTGGCCTGACGGCCACCGCCACCGCGGGACCGCTGAAGCCGGCAAGCTCCGGCGAGCTCGACTGCAACGGCCAGAGCGAGATGCAGACCTCGATCAACCGGCGGCTCAACTGCACGGACATCCGTGGCTACGACAACACGTGGAACGCCAACACCTGGGATGGCCGCTTCTACGACAACGGTCTCTACATCGGGCACGACGAGCCCGACATGACCTTCCTGTCAAGCGCGCCGGGCTCCGGTGACAACGTCACCTGGAGCGAGACGCTGCCCCACGACCCGGGCGCGGCCCCGACCGACCATCGCCCCGGCCAGGACGTGTCGCACTGGTTCGAGCTCAGCGTGGCGCCGTGGTTCTCGATGGCGATGTGCGACCCGAACTCCTACCCGCAGGCGTCGTGCACGCCTGAGAGCGACGCCAACGCTCCGACCTGCGTCGGGGTCAACACCACCGGCTGCAGCTCGGGCGGCGGTTCGGCGTTCATGGAGATGCAGCTGTATCCGCCGGGGATGCCGCCGTTCGCCGACTCGACCAGCTGCAATGACACCTCGTGGTGCGCCGCACTCACGATCGACAGTCTCGAGTGCACCACCGCCTTCGCGACCTGCAACACGAACTGCGAGGAGCCCGTCAACTTCGCCTGGATCCAGCGCGACGGCGTGCCGACAGGTCCGCCATCACCCCAGGAGTCGACGCTGGCGACGAGCACGCCCAACTCGCAGACGCTGATGATGAACCCGGGGGACCGGATCACCGTTCACATGTATGACGCACCTGCCCCCGGAGGTGGCAGCGCCTTCGAGGTCGTCATCGACGATCTGAGCACCGGTCAGACCGGGTACATGCAGGCCTCGGCGGCGAACGGCTTCGCGACCACCAGCGGCGGCATCGTCAATGGCGCCGCAGGCGACTGCTCCGGCACGCCGTTCAACTTCGAGCCGGAGTACTCGACCGCCTCTCAGGCGAACGTGATCCCGTGGGCGGCGATCGCGACGAACATCTCGACCGAGTTCGAGACGGGCCACTTCGAGCCCTGCACGAGCGTCACGGGTGCGAGCACCCTGTCGTTGGGCCCCGGTCTGAGCGACACCTACTACAACAGCTGCCACGGCCCGTACGAGGCAGCGGGCACAGGTGGCGGCAGCGGCGAGACGAGCGCCGAGCCGTCTGACGCCTTCTGTTTCCCGGCCGGTGATACGCACGGCGCGCTCAACAGCGCGCCGGATGAGATGACGGCCTGCATGGACGACTACGCTCAGAACGGCGACCTCGACTTCGATGGGACGCCGTACTGGGCGGAGTGGCCGACCGGAGCGGCGCCGACGGCGAGCTTCCCGGGGAGTTTCGTGCAGCAGCTGCCGAGTACCAACGGCAGCCAGTACCCGCAGTTCTTCATCCAGACCGACACGGCGCTCAGCGAGTCGACCTGCCAGGCGACCGGCGCCGGCTGTGCGCTGCCGCCGCCGGCGGCGCCGGGTCACTTCTATCCCTTCTGGAGCCGTGTGACATCGGGAGGCAGGCATCCCGGCTGCACGCTCGAGTTCGGCAACGTGAGCTCGGGCGCCGGGGTCGATGACTTCGGCGGCGATGCCCAGTATGGGGTCGATATGCAACCCACGCTCGGCTACCCGGAGTTCGAGGGGCCGGTGATGAGCAACGCCTGTGGGAGCAGCAGCACATAGCAGGGCGCTGGTGAAGATCCACCCAGGGGTATAGACAGGTTCCACCGCTGCGCAGACGCGCTCAAGCGGTTTTTAGGTGAGGATTTCGCGGATGCCCGAAATCCTCACCAGGAGCCTGCCATGTACGCCTCGGTAGCCCGGGTCGCATCCCGGAGGCCGCGACAGCTCGCGGCGATTGGACTCGTGCTGTTGATCGCCTGTGGGGCGTTCGGCGGTCCGGCGACCACCCTGCTGAACGCCAACAACGGCTTCCAGGACCCCTCCTCGCCATCTGCTCGGTCGCTGGCCACGCTGCAGCGGGCCACGGGCGCCGAGCCCAGCGCCGGTGTGCTCGCGCTGGTGCCGGCCGCGCCCGCGAGCCCGCAGGTCACGCGCACGCGGCAGCTGATCGCCTCGGTGCCGGGCGTCGCCGGCGTGCTGGCACCACCGGCGCACGGCGGCTCGCCGCTCGTCTCCCGTGACCGGCGCATGTCGCTGCTGGCGGTCAGCCTGCGCGGTAGCGCCACCGCCAAGACCGTCGTCGACGCGATCACGGCTCGGATTCCGCGTGATGTGCGGCTCGGCGGTCCCGACACCGCAAGCCTGCAGGTGAGCTCCCAGGCCTCCAAGGATCTGGGCTTCGCCGAGCTGCTGGCGTTTCCGCTACTGGCGCTGCTCGGCTTCCTGCTCTTCCGGGGCGTCGCGGCGCTGCTGCCGCTTGCCGTCGGCGGCCTCAGCGTGCTCGGTGCATTCTCCGTGCTGCGGGTCATCAACACCCAGCTTGCGCTCTCCAGCTTCGCGCTGAACCTCGTGATCGGAGTCGGTCTCGGACTCGCGGTCGACTACAGCCTGCTGATGGTCTGGCGCTTCCGCGAGGAGCTCTCGCGCGGAGCCGACCGCGACACGGCGCTCGCGACGACGCTCGCGACCGCTGGTCGCACTGTGACCTTCAGCTCCGTGACCGTCGCCGCAGCGCTGCTGACACTGGCGCTGTTCCCGCAACGGTTCCTGATCTCGATGGGGATCGGCGGTGCAGCCGTCGCGCTGGTCGCCGGGCTCTGCTCGATCCTGCTGTTGCCCGCCCTGCTCATCCTGCTGGCGCCGCGGATCGGGAGGGTGACGCCGGAGGCGGAGGGGACGGGCCGGTGGTATCGGATCGCCCGCGCGGTGATGCGCCGGCCGATCGTCGTCGCGCTCGGCACCTCGGCGCTGCTGCTGGCCGTCGCCTCGCCGACGCTGCACGTGCGCTGGAGCGGCGTCGACGCCACGATCCTCCCGACCTCGCAGAGCGCGCGCGTCGTCCAGGACATCGTCGCCCGCGACTTCCCCGGCAACGACCTCGGCTCGGTCTTGATCGCCGTGCACGCCCCGCCCTCGGACGCGGCGCCCGTGGGCGCCTACGCCGCGAAGCTCCGCGGCCTGCCCGGAATCACGTCCGTGGCTTCGCCTCGGTATCTCGGCTCCGGCATCTGGGAGCTTCAGGCCGCGCAGGCCGGCGACCCCATCGGCGCCATGGCGCAGCGGACGATCGCGGCCGTTGAGCGGCTGCCGGCGCCGTTCCAGGCTGACGTCGGCGGGCCGGCGGCCCAGTTCCATGACCAGCGCGTGGCGATCACCGAGAGCCTGCCGCTCGCGCTTGGCGTGTTGGCATTCGTGACACTGGCGATCCTGTGGCTGATGACCGGGTCGGTGGTGTTGCCGCTGAAGGCGCTGCTGATGAACGTGCTCACGACCGCCACGGCGACCGGCGTCCTGGTCCTGATCTTCCAGGCCGGCCGCCTGACCGGACCGCTGGCCTACACGAGCCAGGGCGGGATCGAGCAGACGGACTTCCTGGTGCTCGCTGCGGTCGCCTTCGCGCTCTCGACCGATTACGGCGTGCTGCTGCTGACGCGCATCAAGGAGGCACGTGACGCCGGCCGCAGCAACCGCGAGGCGGTGGCCGTCGGGCTGCAGCGCACCGGACGGATCGTGAGCGCCTCGGCGATCCTGATGGCTGTCGCGATCGGCGCGTTCGCGACCTCCAAGGTCGTTTTCCTCAAGGAGATCGGCCTCGGCGCGGTCGTGGCTGTGCTGGTCGACGCGTTCATCGTGCGGACGGCGCTCGTGCCGTCGCTGATGGCACTGCTGGGCGAGGCGAACTGGTGGTCGCCCAGGCCGCTGCGTGCGCTGCATCGCCTGATCGGGGTCTCCGAGGGAGCGTCGTCGCCGGCCTCGCCGCGTTCGCCGCTGGCCCCCGGGCCCGCAAAGGTGGTATCTCTCAGCAGCGGTGAATGACGATCGGGCACCCGTCGTGCGCGTCGAGCGGATAACGCTCTGGCTGCTCGCGCTGTTCCTGCTGGCGGCGGCGTTCACGCGGAGCCCGGAGAACGCGCCGGCCAGCGCGGCCGGCATCGCGGTCGCGATGTCGGCCGCCGCCATGGCGGTCACGCAGCGCGTGCGCCCACTGACAGCTGTGATGCTCAACCTCGTCGCCGGCACCGGCGTGGTGCTCGCCTCGGGCGGGTCGCACTCGAGCCTCGGTTACTTCGGCCTCTGCATCCTGGCGCTGCTCAGCGTTCTGACGGCGGGGCCGCGGCCGGGACATCTGTTCGCCTGCGCCGCCTTGGTCTTCCTGTTCGTGCGACTGGCAGAGGCCGGCTTCGGCAGCGGGTGGGTCCCCTGGATCGGTGGTGTCTTCATCTCGGCGCTCGGCGGCAGCCTCGTGGTCCACGAGCAGCGACTGCTGAGGCAGCTGCGGGCGGCGCAGGTCGATCTCGCCAATCGCACACGCCTGCAGGAACGGGCTCGGATAGCGCGTGACCTGCACGACGTGATCGCGCACAGTCTCACCGTGTCGCTGCTGCACATCAGCGCCGCGAGGATGGCTGTTCAGCACGACCCCGGCGACGCCGACCGCGCGCTCGCGGAGGCGGAGCGGCTCGGCCGCGAAAGCCTCGACGAGGTCCGCGCGATCGTCGGCATGGCGCGGTCCGACGGGGCCGACGACGGGGCCTCGGCACTCGCGCTGACGCCCGGCGTCGAGGCGATCACAGAGCTTGTCGAGCGCTACCGCTCCGCCGGCGCCGAGATCCTCGTCGAGTGCGAGCAGGGCGCCGCCAACCTGCCGGTGACGATCAGCACGACCGCCTACCGGATAGCGCAGGAGGCACTGACCAATGCCGCCCGGCACGCCCCCGGGTGGCCGGTGGAGCTCCACCTCGCCTCGCCGAATGGCAGCCTCGAGCTCGACGTCTTCTCAGCAGGCCCGCCGGGGCCGGCGGTCGCGGCCGGCAACGGCGGCCACGGACTGCACTCGATGCGTGAGCGCGCCGAGGCGGTGGGCGGCGCGCTCGCCGCCGGCCCGGTGGCGGCGGCCGCCGGCGATCAGCGGGCCGGCTGGCGCGTGCATGCTTCGCTGCCGCTGAAGCCGCCGCGCCAGATGCCATGCGGGAGACCCCTGTGATCAGGCTCCTGCTGGTCGACGACCAGGAGCTGATCCGCTCCGGGTTGCGGGCCGTGCTGATCCCGCAGCTGGGCTTCCAGGTCGTGGGCGAGTGCGCGCACGGTGGCGAGGTGGTGGGTGCGGTAGGCGCCCTGCGCCCCGAGGTCGTGCTGATGGACGCGCGGATGCCGGTGGTCGACGGCATTGAGGCGACCAGGCGCGTGCGCGCGCAGCCGGCGGCGCCGCCGGTTCTGGCCCTGACGACCTTCGACGACGACGAGGTCCTGGCGGGGATGCTCCGCGCCGGCGCCGCCGGGTTCGTGCTCAAGGGTGCGCCCGCGGACGAGCTCCAACGCGCCGTGCGTACCGTCGCCGAGGGCCGATCGTGGCTGGACCCGAGCGTGACCGGACGCGTGCTCGACGTCTTTCGCGATGCCCGCGGCAGCGTCGCCCCCGACGATCCCGAGGTGGAGACGCTGACCTCGCGCGAGCTCGACGTGCTGCGGCTGATCGCCGCCGGCCTGACAAACGACGAGATCGCGGCCCGGCTGGTCCTCGGGGCCGGAACCGTGAAGACCCACGTCAACCACATCTTCTTCAAGCTGGGGCTGCGCAACCGCGCCGAAGCGGTGATCTTCGCCTTCGACCACGGTCTCGCGGGAGCGTCAACGGGACACTAGCATCGGGGGGATGGCCACCGCGGTCGTCCTTCTGCGCGGGATCAATCTGGGCCCCCACAATCGCATCGCGATGCCCGCGCTGCGTGAGGCGCTCGCCGGCGACGGCTTCAAAAACCCCCGCACCTACGCGCAGAGTGGGAACATCGTGCTGGAGACGGACTTGGACGGATCCGTCCTTGAGGATCGGGTCGTGGGGCTGATCACCGAGCAGTTCTCACTGGTGGTGCGGGCCGTTGCCATGAGCGACGGGGAGCTCGCACGCGTGGTCGCCGGCAATCCCTTCCCGCAGCTGGCCGCACAGGATCCGAAGCGCTTTCAGGTCACCTTCCTGCGCGACCGGCCGGACGCCGGCGTAGCGGACGGGCCGGGGAACGTGCCGGGGCCCGAGCCGGGGCCCGCGGGGCTCGCGGGGAGGCTGAGCGCCCTGGCGACGCCCAACGAGCGCGTCGCCGTCGGCGAGCGCGAGGTCTACTCCTGGCATCCCGACGGCGTGGCGCGCTCGAAGCTCGCGATCAAGCTCGGAGGCAGGACCGGCGTCGGCAAGGATGTCGTTGCCACCTCGCGGAACTGGACGACGGTGCTGACGCTGCTGAACATGCTGGGGGTCAGCGATGCCGGTTGAGCCCGAGCACCCCTACACGATCGTCGATGTCTTCACAAGCGCGCCGCTGGCGGGCAACCAGCTCGCCGTGTTCACCGAGGGAGAGTCGGTGCCGAGTCGCCTGATGCTGCCGGCCGCGCGTGAGCTGCACCTCTCGGACACCGTCTTCCTGCTGCCCGGAGATGACGAGGCCGACGCGGCGATCCGGATCTTCACCACCTTCCATGAGCTGCCATTCGCCGGCCACGCCGTGCTCGGCTCCGCCTTCGTCGTCGCCGAGCAGAAGAACCTCGCGACGGTGCGGCTGCGCACCACCGGCGCCGGTGTCATCCCCGTCACGCTGACCCGTGAGCGCGGGGAGCTGGTCAGCGGGGAGATGGAGCACGCACCCCCGACCGTGCGCGCGTTCCAGCGCGAGCAGGAGTTGCTCGACGCGCTGGGGGCGTCGCGCCCGGTGCTCCCGATCGAGATCTACAGCAACGGCCCGCTGCACGTGATGGTTGGCCTTGCCGATCCTGAGCAGGTCGCCGCGCTGGAGCCTGACATGGCCGCGCTGGCGGCGCTCGGGCCGATCGGAATCGGATGCTTCGCGCCGCTCGATCCGCAGGCGGGCCCGGGCGAGCACACCCGCGTGAAGCTGCGGCTGTTCGGCCCCGGCGCGGGTATCAGCGAGGACCCTGCCACCGGCTCGGCGGCGGGACCGCTGGCGCTGCACCTCGCCCGTCACGGCTGGTACACGCCGGGCCGGACACTGACGATCACCCAGGGCGATGAGATCCGGCGGCCGTCCGTCTTGGCCGCGCGGCTCGAGGGCAGCGCCGAGAGCCCCAGCACGATCATCGTGGGCGGGCGCGCGGTGGTCGTGGCGCGCGGTCAGTTCCGCCTGCAATAGCGTCCTAGCCGCGCGAACTTTGTGCGTGCGGGGCGCCAACACCCTACGCGCAAAGTTCGTCAGTCCTCGTCCTCGTCCTCGTCCTCTTCGAACTCGAGGTCGTCAAACGCCTCGGGATCGTCGAACTCCGAGTCGCCCTCCAGACCGTCCTCGTCCGGCTCGAAGTCGTCGTCTTCGTCGAAGTCCTTCTCGTGGAGGTTGCTCATGTCGCGCAGACTAGTGGATCTTCAGTGCTTGTCGATGACCTTGTCGATCAGGCCGTACTCGGCGGCCTCATTGGCCTTGAAGAAGCGGTCGCGTTCCATATCGACGTGGACCTTCTCAACAGTCTGGCCGGTGTGATGGGCGTAGATCTCGTCGATCCGCTTACGGATGTTGAGCACCTCACGTGCGTGGATCTCGATGTCGGTCGACTGCCCTTCGAAACCGGACGACGGCTGGTGAATCAGGATGCGGCTGTTGGGCAGCGAGAAGCGCTTGCCCTTGGCGCCCGCCATCAGCAGCAGTGAGCCCATTGACATCGCGATGCCGACGCAGATCGTCTGCACCTGCGGCTTGATGAACTGCATCGTGTCGTAGATGGCCAGGCCCGAGTAGATCGAACCGCCGGGGCAGTTGATGTACAGCGAGATGTCCTTGTCCGGATCGGATGACTCGAGGTGCAGAAGCTGGGCGACGACCAGGTTGGCGATCGTGTCGTCGATCGGCGAGCCGAGGAAGATGATCCGCTCGTTCAGCAGCCGGCTGTAGATGTCGAACTCGCGCTCGCCTCTGGCGGTGCGCTCGATGACCATCGGAACTAGAGGCATGTGCTGGACGCTAGCGGATGTGCGTCCTGGGCGAGGCACGAATGCGTCGCTCCGGCATCCCCGGCAAACGTCTAGCCGCGGTGGCGAGCAAGCGAGCCACCACCGCGACGATCAGGCGGTCGCGTCCAGCCACGCGCGGCGGCTCACGTGCTCGGACGAGTACTCGCCCGTCTCGAGCTCGCGCCGGATCTCGCCAAGGGTGCCGAAGCGCTCAGCAATCACGTCGTGCTGGTGGATCGTCTCGAGGTTCTCCTGGCGGGCCGAGACGAAGACATCGTCGGGCAGCTCGGGCAGCCGATCGACGACGCCCTTGACCATCTCGCGCACGCAGTCCTCGACGAAACGCGGGCGGCGGTGGGCCTTCTCGACGACGTGGGCCTCATCAGAGCGCTTCATCAGCTCGTAGATCTCCGAGGACATCGAGTCCTCGACGATCAGCAGCAGCGCCTGGGCGTCGAGCTCGAAGTCCGAGCCCTCGGGCAGACCGATGTGGAGGGTGCCGAGGCCGCGCTGGTTGTGGGTCGCGACCGGGACGGCTTCGAGAATGCGGTCGATCTCATCGGCGTCGTAGCCCTCGTCGGCCAGCCGCGTGCGGGCGCCGGCGGCAACGAGTTCCTGCGCGCAGGGGCAGGCGGTCATGCCCTGGGCGGCCACCCCGATCAGGCGGCGCGTGCCGGCCTCGGTGCTGACCGCGCAACCGTGCAGCGTGTACAGCTCCTGCGTCTCGATCCCGGACACCGGCGCCGGGCGGTATTCGGGGAAGCGCGCCTCGACGGTCACCTCGGCGCGGCGGGCGCCCTGGCGTTCGCGCACGAGCTGCGCGATGTGCTCGGCCAGCGTCTCGGCGCGGAACGGCGACTCGCCCAGCACGACCTGACGGATCGCCTCGTTCACGACCTCCTCGAAGCGCGACATGTGCGCGCCTTTCTGGTTGGGGCCGAGCTCGACGACGCACTCGAAGCGCGCCCAGAAGAGGTGGTCCTGCCCGTCGTAGTTGAGCCGGATCACCTTCTCGACGTTGGTCACTCCGACCTGCGTGAGGCTCAGCTTGACCGGCGGAAGCTGAGACTGGACATCGACCATCGCTACGGGGGTGCTGGGAGTGGTTGTCATCGAAATCAAGGTTAGAGCAGCGCCGATCTCGGCCCCCGAAGTTCGGTTTTTGGGCACATCCGGAAAACAAGTTGTGCTGATTGGTACGAAGTCCAGACATCTGTGGTATCACTCAGCAGTCCCTTGGGGGGGACGCAAGGGAGCGGGAGCGCTGCTTGGTCAGGGCTCCGATGGTCTGATCCGTGATCCGGAAGGAGTCGGAGGTTGTGAGTACCAAGGCAACCGCATTGCTCAGTGACGAGGCACCGGTCTCGGAGCTCGAAGAGTTCCGCGGCCTCATCGCGGAGGGGCAGGAGCGTGGCTTTCTGACGTTCGAGCAGATCGCCGCGTGCCTCGAGGAGTTCGAGGTGACGAAGGAGCAGGTGCAGGAGCTGCACGCGTACCTCGACGAGCAGGGGATCGAGGTCGTCGAGTCCGATGGAAAGCTGGCGCGATCGGAGATCGGTGCCGTCGAGGCGCGGGCGGCTGCGGTGGCCGATCCCGACGCCGACCCGGAGGCCGGACGCGGACGGGCCAAGCGCGTCGAGGTCGACCTCACGGTCGAACCCAGTCTCGATTCGCTGCGTCTCTACCTGCGTTCGATCGGGCGCGTCTCGCTGCTGACCGCCGAGCAGGAGGTGATGCTCGCCCGCCGCATCGAGCGCGGCGACATGGCCGCCAAGCAGCAGATGATCGAGGCCAACCTGCGGCTGGTGGTGTCGATCGCCAAGTCCTATCTGGGGCGCGGCCTGACCTTCCTGGACCTGATCCAGGAGGGCTCGATGGGCCTGATCCGCGCCGTCGAGAAGTTCGACTACCGCCGCGGCTACAAGTTCTCGACCTACGCCACCTGGTGGATCCGCCAGGCGGTCACGCGTGCGATCGCGGACAAGGGCCGCACGATCCGCATCCCCGTGCACATGGTCGAGAAGCTCAACAAGGTGATGCACGTCGAGCGCGCGCTCGTACAGCAGCTCGGGCGCGAGCCGACGCCCGCCGAGATCGCCACCGAGCTCGGCACCACCGCGCGCGAGGTGCGGGATGTCCTGCGCATGGCCCAGCAGCCGATCTCGCTCGAGAAGCCGATCGGCGAGGAGGATGAGTCCGAGCTCGGTGACTTCGTCGAGGACCAAACCGCCGAGTCGCCCTTTGAGCTCGCCGCCGAGCGCCTGCGCCGCGAGAACCTGCGCCGTGCGCTGGCCGCCCTGCCCGAGCGCGAGCGCGAGGTGATCGAGATGCGCTTCGGTCTCTCCGGCGACCGCCCCTACACGCTCGAGGAGGTCGGTCGTGCGTTCAACGTCACGCGTGAGCGCATCCGCCAGATCGAGAACCACACGCTGAAGAAGCTCGAGGCGCTGCCCGAGGCGCAGCGCCTGCGGGACGTCGACTGATGTGTTCGGTGGCACCGGCCCGCTGGCCGGTGCCTCCCAGGGTCGCTGACAGCTAGGATCGGCCCCGTGGACAGCCTGGAACAGCGCGTGCGCGAGCTGACGGCCCACGCCGTCGCCCGTGACCCGAGCGTGCTCAACGCGACCACCGGCGGCACCCCCTTGAAGGGTTCTCAGCGCGAGGTCAACCGCATCGTGATGGGGGCGCTCTCGGGCATACACGAGGCCCTGATCGAGATCGCTCGCGAGATCGACTCGATCCGCTCTGAGCTTTGATCGAACGACAAGCGCGGCCTGGACCGCCGATCGTCGACGACATCCACGGCCGTGACCTCGGCAGCCGCCTGCGCTCGCGCGCCGCCTGCCCTACAGGCGGGATCGCATGTGTGCCGAGACTGTGCCGACGTGTTACGGCTCTGTGCCGGATGGCGGCGTTTGGCCCGCGCAGACACAGTCTCGTCACATGGCGACACAGTCTCGACACATCCGTGGCATGCCTGTTCGGCGTCACCTGGCTCGTGGCAGGCGCGTCGTGGCAGCTCCAGTCGCGTTCAGGCGACACGGGCTAAACTCCTCGCTCGCTCCGCTGGCGGGATTCCCGAGCGGTCAAAGGGGATGGACTGTAAATCCATTGGCTCTGCCTTCGAAGGTTCGAATCCTTCTCCCGCCATTCCCATGTCTGACACCCAGTTCGCACCGCGATGAAGCTCGACCGGCGCGAACTGGCGGCGGTGTTCGCCGGCGGTGTCCTCGGCACTCTCTTACGTGTCGGCTTCGGCAAGGCCTTCGCCTCCGGCGACGCGGACTGGCCCTGGGTCGTCTTCCTGATCAACATCAGTGGCGCCCTGCTGCTCGGCTACCTCGTCACCCGCCTGCAGGAGCGCCTACCGCTCTCCACCTACCGCCGGCAGCTTATGGCCACCGGCTTCTGCGGCGCCTACACGACCTTTTCGACAATGCAACTGGAGTTACTGAACATGTGGGACGCTCGCCGCTACGCCCTCGCAGCGGCGTATCTTGGTTCCAGCGTGATCTGCGGCTACGTCGCCGTGCACGTCTCGACAGCGCTGACGCGTGGAGTTCGTGTCGGCCGTTAAGGAGCGTGGGACCAGATGATCTTCAGGCAGGTCGTGCATGACGACCTCGGCTGCGCCTCGTACTTCATCGGTGATGAGAAGGAGGGCCGCGCTGCTGTCGTCGACCCTCGCCTCGAGATCGACGAGTACCTGGAGCTCGCCCGTTACCTCGGCGCGCGCATCTCCGACATCTTCGAGACTCACAACCACGCCGATCACGTCTCTGGACACGGCCGCCTGGCCGCCGCCACCGGCGCCACGATCCACATCCACCGCCTGGTCGCCCCCGAGTTCGAGCACGAGCCGTTCGAGCATGGCGATGAGTTCGCGCTCGGATCGCTGCGCATCCGGGCACTCCACACTCCCGGCCACCGCCCCGAGCACACCTGCTTCCTGCTCACCGACCTGCGCCGGGGCGCGGAGCCGTGGGCGGTCCTGACCGGTGACAGCCTGTTCGTCGGTGACGTTGCCCGTCCCGACCTCGCCGTCGAGCGCACCGAGGGTGCCCGCGGGATCTACCACTCGCTGCGTGACCGCCTGCTGAGCCTGCCCGACTACATCGAGGTCTGGCCCGGCCACCTCGGCGGCTCGATGTGTGGCGGCCCGGGCATGGATCTCAAGATCGCCTCGACGATCGGCTTCGAGCGTCACCACAACGCGATGCTCTCGATCGAGGACGAGCAGGAGTTCGTCGCCGCCTCGGTTGCCAAGCTCGGCGCCCAGCCCCCGAACTTCAAGGCGATCGTCGCTCTCAACCACGGTCCGCTGCTGACCGATGGGCTTGAGCTCCTGCGCCTGTTCCCGCAGGAGCTGGAACAGCGCCAGGAAAAAGGAGCTGCCGTGGTTGACGTGCGCACGGACCTGCAGTTCGCCGAGGGGCACGTCCCCTGTTCGATCTCGATTCCGCTCCACAAGGGCGGCTTCGGCACCAAGCTCGCCTGGGTGGCGGGCACGGCCGAGCAGATCGTGTTCGTCGGCTCCGACGACGACGATGGCCGGCGTGCGGGAGCCCTCGCGGCGGCCGTCGGCCTTGTCGGCGCCGCGCGACGCGGCGGCCTGCTCACGGGCGGCTGGACGAGCTGGAACGCCGAGCTCCGACCCGTCGCGAAGCTCCCCCGAGTCCGCGTCGAGGAGATCGGGCCGCTGCTCGAAACGATGCCGGCCTCCCAGGTGCTCGACGCTCGCGAGCGCGAGGAGTACGAGGCCGGACACATTCCCGGGTCGGTCAACGTGCCGTGGCATGACATCACCGCGATCCCCACGGGGATCGATCCCGATCAGCGCGTCCTCGTGATCTGCGCCTCGGGGCAGCGGGCCGGCACCGCCGCGAGCCTGCTGCAGCACTTCGGTGCCGCCGACGTCGTGCACGTGGTTGGGGGCGGCGTCCCCAGGTGGGGCGCGCTCGGCGGGACGCTGAGCGATCCCGCCGCGGTTGCGTGAAGCTCCACGTCATCAGCGATCTGCACCTCGAGCACGCCCCGTTCACGGTTCCGGAGGTTGACGCCGATGTCGCCGTGCTGGCCGGTGACATCGCCCCGGGTACGGCCGGGATCGAATGGATGCGGCGCCACCTCGATGGACGGCCCGTCATGCACGTCGCCGGCAACCACGAGTTCTACGGCGAGGATCTGCCCGGGCTCACCAAACGGCTGAAGCACGCGGCCGCCGGCAGCCAGATCCACGTGCTCGAGAACGACGAGGTTGTGATCCACGGCGTCCGCTTCCTCGGCTGCTCGCTCTGGACCGACTTCGACTCCGCGGGGGCCGAGAACCGCGCCAACACGATGCGGATCTGCGAGCGACTCGTCAACGACTACAAGCAGATCAGCGCATCGGAGCTGGACCGTCAGTTGCGCGCGCAGGACACGCGTGATCTGCATACCGCCAGCCGCGCCTGGCTGACGGAGCGCCTGGCCGCTGACCACGATGGACCGACGGTCGTGATCACCCACCACGCGCCGCTAGTGCGCGCCCGGCCGCAGAACCCGCTGATGGCGGCCGTCGGCGGCGCCTTCGCGAGCGACCTGTCGGAACTGATGGGCGCGGGCGTCGATCTATGGATCTTCGGGCACATCCATCGTGTGGTCGACGCCGAGGTCAACGGCACACGCGTGCTCAGCAATCAGCGCGGCTACCCGCACGAGCCGGTCGCCGAGTTCGACCCCGGGCTGGTGGTCGAGGTGTGAGCACGAGGCGGAGGGACGACCAACTCGGCCCAGCCCGGCCCTACACGGCGAGCGCGTCGCGGCCTACTGCAGGTCGATGACCACCTTGCCGACGGCGCCGCCCTCGACGGCGTCGTGCGCCTCAGCGATCTGCTCGAGGCTGAACCGATGAATCGGCAACGTCGTCAGCGCCCCGGCGGCGACCGCCTCGGTCGTACGTTCGATCGCGTTCCGAAGTTGACGCGGCGACACCGTATAGAGAAGCATGAACCTCAACGTGAGGTTCGGGGCCATGAGCTGGCGCACCGGCAGCTGGGCGATGCTCGCGTCATCGGCCGCATACGAGGTGATGACCGCGTGCGGCGCCGCGACCGCCAGGTCCAGCTCGATGTTCTGGTGCAGCGCGACCTCGACGAACTGGTCGACGCCGTATGGGACGGCCGCACGGATCTGGTCGACCACGTCGGCATCGCGATAGTTGACGACCGTCTGCGCGCCGGCTTCAAGTGCCAGGTCGGCCTTCTCGGAGCTGGAGACGGTAGCGATCACATGACCGGCGTCCTCGAAGCGCGCCAGTTCGATCGCCGCATGGCCGACGGCGCCCGCACCGCCTGAGACCAGAACCGCCTGTCCCGTCAACGGGCCGTCGGCGCTCAGGCAGTAGGACGCGGTCAGAGCCGGAACGCCGAGCGAGGCCCCCAGCTCGAACGACGCATGATCGGGCAGCGGGATCGCGTTGGCGGCTGGCACCACGGTGTATTCGGCGGCGGTTCCCCAGCCGCTGTGGGCCGCCATCAGCACCCAAACGCGCTCGCCGACGCGGTCGGGGCTGACGCCGGAGCCAACCGCGTCGACCGTCCCGGCACCGTCCTGGTTTGGAACCACGAGCCTGCCGGGCGCCGGCGCACCTCGCTTGCGCGCCTTCCAATCGGTCGGGTTGACTCCCGAGATCGCGATGCGCACCCGAACCTCGCCGGGGCCTGGTTCGGGCGTGTCGAGGTCCCGCATCTCCAGGTCGGTTGAGCCTCCGGAGTTTCCGTAGACCGCGGCAAGCATTCTGGCTCGCAAAGCATAGTTGGGGGGCAACCTCGCCAGATGGATATGCTCGCCCCGACACCGTTGACCAGCGGGCTCAGCAGCGCTCCCTCTGGTTTGCGCGCAGGCTCGCGGGGCTCGAGGGCGACGAGCGGCGCGCGGTCGCGGCGGCGGTCGCGAAGCTCGTGGACACCTTCGCATAGGCCGAGCCGATACGTTTCCAGCGTGACCCGCAAACGCGAGATCCGCTCATACCTGATGGACATGGACGGGGTGCTCGTGCGCGAGGAGCACGCGATCCCCGGCGCCGACGGATTCATCGCGCGGCTGCGCGAGCGGGAGATCCCGTTCCTGGTTCTGACCAACAACTCGATCTACACGCCGCGTGATCTGTCAGCGCGGCTGCGCGCGTCGGGTATCGACATCGGTGAGGAGAACCTCTGGACCTCGGCGCTGGCCACCGCGCGCTTCCTCGACGACCAGCGCCCGCGCGGCACCGCATTCGTGCTCGGCGAGGCCGGGTTGATCACCGCGCTTCACCACGCCGGTTACACGATGACCGACAACAAGCCTGACTATGTGGTTCTGGGTGAGAGTCGGACGCTCAGCTTCGAGCGGATCACCGCGGCCACGCGCTTGATCGCCAACGGCGCCCGGTTCATCGCGACGAACCCTGACACCTCGGGACCGTCGAACAGCGGCCCGATCCCGGCGACCGGATCCGTCGCGGCGCTGATCACCGCCGCAACAGGAGTCAGGCCCTACTTCGTCGGCAAGCCGAATCCGCTGATGATGCGCTCGGCGCTGAACGCGATCGGTGCTCATTCGGAGACCACGGCGATGATCGGCGATCGTATGGACACCGACGTCATTTCCGGAATGGAGGCCGGGCTCGAGACGATCCTCGTGCTCACCGGATTGACCACGCGTGAGGCCGCCGAACGCGAGCCCTACCGTGCCTCACGCGTGGTCGACTCGATCGCCGACCTAATGCCCGACCTCGGCTGACCAGCCCCCCAAAAAAGGGTGCGCCGGGGCGAGTCGGCTCAAGTGGCCCCCGGGGTGGCCGATTACTCGGTTGTCCTTATGTAAATCGTCGGCCCCGCCGCCTCTCCGGGAAGGCAAGACACCCCCATGAACAACGCAACACGATTCTCGCTGAGGGCGCGACTCCTATTCTCCTTCGGCCTGACGCTGCTACTGACCGCCGTCCTCGGCGTATTCGCGATCTCCAGCATCTCAAGCGAGAACTCGCACGTGAACCAGGTCGCGACCAAGGTTGTGCCGGGCACCTCGCTCGCCGGCCAGGCTGCGGCGCTCTACAACAAGTACCGCAAGGACGAGCTTCACTACATCCTCTCAACTCCCGCTCAGCGCGCCGGCTCCCAGGGCGTCGACGGCGACCTCGCCGGCGACCTCGCCGCTATGGCTCAGGTGCTCAAGCAGTACCGCCAGCAGGGCCTCGTGGTCGACGCCGCCAACGGAAAGATCGTCGATCAGTTCCAGAAGGCCTTCGCGCTCTACGTCCAGCAGTCCAGCGCCTTCAAGCACCTGGCCGACACCGGCAAGCTCCAGGAGGCCGGCCAGGTCGTCGGCGCCGGTGCTGCAGACAACACCTTCAACGTGTTGAAGTCGACCTCGGCGGCTTGGCTGGCCAACGAGGCCTCGATCGCCAACACGGCCGCCGCGTCGGCGCACTCGACATACACGACGGCAGTGCTGCTGACCGTCATCCTGCTGGTGCTCGCGCTGATCGCCGGCGTCGGCGCCGCCACCCTGATCTATCGCCGCGTCGTCGGCGGTGTCCGCAAGGTCAGCGGCGCCGCGGTGGCGATCGCAGGTGGGGAGTTCGATCAGGAGCTGAGCGTCGGTGGTAACGACGAGCTCTCCGACATGGCCGACGAGTTCCGCTCGATGGTCGATTACCTCGGCGAGATGGCCGATACCGCGGCGCGCATCGCCGACGGTGATCTGACCAGCACCGTTGAGCCGAAGTCCGAGCGCGATCAGCTCGGCACCGCCTTCCAGCGGATGAACTCGAGCCTGCGCGTCGCGCTCGGCGACCACTCGAGCCTCGTGCAGGTTGCCGGCCGCCTGAACGATCTCAACGAGACCCTCGGTGACTTCGAGCACGCCCTCAACAGCACGCGCAACGCCGACCTCACGGTCCCGGTGGAGTTCAGCCTGACAGCGATCGAGTCGCCGGACGGTGAACCGATCGGTGAGCTTGCGGAGCTCTTCAACAGCATGCTCTCGCGTGTCGAGTCGGCGGTCTCCGCCTACAACGTCGTGCGTGAGGATCTGCAGGAGAAGCTCGGTGATCACTCGAGTCTCGCGCCGCTGAGCCTGCGGCTCGAGTCGCTGCGCACCGGCACGCTCACGAACTTGCGCGACGCGCTGCGCCGCATGAGCGAGGGCGATCTACGCGTCGAGGTGGTCATGGACGAGGACCCGATCGCCGCCGCCGACGGCGAGGACGCCGGCCAGATGGCGGAGGTCTTCAACGCGACGCTGCAGAGCGTGCGCGAGTCGATCGCGAGCTACAACGACACCCGCGTCAAGATCGTCGCGATGCTCGATGACATCTCACATAGCTCCGAGACGCTGTCGACCGCGACCACGGAGATGGCGCAGACCAGCGAGGAGCAGGGGCGCGCGATCGAGGAGATCGCCACCGCGATCGGAACCGTCGCGCAGGGCGCCGAGGATCAGGTGCGCTCGGTCGAGGACGCACGTCGCGTCACCGATGAGCTGGCGCATGCCTCGCAAGCCTCGGCCGTCAGCGCCGATGAGACGGCCACTGCCGCCGCCCAGGCACGCGAGCTCGCCCGCGAGGGTGTCGGCGCCGCCGACGGTGCCACCGCCGCGATGCAGGCGGTGCGCGAGTCGAGCGTCGGCGTCAGCGAGGCGATCCGCTCACTGGGCGAGAAGTCCGATCAGATCGGCGGCATCGTCGAGACGATCACCGGCATCGCAGCGCAGACCAACCTGCTGGCGCTCAACGCCGCGATCGAGGCCGCGCGCGCGGGTGAACACGGCCGCGGGTTCGCGGTCGTCGCCGAGGAGGTCCGTCACCTGGCCGAGGAGTCGCAGGAGGCTGCGGCCACGATCGGCAACCTGATCGAGCAGATCCAGGCTGAGACCGCCAAGGCGGTCGAGGTCGTCGAGGTCGGCGTCGGTCAGACCCAGGAGGGTGTCGCCACCGTCGAGCAGACCCGCGAGGTGTTCCTGCGGATCGGCGACAGCGTCGAGGACATGACCTCGCGCGTGGAGGAGATCGCCGCATCGGTGCGGCAGATCGCCGCGTCGAGCGATCAGGTTCGCGCCACCATGGAGTCCGTCGCCTCCGTCGCGGAGGAGTCAAGCGCCTCCACCGAAGAGGTCTCGGCGAGCACCGAGCAGTCGAGCGCCTCGAGCCAGCAGATCGCCGCCAGCGCTCAGCAGCTCGCCGGCACCGCGGAGGAGCTGGACCGGCTCGTTTCCCAGTTCGTCCTCGTCTAGTGTCCTGATCCGTAAATTCGCGGCCGTCTCGCGGCGTCTGGACGCGCGTGGCGCCACCCGCTTCGCGGCAGATACCACCAGTATCTGCCTTGCGAACCGTGTGACCCCACACACGCCCAGCCACTCGCGAGACCGCTCCCGAATTTCCGCATCACGACACTAGTGCCGGCCCACCACCGCTCACCCGGCCGGGCCCAGCGGGGCCTGGCCGGCATCAGGCGGCGCGGTGCTCCGCGGCGCGCTGGCGGACCGTTTTCTTGTCATCCAGGTCCATCGTGCCTGGATGCCCGTCCCCTGGCCACGGGGTCAGGAGCAGCATGATCCGGGCCGTGCTGACCGCTTCCACGCTGTGGCGCTCCTGCGGCTCGAACTGGACCATCAGCCCTGGACCCCCGGCCACCGGTTCGGCGGCCTCACTCGAGATCGCGACCTCGCCGCTGATCACCACCATCCAGGCGCGCTCGTGTACCTGATGCTCCCGCAGGCTTCCGCCGGCCGGTATCTCGAGCACGATCGCGCGGCCGTCGTCCCGGCTCTCCAGGATCTCCGGAGAGTGCGGGCTCAGCGGCACGGCATTCAGATCCCAGCTCTTCATCCGTGGTCAGCCTCCTCGAACTCGGGTTGGTTTCATCTTTTCACCGATCAAGCGGGGGGGATACCCAGTTCGGCAGCGCCGCACCGGTGCCGTAGCGATCGCCCTGCGTGCCGTCAGCGAGCCGATCGAGCCGCTCGAGGTCCTCGTTGGTGAGCTCGAGGTTGGGAGCGCCGGCGTTGTCCACGACGTAGGCGGTGCGCTTGGTCCCGGGGATCGGCACGATCCACGGCTTGCGCGTGAGCAGCCATGCCAGCGCCGCCTGGCTCGGGGTCGCCCCGTGGGCCGCGGCAACCGCGGCGACGACCTGCGCGAGTCTCGCGTTGGCCTCGCGGTGATCGGGGCCGACGCGCGGGAAGCGGTCACCGGTGCGGTAGTCGTCGGGCTCGAGCTCGGTGGTTGGGGTCAGGCTCCCGGCCAGCAGGCCGCGGCACAGGGGTGAGAACGGGAGGAAGCCGATGCCCAGCTCCGCGCATGTATCGAGCACCTCGCCCTCGACGCTGCGCTCGAGCAGCGAGTACTCGCTCTGCAGGCTGCTGATCGGATGCACGGCGGCCGCGCGCCGCAGATCGGGAGCCAGCGCCTCGGACATGCCGATGTAGCGGATCTTCCCTTCCTCGACCAGCTCCTTGAGCGCACCGATCGTCTCCTCGATCGGTGTTGCCGGGTCGACGCGGTGCTGCTGGTAGAGGTCGATGTGATCGACGCCCAGCCGCTGCAGGCTGCGCTCGCAGGCGGCACGCACGTACTCCGGGCGACCGTCGAAGCCGCCGCCGCCATCGGTGCTGTCGCGCAGGATCCCGAACTTGGTCGCCAGCACCACCTGGTCGCGTCGATCACGGATCGCGCGGCCGACCAGTACCTCGTTGTGTCCGAGTCCGTAGACATCCGCGGTGTCGAGCAGGTTGATGCCGATGTCCAGCGCGCGGTGAATCGTGGCGATGCCGTCCTCGTCGCTGACGCTGCCGTATGTGCCCGACATCGGCATACAGCCAAGTCCGATCGCCGATACCCGCGGTCCGTGTGCTCCCAGCTGACGCATTTGCATGTCTTGATTGTCCACCTTCGGGCGCGGCCGCCGCGCCGGCTCTCGCCTCTGTTGCGGGGGCTCGCCGAGGTTGCTGACTTCCTGCAGCGCTCCGGCTAGGCTGCCCAGGCTATGCGTGCTCCCCGGCTGCGGTCCGTCCTCTACGTTCCCGGCGCCAACGGGCGCGCGCTCGAGAAGGCTCGCGACGTGGCCGCTGACGGGCTGATCTTCGACCTCGAGGATGCGGTCGCCACCGAGGCCAAGCGCTGGGCTCGCGACTCTGCCTGCGAGGCGGCGCGCTCCGGCGCCTACGCGGGTCGGGTCGTGGCGATTCGCGTGAACGCGATCGGCACGCCCTGGCACGAGGATGATCTGGCCGCGGCGGCGGCCGCATCGCCGGATGCGATTGTCGTACCGAAGATCGGATCGGCGGCGGACGTCGCTGCGATCGAGAGCGCGCTCGGACGCCTGGGCGCCGCGGAGCAGATCCGTGTGTGGGCGATGCTCGAGACGCCCTCCGCGGTTCTGCGCAGCGCCGAGATCGCCGCTGCCGGCGAGGGCCGGCTGAGCGTGCTGGTGATGGGCACCAACGATCTGCTCGCTGAGCTTCGCGCCGATGATCTGCCGGGTCGCCGGCCGCTCGAGCTGAGTCTGATGATGTGCGTGCTGGCCGCGCGCGCGTGCGGGCGCACGATCCTCGACGGTGTCTACAACGACGTGCGCGATACGGCCGGTCTCGAGTCGGAGTGCCTGGCCGGCCGCCAGCTCGGCTTCGACGGCAAGACCCTGATCCACCCGGCTCAGATCGAGACCTGCAACAGCGTGTTCTCGCCGTCGCAAGCGGAGCTGGACCGCGCGCGGCGGGTTGTCGCCGCGTTCGAGGAGGCAGCCCAGGCGGGGGCGGGTGTGGCGACGCTGGACGGATGTTTGATCGAGCGTCTACACGTCGAATCGGCACGCCTCGTGCTCAGTAGGGCTGATTACACGGCCACGCGGGCCCAGGCTCACGAGTCGGGACCAGGGCGTCAAGATGGGTTGACGTGATGGGTTTGAAATGGTTTGAGACTCAGGTTTGACAGCGGTAGCCTTCTGGGTATGAACAGCCCTATGGATTTGAGCTCTGGCGTCATCGAAACCCGCGTACTGGGCGCCCGTGAGGTGCCCACCCAGGAACTTTTCCACCGCTGGCAGGAGAAGCGGGACCAAAACGCACGTGAGGCGCTGGTCAAGCAGTACCTCCCGCTTGCGAGAAAGCTGGCCCGACGTTACCGCGGCGCCCGCGAGCCATTGGACGATCTTGAGCAGGTAGCGAGCCTTGGACTGGTCAAGGCGATCGACCGCTATGACTCGAGCCGCGGGATTGGTTTTCAGCACTTCGCGGTGCCGACCATCCTCGGTGAGCTGAAGCGCTACTTCCGTGATTCCGGCTGGGCCGTGCACATGCCCCGAGGGATCCAGGAGCTGGCGCTTCAGGTTGCGGCGGCGGAGCGGCAGCTGGCCGCCAAGACCGGCCGCGAACCCACCTATAACGAGGTGGCCGAGTTCCTCGAGATCAGCATCCAGGAGGTTCTGGAGGCAGCCGAGGCATCAGCCGCGCATCACGCGGTGTCATTCGACACCCCGCACGATGACGGCGACGGCGAGGCGGGCACGCTCGGTGACTCGATCGGCGAGATCGACGAGCGCTACGACCTGGTCGCGCTGACGGCATCCATCGCTCCGGCGGCGAAACGGCTCTCCGAGCGTGACCGCCGGGTGCTGGCGTTGCGCTTCGTCGAGGACAAGACCCAGAGTGAGATAGCCGATGAGGTCGGGGTTTCGCAGATGCAGATCTCACGCATCCTCAGCAAAGCGCTGAGGCAGCTCGCATCCGCGGTCGAAGACGAGCGAGCGCTGCGGGCCTAGGCCCGCAGGCGCCCAGCTCAAACTCGGTATCGGAATGCTTGGGGAGCGCGCGTCAAGCGCGCTCCCTTTCTTCTGTTTCGGCCATGGCCGAACTGAGCAGGCCTGCTCTCTGACACCGTTGATAGCCAACCTTGCGGTACCTTGGGCATAGGCGTGATTGAGCAACCATCCTGCGTTCGGCTTGAGCTGGAGAACCGGCCGGAGAATGTTTCGGTCGTCCGAGCCGCGCTCTCGGGCGTGGCGGAGGCGTCAGGCTTCGACGAGGAGCTGGCGACCGACGTCAAGACAGCCGTCAGCGAGGCGTGTAATAACGTCGTGATCCACGCCTACGAGGGGCAGGGCGGGCCGATGCGTGTGCTCGTCAGCAACTCGGGTGATCGAGTGGATGTAGTCGTCCGCGACAGCGGCACGGGCATCCGCCGCCTCTCCAGTGGCGCCGACCACATGGGCCTCGGGCTGGCGCTGATCAGCGCGCTCGCGGACCAGGCGGAGTTCAACAGCCCAGCCGATGGCGGCACCGAGGTGCGCATGCGCTTCCGGCGCGGCCAGACCGATGCCGAGGCCAGCTTCCCGGGCAACGAGGAGTGGCCACACAGGCCCTCCGCTCTGGTCGAGGAGGACGTGGTCATGTGGTGTGAGCCGGTGCCGTTGGTCAGACACCTGATCGGACGGGTCGCGCGCGCGACCGCGGCAACATCGCACTTCACGATGACGGGCGCGTCGGATCTGTATGCGATCAACGACGCCATGGCGGGATTCGCTGAGGTGGTCGCCGACGGTCACCTCGTGGTTGGGATCTCCAGCTCGTCGCACCGCCTGACGCTCGAGGCGGGGCCACTTGTCGGCCTCGACTCCGGCAATGGCGGCGAGCCCGCGCCCGACACGACCGGCGACGCCATCGAGGTCCGCGCGCGGAAGGCAGCCCTCGCCGAGCTCGTCGATGAGCTCAGCTTCGAGAACTCTGACGACGGCAAGCTCCTGCATCTGCTCGTGCTCGACCGCGGGCGCGCCGCGGACAGCTGACGCGCCGCGGGCCTCGCGCCCCGCCCGGAAGCCGGGATTGAGAATCGCGCTACTGGCCTGCCAGCAGATCTTCAGGTGAGTCGACGACAAGCAGTTCGTCGTCGAGCCCGGTGAGGTTGAGCAGGCGGTTGACCTGGCCGTTGCCACGGACAAGGCCCAAGCGCCGGCCCTGCTCCTTGCAGGCCTGATGCGTCCGCACGAGCACGCCGAGTCCTGTCGAGTCGATGAAGGTCAGCGCCCGCAGGTCGACGATCACCGTCGGCACCCCGTGTAGCTTCGCCAGTTCGTGCTCCAGCGCCTGACTCGAGGCGACGTCCAATTCGCCCGAGACCGTGACTACAGTCCCCTGAGCCTCTGCTTTGACGCCAACTTCAAAATCAGTCTCCACCGGATGCTGAAGCTTATCGTGCTCGGTCAAGTCGTGTGTAGTCGTTTGGTCAGCATGCTGTCGGTCCGGGGGTGGGAAGCTGAGCGCTCGGGTAGGTCCAAGCTATGCCCGGCGAAGACCATCTCCCAGTACGGACTCGTTTGGCTGACCGCGCGAAACTGTTCGCGGGCCCCGTGCGTCGCCGGTGGCTGCGGTGGCGATCGTTCGCACGGCCGCTGCCAAAGGATTGGTGGCCTGAGTTCGAGCGCGACTTCCACAGCTACTGCGCGGCCACCGCGCCTCGTCCGCGGCGGACCGAAACCGATCACTAGCGTTCCGTTTGGCAAATTCGAATGTCGTCTGGTTTCGTCTGGGTCCCGCCTGCCGAAAAGCGGCACAGCCGCCGCACCACCTAAAGCGGCACAGGCGGCACAGCCGCCGTACCACCAGTACGTCCTGTTGCACCGCTTTTTCGGCAGTCAGGGCCCGCCATCGACCGTCCTGGATCCGAAGCAGCTAGACGGGACACGCACGCTGACTCCGCGTTGCAATGAGACAAAGCGGACCCGGACGACACAAGGTCGGCCCCGTTCGTCCGGGACCGACCGCACGCTTGCGTTCACCAGTAACAAGGAGCCCACCTCGGTCGCTCGAGGCTCCCGGGGGTGGTCAGCGTCACCTTCCGTACCAGTGACGCCTGCCACCGGATTCGATGCCGCCCACGAAGAATCCCAGAACCCACAGGATCACTGCGGCTATCAGCACGAACCAGAGCACATGAGCAGCAAAGCCGAGCCCGCCGAAGATGGCGAGGATCAGCAGCAGTACCACTAACGCAAACATTGCATCCTCCTTTTTGGTCGGCCGTGCAGGACCGGTCTGGACCGTGACCTACCCGACGCCAATAGCGCCCAAGCAGGGTCCGGAGACACACCCCGCAGACGGGGGGAAGCAGGTTTGAGATCCGATGGTTGCGCCGAGTTGACAACCCTCCCGGCGGTTCAGAAACGAGCGCGGCGGGCAGCAAGTCCAGAGTCGGAACTAGTCAACGCCAACTATGGCGAAGCGATTGGAGAGACAAACATGGGACTTGGTGGCTCACTCATTCTGATCGCCGTTGGAGCGGTCCTCCGGTGGGCGATCTCCGCAACCACGTCGGGTGTGAATATTCACACCATCGGCCTGATCCTGCTGATCGTCGGCGGCATCGGCTTTGTAATTTCACTCTTGTGGATGGTGTTCTACGCCGACCGCTCTACGCGTGCGACTTACAACGATCGCAGGGGTACGCCAGGCACTGGTGGCTATCCGCAGCCTCGTGCGTGACCCCCGTCGTACCGCGACAATGGGCTCCAGAGGGCCGTTGGCTGGCTGATGCGTCCCAGAGGGCCGCTGGCTGACAGTTATCCTGCCGCAGCTGCGATGGTCGCGCTGTCGCTGATCCCGTATCTGGCGCTCAGCTCGGCCATGCAGCCGCTGCAGCAGGTGATCGAGCAGAAGCTGCACCTCACCCCGCAGGCATTCCAGCTGAGTTCGGGCATGGCAAACGCGGCCTACGCGTTCGGCACCGTGCTCGCGGTGCAGCTGGCGATGCGGCTCCGGGGCCGGCGGCTGCTCGTCGGCTATGCGGTACTCCTCGTGGCGGCATCCGTGGTCACGGCCGCCGCACCGTCGGCCGGGCTCTTCATCGCAGCCCACGTCGTTCAGGGTCTGTGCACGAGCCTGATGCTGATCGCCGCGGCCCCGGCGCTCGTCGTCGGCTGGCCGAGCGCAAAGATGCCTATCACCGCCATGGTCATGAACCTGTGCGTGTTCGGGGCGGTCGCGCTCGGCCCGGTCGTCGGCGGCATCCAGGCGGGCGGTGGCGACTGGCACCTTCTCTTCTGGTGCGTGGCCGGCTGCGCGGTCGCCTCGCTCCTGCTGGTGCTGCTGACGTTCGAGGATGTGCCGCCGGCTGATCCGGGCGCACCCTGGGACTTCATCTCGCTGGCCCTCGCCGGCACAGGCACGGCTGCGGCGTTCTTCGGTGCATCCGAATTGATGAGCCACGCGATGATGAGCGTGATCGTGTTCCTGCCGCTGCTCGGGGGGCTGGCTCTGATCCTCGCGCTGATCGCGCACCAGTCAAGCGTCAAGGACCCCCTGATTCCGGTCCGCGAGCTTTTCACGACCAAGCCCGTCGCGGGCATCCTGATGGCGATCGCTGCCGGTGCGGCGTCGATCGCCGCGATCGAGCTGATCGAGCTGGCGATCAAGCCGACCGGAGCGCCCGGTCACCTCGCGATGCTCTTCTGGCCGGAGTTCGGCGGGGCGGTGTTCATGGCGGTGATCTTCGGCGCTGTGTTGCGGACCCGAGGCCTGACCGCCCTTCCCTTTGGCGGGCTCGTGATGCTGGCGGGCGGGATCGCGATCGTCACCGGCATCGTCGGCGGCGGACACTGGCTGGTGATCGACGCCGCCGCGTTGATCGGCATCGGTGTCGGCGCGAGCGTTGCCCCGGCGCTGTTCGTGGCCGGCTACTCGGTGCGCTCCTCATTGATTCAGCGCGTGTTTGCCTTGGTTGAGCTCCTGCGGGCGGTGGCCGCCTTCATGACGGCGCCGTTGATCATCCACCTGGCGATGACCGTCGACGGCGGCGTCAGCGGTGGCGGCATCAAGGCCGGGATGTGGGTGTGCTTCGCGCTCACAGTCACCGGTGCCGGCCTCGCGGGCACCGTCTTCCTGCTCGGAGGCGGCAAGCTGCAGCAGCCGGATCTGGACCTCTGGCAGCAGGGCGAGAAGCCCGCCTGGGACTCACCACCGCTGCTCGCGCTTCCTCGGCGCATGAACGCGGCCGCGATCGAGATGTCGCGGATCACGCCGCTGCAGTCAGAACGCCGCCGGCGCGACGCCCGCTACGGGGAGGGCCCCGACGACCGATCCTGGGCGCCAGACACAGATGGACGTCGCGATGCGCTCCATCGTTGACGAGCTCCGCGGCGGCATCGTGCAGCCGCGGCTCTGCGCGGGCTGTCGTGGCAGCCCGATGACGGCAGTTGCAGGGCGTTTGGCCGGTGGCATGCGAGGGCAATATTCCTCACACATCACTCCCGCCCGGGCCTTGGGGGTAGGCGCTATGGCCGAGACGCAGACCGTGGACGAAAAAAGCACAAGCTCCGAGGAACTTGCATACATGCTGCTCGAGGAGGCGCGGCTCCGGTGCCAGGCGCTGCTCGAGGACAGCGACCACGGTGCGTACCTCGACAGGGACTGCCGGAGCCTGAACGGACTGTATGGCGACCTCGGCATCGCTGGCTATTACGCAAGTACACGCCTCGACCCGGCACGCCGGCGGCAATTGCTCGCCCAGGCGCACGCCCGCTCCGACCGCGGCGAGCCAACCTCGGTACGCGCACTCGCGGACGTGACCGCCGCGGCGATCCGCACGGTGGAGCGCGCTCTGACGATCACGGGTCTGCTCGATCACATGCACCTCGCGCACATCCACGTGATGTCGGCCTGCGAGTCACTCGATGCGATGTTCGCGATGCAGGCATGAGCTGACCGCGATGGGCGCCACGCGACTGGACCACGATCTCAGGCTCAGGCTCGAACTGCTGAGCGTTCCCGACTCGGTCAGGATGATCCGCTCGGTTCTCCACACGGTCACCCATGCCGACGAGCTCGACCCGGACCGCATGGATGACATGCGCTTGGCGATCAGCGAGGCGTGTAACAACGTCGTGCTGCACGCCTATCCCTCGACGCCGGGCCCGCTGATCTTCTCGCTGGTGGTCAGGGGCGACTGGATCGAGGCTGTGGTCCGCGATCAAGGCTGTGGGATCCGCCCGGGTGTGGCTCGCAGCCGTGGGCTCGGCATGGGCGTGACGCTGATCAACGCGCTCGCCGACCGCGCCGAGTTCGAGACTTCAGAGCTGGGCACCGAGGTCCGGATGCGGTTCAGGCGGCCGGCGCCGCCATCCCCGCCGCTCAGCCTTGGGGTCTGGGCGCTGACGGATCGGTAATCGTCAGGCGCTCTTCGAGCCCAGTCAGACTGAGCAGGCGGTGCGCCTGCGCCCGAGGGTTGCGCACTCCGAACTCGACGCCGCGCTCACTCGCCTGCTGCTGAGCGCGTACGAGCACGCTCAAGCCCGTCGAGTCGATGAACTCGACGCCACCGAGGTCCACAACGACGGTTGACGTGGCCGTCGCCAACACGTCGGACAGGTGCCGCTCGAGAATCGGCGCTTCTGCCAGAGAGAGTTCGCCCTCGACAACGAGCACTCCGTTCTGCTGGGGTTCAACGGTGAGACCAGCTGCCATTGCTCTTCAGCCTACAACCCCTGTTCGCCTATACAAAAAATCGATCGACCAATGGCCGATTGACATTCTTGTCGGAAGCTTGCAACTGACCGCCGACGGACAGCCTTCCGGAGTTTGAACGCACGAGCGCTCGGAAAGTATCGCGGCGATGGCGCCGCGACGAGAAACTAAGCGCATCCACCCGCCAACGCACGATCGCGCGCATCATCCGCCACAGGCGCGCTGGGCCGCTTGGCCCGGCGCGCACAACGCCGCCCTGGCGGGTCGCCAATACCCGACCATGCGACGACCCTGATGGCCGCGGAGCGATCACGGGTTGGAGATCCCGTGGCACTCTCGGAGGCTCGGCAGCTTGCGGGTGACCCGAGACACCTGTTGCTGATCGAGCAGGACGAGGCGCTGGCCGCGGCGTTTGGCCGCAGGCTCACCGACACCTGGCCGCAGCTGCGGGTCTCGCATGCGGCAACGCTGCTCGAGGCGGAAGCGCGGCTGGGGACCGACATCGATTGCGTGGTGGCCGACATCGACCTCCCGGGAGAGTCCGGGCTGGATACGGTGCATCGCATCCGCACCCTCTACCCCGACCTGCCGATCGTCGTGCTGACCGCCGAGGGCGATGATGGCTGTGGCGGTGGGGCGCTCCCCGCGGGCGCCCAGGATTACATCTCCAAGGGATCCAGCGGGAGCCATGCGATCGCCCGCGCAATCCGCCACTCGGTGCAGCGCAACCGCGCCGAGCGCTACGCGCGCGAGCTCGCTGTGCTGCGATTCCAGAGTGCTGAGAGCGCGCGGGTGCAGCGCGGGCTGATGCCGCGGATGCTGATCGACGACCCGCGTGTCTGGGTCAGGTCTGGCTACCGCCCGGGCGACCGCCGGCAGGTACTCGGCGGAGACTTCTTCGACGTGGTGCAGAGCTCGCCGACGCGCCTCAAGCTGGTGCTGGGTGACGTCTGTGGCCACGGCCCAGACGAGGCGGCGCTCGGAGTGCAATTGCGGATCGCCTGGCGCACGCTCATCCTCGCCGGGGTCGAGCAGTTGCAGCTGCTGAAGACGCTCGACCGGCTGACCAGTCAGGAGCGTCACGCCGAACATGTCTACGCCACCGTGGCCAGCATCGAGGTCGATCTCGGTACCGGCAATGCCTGTGTGGGGCTCGCCGGCCATCCGCCACCGCTGCTCTCCACCCCGGATCAGGGCCTGCGCCTGATCACCGAGCATGTGGGGGGACCGCCACTGGGCATCGGCCTGCCCCCGCGCTGGGAGATGCACGAGGTCGAGCTCGGCGAGCGCTGGTCGCTGCTGCTGTATTCGGACGGCATCTACGAGGGGAAGGTCTCCTCGCGCGGGAACCGCCTCGGGATCGAGGGGCTGGTCGAGTTGCTCGCCGCCGATTCCCCCACGGCGATCTGGGACTCGGTTCCGAACCGCCTGCTGGACCAGGTCGAGGCGCTCAACGACGGGCCTCTCGAGGATGACGTCGCACTGCTGGCGGTGCGCTTCGACCCGACCGTGTGAGCCGTTCTCGCCTCAGCGCCGCCGCGCGATCGATACACCCACCAGGCACAGCAGGCCGCCGAGGATCGCCAGCGTCGGCGGCACCTGATCGAGCCAGATCCAGCTGATCAACACCACCAGCGGCGGCACTACGTAGGTCGTGGCGCCGAGTCGTCCGGCATCCATCTTCACGAGGTGCCGGCGTCCACCCAGCGTTCGGCGGCGTTGAGAGAGACCATGTAAACGCCGAGCCAGAGCACGCCCTTCGCCGTTCGCGCGCGCGAAAGCTCATAGGATCGCCTGATCATCCGACCAAAGGGGACCCGTGTCCACAGCGGCGAGGCGCAGGCCCATGACCTCGAGCTGCGCGACACCAAGGTGGGGATCTTCGGCAGCCCGAGCTCGCCGGACGCCTCGCCGGCGTCCATGCGCTGACGGACGCCCTCGCCAACGCCAACTGACGACCGAGGAGAGAAATGCTGATCTCAACCATGAATGAGCTGCCGGGCTACCAGATCGAGGAGGTCTACGGTGAGGTCTTCGGGCTGACGGTGCGCTCGCGCAACATCGGCTCGCAGATCGGGGCCTCGTTCAAGTCGCTGGTCGGCGGCGAGCTCAAGGGCATGACGAAGATGCTCGCGGAAGGGCGCGACCACGCCACCGAGCGCCTGGTCGAGGCGGCTGAGGCCAAGGGCGCCGATGCGGTCCTCGCCTTCCGCTTTGACACCTCGGAGCTCGGTGCGACCTGGACTGAGATCTGTGCCTACGGCACCGCCGTACGCACCCGCCGGCTCTGAGCGGGCTGAGCTCCGCTCGTGACACTGGAACGGCCGGTTAAGCGGACCGGGCCTGGGTCTCGAAAGACCCAGGCCCGGTAGCTTGAGGCCGCCTCCAAGGGGTGCGACGGCCTCGGGTGGGGGAGAGACTGCTAGCTGGCCTTGATGCCCTCGAGCTTGTCGGCAGCCTGCACGTAGGTATTGGTGTAGGTCTTGGCCACGTTGATCTTCTTGCCCGCCGGAATGGCACCGGCGGTCTTGTCGATCTTGATCGCGACGTTGGCCATCTTGTTGGTCATCAGGCCGTTGGGGGCAAACTGGCCCTTGTCGGCGTTGAGCGACGCGATGTACTGCGCCTTGGTGACACCCTCGGTGACGAACGCCGCCGGCATCTTCGCCGCGATCTGGGCCGCCGTGTGGGTGTTCATGAACCGCAGGGTTGCTGCCAGCGCGTCGACGACGCCCTGAACCGCGGTCTTGTGCGAGTTGGCCCAGTCGGTCTTCACCAGCACGCCCGCGGCCGGGTACGGGCCACCGAGCAGCTTGGTTGCCGCCGCGCCGCTGGCGAGGTTGGCCATCGAGTAGGCGAGGTGCTTGAGCTCCAGCTGCTCAACCGTCGGCTGCGTGGTCATCACGCAGGCGGCGCTGCCCTGCTGGATTGCCGCGATGGCCGTCGGGCCGGCGCCGACCGCGAGGCGGTGGATGTCGGCGACCGGCACGCCGGCCTTGACGCTCATGTACTTGGTCAGGCCGTCCGTGCCCGACCCGAGGTCGGTGACGCCGAAGGTCTTGCCCTTGGCCTGCGACCAGGAGTGAACCCCGGAG
>DASZMI010000089.1:0-19553 GCA_035551915.1 Solirubrobacteraceae bacterium | reverse complement strand
CTGGATCGTCGCGCTCGCGGTCGGCCACTCCGGCTACGGCGGCTACATCGTGCCGTTCGTGATCGCCGGAATCGGCATCTCACTGGCGATGCCGCCGGTGGCGGCGGCGGGTCTGAGCGCGGCGCCGCACAGCCTGCTCGGCAAGGCCGCCGGCACGATCAACACGCTGCAGCAGTTCGGTGCGGTGTTCGGCGTCGCCGTCGCCACCGCCGTCTTCAACGCCCACGGCAGCCTGGCCGATCCGGCGCGGGTCGCCAGCGGCTTCAAGCCGGCACTCGGCGTCGCCGCCGGACTCTCGCTGGTCGGCGCGGTCGTCGCGATGGGGATCAGGAACCGGGCGGGCGCCGTCAGCCAGGAGCGCCATCAGGGAGCGTCGCGGGCGTCCCTGCCGACAGCCACCCCTGCGACACAAACCGCAGGACAAACACCGAGATAGAGGCCATCAACAGGAACGCGACCGTCGGGTGGTGCACGACGATCTGCACGAGGATCGCGATCACGATCCCGCACGCGTTCCCCGATAGCCAGATCAGGGCGGTCGCGCTGGTTCCCGCCGAACCGGCGCGCCGCTCTGAGATCTCGAGGATCACCGGCAGCGCCGCCAGCATCAGGAAGCCGATCACCGCCGCGCCGGTCGCGATCCAGACGGGACGCGAGCGCGCGCTCAGGTAGCCGCTCGCCAGCCCGGTCACCGCATTCAGGATCACCGGCTGCGCGACGGCGATCAGCACCTGCCAAGCGAGCGCCCAGCCGAACGTGTCGCCTCCCAGCCGCAGCACGCCGCCCGCGGCGGTCAGCACCGCGCGCGGCCAGCCGGACGCGAGCTCCAGCGGCCGGGCCAGCGGCGCTCACAGGAAGCACCGCCCCTCGCCGCGATAGGTCGGGACCTGGTCGACGACCTGATCGCCAGAGACCAGGTACAGCGCCTGGAAGCGCTCGCAGAGCTCGCCGGCCTTGGCGTGGCGCATCCACACGCGGTCGCCGATCTCGAGCGCATTTGCGATCGCCCCGCGCAGCGGCGTCTGCGTCTCGCCGGCACCCTCCTGAGGATCGAGCTTGAGCCCCGCCGGCCACCACGGCCGCGGTAGGCGGTCGGGGCCAGCGGGCCCCGACGCCACGTACCCGCCGCCCAGCGCGGTCACCACACCCGGCCCGGGCCGGCGCACGATCGGCAGTGCGTAGAAGGCCGCCGGTCGCGGCCGGAAGCGCTTGTAGTCATCGAACAGGGCCGGTCCGTAGAGACCGGAGCCGGCGGTCACCTCGGTCACGCAGGACTCACTCGAGGACGACTCGAGGCTGCCGGTGCCGCCGGCGTTGACGAAGCGCAGCCGGCCGGCGACGCCCTCGGCCGCCGCCACCAGCTCGCGCCGGCGCCCGCGCAACTCACGCCGCGAGGCCGCCTGCATCGCCTGGATCGCGAGCCCGCGCAAGGGCCGCCCGGCGGGGTGGTCAGCGACGCCGGCGACCTGCCCCTCATAGGCCATCACCCCGACCAGGCTGAGGCCCGGCCGGCGCTCGATCTCCGCCGCCAACGCGGCGACCTGCGCCGGCGTGTGCAGCGGCGAGCGCCGCGGCCCGACGCGCACGCGCCCACCCAGCAGCCACAGTCCCGCGTCGGCGTCGAGGCAGACGTTGATCTCGCCGCCGAGCGACTCCAGCAGCTCGAGGTGCTCGACCGCATCGACCATGAGAGTTATGTTCGTCGCCGCGGATGGCCCGCTGGCCATCCGCGTCATCGCAGCGCGCAGCGACTCGCGGTCGACGCTCGGGTAGCCGACGACGAGATCGCGCACGCCGTGCTCGCTCAGCCACAGCGCCTCCGCGACCGTCAGGGCCAGCACGCCGCGGAAGGGCGCCTCCGCGTCGGCCAGCAGCCGCTGCAGCAGCGCCCGGCAGCGCAGCGACTTGGAGGCGACGCGGATCGCTTTGCCACCGGCGCGACGCGCGAGCGCGGCGGCGTTCTCGGTGAAGGCGTCGAGGTCGACCACGGCGAACGGCGGCTCCAGTTCCGCGCAGGCGCGCTGCAGTCGCTCGTGGTCGCCCGCGCCGACCACCTGTCCAGGAAAGGCGCTGCCCATAGGCTGTGCATTAGAACATGGCAACCGTGAGCACGCCTTCTGCCCGAGACCTGAACGGCTGGCGCAACTGGGATCGGCGCCAGCACTGCTTCCCGCACGTGATCGAACGTCCGCAGAACCTGCTCGAGCTGCGGGGAGCGCTCGACCGGGCCCGTCAGGGCGCTCGCCATGTGCGCGTGGCGGGGTCGGGGCACAGCTTCACGGGGCTTGTCATGACCGGCGGCTCGCTGATCTCGATGGAGCGCATGAATCGTGTGCTGGAGGTCGATCCCTCGAGCGGCGCCGTGCGGGTGGAGGCCGGGATCACTATCGGGGAGCTGAACCGGCAGCTCGACCGCCACGGCCTTGCCTTCGAGAACCTCGGTGACATTGACAGGCAGACGCTGTCCGGTGCCACCGCGACCGGCACGCACGGCACCGGCAGCCGCCTGCGCAACATCTCCTCGCAGCTGCTCGCGGTCGAGCTGATGCAGGCCGACGGCACGGTCGTCAAGCTCGACGAGCGCAGCGACCCTGACGGCTGGCGCGCGGCCCGGGTCAGCCTCGGCGCGCTCGGGGTCGTGACCGCGCTGACGCTGCAGACGGTGCCCGCCTACCGGCTGCGCGGGGTCGACGGCCCGGCGCCGCTCGAGCAGACGCTCGAACAGCTCGACCACCTGCCGGAGGATCACGATCACTTCGAGATGTACTGGTTCCCCTACAGCGAGACCGCTCTGCTGCGCCGCAATGACCGCACCGACCGCGAGCCGACGCCGCGCTCGAAGCTGCGCGAGTACCTGGAGGACATTGTGCTCGTCAACCACGGCCTCAACGCCTTCTCGCGCTTCGGGCGCCGCTACCCGGCGGCGATCCCGCGGCTCAATCGCCTGGTGACAAGGATCGCCGGATCGAGCGATCGCGTCGATGTCTCCCACCGGATCTTCGTCTCGCCGCGACTCGTGCGCTTCACCGAGATGGAGTATGCGATCCCGCGCGCCAACGGGCCCGAGGCGATCCGCGCGATCCGCGAGGGCCTGCGGGCCCGCCGCCTGCCGATCAACTTCCCGATCGAGGTCCGCTTCGTCGCCGGCGACGACGCGCTGCTCTCACCCGCGCACGCGCGGGAGACCTGTTACGTCGCCGTGCACGCCTTCGACCAGATGGAGTACGAGCCGTACTTCCGCATGGTCGAGAAGATCATGAACGGCTTCGAGGGCCGCCCGCACTGGGGCAAGCGTCACTTCCAGACGTTTGAGTCGCTGGCGCCGCGATACCCGGAGTGGGAGCGCTTCCGGCAGGTCCGCGCGCGCATGGATCCCGAGGGGTTGTTTGTGAATGCCGAGCTCGAGCGCGTGCTCGGGCCGGTTGGCGCGTAGGCGACCGGCAGATCCGATCGAATCGGCCGGGCTCGTGGCGATTCTTCGGAATCGGTACGCCGGCGGGGCCGATCTCGTAGAAGCTCGGGCCGTCGCGGCGATTCTTCCGATTCTGCCGCGGATTCCACGATCGAGCGGCGGGCAGCAGAGCTGCGGGTCGTACGCTCTCAGGAGATGGCTGTCACGACCTCATCGCCGTCGCGCCGTGGTGAGCTGCGCGCGTTCCTGCGCTCGCGCCGCGCGCGGCTGAGCCCGGCCGACGTCGGCCTGCCCGACGACGGCGCGCGCCGGCGCACACCAGGGCTGCGCCGTGAGGAGCTGGCGGCACTGGCCGGCGTCGGCGTGTCCTGGTACACGTGGCTCGAGCAGGGGCGCGACATCCATCCCTCGCCCGATGTGCTCGAGGCGCTCGCCCGGGCGCTGCGGCTCGACGCCGCCGAGCGCGCGACCCTGTTCGCGCTCGCCCGGACCGAGCTGCCGCTGCCGGCGCCGAACGCGGACGCGGCCGAGGACGACCACGCGGCGTTGATCGCGCTGGTCGAGAGCCTCGACACCCCCGCCTATCTGCTCGGCCCGATGACGCGGATCCTCGCCTGGAACAGAGGGGCGTCGGCGCTGTTCGGCCCGGTCGACCACATCCGCCAGGAGCGCCGCTCGCTGCTGTGGAGGCTGCTGGTCGAACCGGGCGCCGACCAGCATGCGCTGACCCGTCGGGGCACCGCCTACAACCAGGTCGCGCGCTTCCGTGCCGAGTACGCGCAGCACGCGGGCGAGCCCGCGTACGAGCGCTTCGTCGAGGAGCTCAAGGAGCACAGCACCTGGTTCCGCGAGTGGTGGGGTGAGCACCAGATCAGCGGCATCCAGCGCGGGACCAAGACGATCGAGCACCCGACGCTCGGGCGGCTCAGCCTGCATCACGCTCAGACCGTGCCGACGGGCTCGCCCGACCTGCGGCTGACGATCTATGCACCAGCCGACGAGGCGACCCGCGCGGCGCTGGCCAGCCTCGTCTGAGCGAAATTCGCCGGACGACTTCGACCGCTTCGGCTCCGGCGCTGACACGCTAATGCTGCTCGGCTGCCGCAAGCGGGTCGCCCAGCTGCTCGGCCTCGTCGAGCCGCGCCATGTCCCGGGCGTCGAGTTCGATCTCGCCGGCGGTCATGTTCTCCTCGAGGTGGCCGATCGAGCTCGTGCCGGGGATCAGCAGGATCCGCTCGGAGCGGTGCAGCAGCCACGCGAGCGCGACCTGGGAGGGCGTGGCGCCGTGCTTGGCGGCGACCTCGGCCACGGCCGGGTCGGCGGCGAGCTGCTTGGGGCCGCCGCTGAAGGCCGAGCCCAGCGGGAAGAACGGCACGTAGGCGACGCCGCGCTCCTCGCATAGCTCGAGCTCGCTCTCGCCCTCGCGGTTGACGACGCTGAATGGGTTCTGGACGCAGGCGATCTGCACGAGGTCCATGGCGCGCCGCAGCGTCTCCGTGCTGGCGTTCGAGATCCCGATCATGTCGAGCTTGCCCTCGCTGCGGAGGTCCGCGAGCGTGCCGAGCTGCTCCTCGAGCTTGCCCTCGGAGTCGTGCTCGTCCATCAGCCGCAGGTTGACGGCATCGAGCCTTTCGATCTGCAGCGTGCGGAGGTTGTCCTCGAGACCCTGGCGCAGCCCGGCAGGGTCGTCCCATACCAGCCACCCGCCCTTGTCGTCGCGCCGGGCGCCGAGCTTGCTGACGAGCCGCAGGTCCTCGGGGTAGGGGTGGAGCGTCTCACGGATCAGTTCGTTGACGACGTTGGGGCCGTAGAACTGCGAGGTGTCGATGTGGTTGACGCCGAGCTCGATCGCGCGGCGCAGCACGGCGCGGGCGCCGTCGGGGTCGCGCGGCGGCCCGAACACGCCGGGGCCGGCGAGTTGCATCGCGCCGAAGCCGATGCGGTTGACGGGCTTGTCGCCCAGGAGAGATGTCTTGCTCATGTCCGGAAGCCTGCCCCGGCGGCCGTGATCGGACAAGAAGTCGGTTGAACATGTGACCGCCACCACCAGGCTGGTACGGGCAGGTCAGGCTCGTTTTGCGCTGCCGGGGCGAGGGAAGCTCAAAGGGATGCCTGAGGAACCAGCGATCCATCCCGGCGAGGTGACGGGCGATCAGCCGATACAGCGCCGGTCAGAAGATGAGGCCAGGCGCGAGGTCGAGGTCAACCGCCAGACCGATCCGCCAGCGGACCCGACGCCCGGCGGCGCCGAGGGCGGCGATGAGAGCAACTCCGCCGACTGGCTGGTGGACCATCCGCGCGACACCGACCCGCTCGGCGACACCGACCAGCACTCGGACCCGGAGAACGTGCCGCCACGGCGTGGCCAGGAGAGCCAGGGCCGGAGCGCCAGCTAGCTGCCTGGCTGGGAGCGGCGTCGCTGGCCGACGGCGCGGATCAGCTGAGCCTTGCCCATCTTCGAGCGGCCGTCGATGCTCAGACGCGCGGCTTCCCGGCGCAGCTCGGTGACGGTCATCGCCCCGGCGCCGGTGCCTGTACCGGTCGACGCTCCGCGCTTGCGCGCCGCGGCCTTCGCTCCCTCGCGACCCAGCGCCGAGCGTGTCTCAGAGCTCAGGTGGCTGATCGTCTTCTTGTCGCGCGCGCCGGCCTGAGCCTTCTTCACGTTGCGCCGTGCGGCCTCGCGTTGTTTCTCAGTGGCCATGTCCTTGTCTTACCCCCGACAACCCTGTTATCCGCGTGCCGTCACGGGAAAGTGGGACCACTAAGAGGACCAATTCAACGGAAGGCGGATTTCTCATGCGTGCAACGGCACAACCACGTCACGGGAACGGCAGTGCATACAGCGAGGATTACTACCGAGAGTTCGGGGAATGGCGTGACCACACGCGCGTGATGCTGCAGCCGGTTGCGGCGCCGTCGGTGCTGGGCCTTTTCGGCTTCGCCGTCGCGACCTTTGCGGTCACCGCGAACCTCGTCGGCTGGTTCGGTGGCGCGAGCTCGCCGGCGCTGCTGTTTCCGTTCACCACCGCGACCGGTGGCATCGCGCAGGGTGTGGCAGCGCTCTGGTCGTACCGCGCACGAGACACGCTTGCCACCGCAATCCATGGCATGTGGGGCGCCTTCTGGCTCGCCTACGGCGTGCTGCAGCTGCTGATCGCCGTGAAGGTGCTTCCCGCTCCGGCGGCGGGCGCCGCCGTCCCCGCGCTGGCCTACTGGTTCTACACGCTGGCAGCGGTGACGCTGATGGGCATGCTGGCCTCACTGGCGGAGAGCCTGGCGGTCACCTCGGTGCTGTTGCTCCTGGGCGTCGGCTCCGCCTTCCTGGGCATCTTCTACACGGTCGGAGGTACGACCTGGCAGGACATCGCGGGGTACGTGACGATGGGTTCGGCGGTGGCCGCGTTCTACGCCGCCAGCGCGATGTTGCTTGCCAACGCCTGGGGTCGCACGGTGCTGCCGCTAGGTAAGTACACACGTGAGGCCAACGTCCCCGGCGGCCACCCGCTGTCATTTATCCAATTCGCATCGGGTGAGCCGGGTGTCAAGCACGGGCAGTGATTCCCGAGTCGAGCCAACCCGCCACGGGTAGGGGAGGAACATGTATCTAGGACTCGTACTGATCGTGCTCGCGATCCTGTTCATCATCGTCGGGATCTTCGCGGGCGGGGTGTTCACAATCGTGCTCGTGCCGCTGGCGGTGATCGGTGCGGTCAGCGCCGCGGCGGCAATCGCCAGCGCGCGCGCCGCCGGTATCACCCCGACCCTGACCGAGCCGCCGCAGCGGCCACCGGCGGGGCGGATGCCACGGGGCCAGGGCCCGCCCGCGGGTGAGGTCCCGGTTACGCCCGACGAATACATCGAGGCGCGTCAGCAGAGTCAGTAAGGCAGAGCGCTTCCGGCGCCCCGCACCACGAAAGGAGATGTCGATGTCGAGCACCGCCAATGCCGTGAGCATCCTCGATGACTCACGCGGCCAGGAACGCGAGCACGTGGTCGAGCTGCTGACCAGCGCCTACTGGATGGAGATCGAGACGGTCATGAACTACGTGGCCGGCTCGATCAACCCCGACGGGGTGCGCGCGCGTCAGATCGCGGCCTCGCTCGAGAAGGACATTCAGGAGGAGCTTGGGCACGCGCGGATGTTCGGCGAGCGGATCAAGGAGCTCTACGGGGTCGTGCCCAGCTCGGTCGAGTTCAAGCCCGAGCAGGACTTCATGCGGCCGCCGGCCGACCAGACCGACGTGATCGGACTGATCCGCGGCGTGATCGAGGCGGAGAGCGGCGCGATCGAGCACTACAGCAGGATCGTCGCCGAGACCGAGGAGATCGACCCCGTCACCCAGGACATGGTGGTCGACATCCTCCACGACGAGGAGGGGCACCGCCGTTTGTTCGAGGGGTTCCTGCGCGAGTACGAGCGGGAGGCGAAGGCATGAGTGGCGAGCTGAACGGCAAGCGGGTCGCGTTCCTGGCGGCCGACGGGGTCGAGCAGGTGGAGCTGGACGAGCCGCGGCGGGCGGTCGAGCAGGCCGGTGCCGAGACGGTGGTCGTGTCGCTCAACTCCGGTGAGATCCAGGCCTTCAACCACCTCGATCACGGCGACAGGATCAAGGTCGACGTGACCGCCAGCAGCGCCGATCCCGCTCAGTACGACGCGCTGGTGCTGCCCGGCGGGGTCGCCAACCCGGACTTTCTGCGCGGCGATCAGGACGCTGTGCGCTTCGTCAGGAGCTTCTTCGAGCAGGACAAGCCGGTCGGCGTCATCTGCCACGGACCCTGGACCCTGGTCGAGGCCGATGTCGTTCGCGGCCGCACCCTGACCTCCTGGCCAACGCTGCAGACCGACCTGCGCAATGCGGGCGCCGAGTGGGTCGACGAAGAGGTGCACGTCGACGGCCGGCTGGTCTCGAGCCGTAAGCCCGACGATCTTCCTGGCTTCACCAGGAAGGTCGTGGAGGTGTTCGCCGGAGGGGGCGGGTCATGAAGCTCGGTTACTTCCTCTCCTCGGAGGAGTTCGGCCCGCGCGAACTCGTCGATCAGGCCGTGAAGGCCAAGGAGGCCGGCTTCCAGGACCTGTGGATCTCCGACCACTTCCACCCCTGGAACGATCAGCAGGGGCATAGCCCCTTCGTCTGGTCGACGATCGGCGCGATCTCACAGGCCGCGCCCGGGATGGGCGTCACGACCGCCGTGACCTGCCCGACGATGCGGATCCACCCGGCCGTGATCGCGCAGGCGGCGGCCACCGCGGCGATGCTGCTGGACGGCAGGTTCGCGCTCGGTGTCGGCACCGGCGAGGCGCTGAACGAGCACATCCTCGGTGATCGCTGGCCGGCCGCGCCCGAGCGCCGCGAGATGCTCGAGGAGGCCGTCGACATCATCCGGCAGCTGTGGATCGGCGGCGTGCACAGCCACCACGGCAAGCACTACCGGGTGGACCATGCCCGGATCTACGATCTGCCCGAGCAGGCGCCGCGGATCCTGGTATCGGGCTTCGGGCCGCGCTCCGTCGACCTCGCCGCCCGGATCGGTGACGGATTCGTGACGGTCGGGCCTGACGCCGAGTCGGTCGAGCGCTTCCGCTCGCAGGCGAGGCGCGGCAGCTATGCCGGTGCCGGGCTGAAGGTCTGTTACGACGCCGATGAGCAGCGTGCCAGGGAGACCGTCCACCGGCTGTGGCCGAATGAGGCCCTGCCCGGTGAGCTCGCCCAGGTGCTGCCGACCCCGTCGCACTTCGAGCAGGCCTGCCAGCTGGTGAGCGTGGACGCCGCCACCGAGGATGTGCCCTGCGGACCCGAGCTCGAGCGGCATATCGACGCGATCCGCGCCTACGAGGAGGCGGGCTTCGACGAGCTCTACATCCAGCAGATCGGCCCCGATCAGGCGGCGTTCTTCGAGGCCTACCGGGAGCACGTGCTGCCGCAGTTCCAGGCGGGCCGCCTGGCGCAGGCGGGCGGCAGATGAGCGACGGGCGGGGAGGATGAGCAGAGCCTGGAGCGCCGTACTCGGTCTGCTGATCGCGGCACCGTTCTACTGGCTGCTGATAGACACGACCAGTTCCCCCGACCTCTGGGCCGGGGGCGCGGCGGCGCTGATCGCTGCCGCGGCGTACAGCGCCGCCTACTTCGAGTCCGACGCGAGTGCGGCCATCAAGCTGCGCTGGCTGACGATCGCCGCGCGCGAGCTCGCCAAGGTGCCGGTCGGCATCGTGATCGTCTGCCGGGAGATCTTCGCCCAGACCCTGGCACCGCGCCGCCGGCGCGGCGTCATCCAGGTAGACCCCTTCGACGCCGGCGGCGGCGGCGCATACGACCTCGGCCGCCAGGCTCTGGCCGAGGGCTTCCGCTCGATGCCTCCCAACACGGTCGTGATCGGCGTCGACCCCGATTCCGGCACGCTGCTGTTCCACCGGCTCGGGCCGATGCAATGAGCGTCTGGCTGCTGTCCGCGGTGGTGCTTGTGCTCGCCTGGCTGCCGTGTCTGTGCGTCTGCATCCTCGCCAGCGAGATCGACGCGCTGGTCGCGGTGGAGCTGGGGTCGACGATGCTGACGAGCGTGCTGATGCTGCTCTCGATCGCGTTCAAGCGCCAGCCGTTCATCGACCTCGCGGTGGCCTTCGTGCTCGTCTCGATCGTCGGCTCGCTCGCGTTCGCACGGATGATGGAGGAGGACATTTGAAGGACGTGGCCGCATATGTGCTGCTCGGGGCCGGGGTGCTGCTGCAGCTGATCGCCGTGCTCGGCATCTGCGTGATGCGCGACACGCTGGACCGCCTGCATTGCGTCTCGCTGGGTGGCTGGGGGACGATGCTGATCGGGATCGCAATCCTGGTTGAGCAGTACTTCTCGCTGCTCGGCGACAAGGCGCTGCTGGCCGGATTTTTGACCGCGTTGCTGGGGCCGGTGCTCGTTCATACCACCGCCCGCAGCTTCCGGATCCGTACCCGCGGTGACTGGCGGGCGCTCGACGACTACCCGGTGCAGGAGGGCAAGCGGTGACCACGCTTCAAATCTCTGCATTGATCGTCGTCTGCCTGACGGGCACAGCGATCGCCCTGACACCGTCGCCGCTGCGGCAGACGCTGCTGATGGCGATCTTCGGCTTCGCGCTGACCGCATTGTTCTTCGCCTTCCAGGCGCCCGACGTCGCGCTCTCCGAACTCGTGGTTGCCGGGGTCGCGCTGCCGATGATCCTGCTCGCTGCGCTGCGCCGGCTCGCCGACCAGGTTCCCGCCGAGGACACCGAGGAGGCGGACCCGAAGAGCAAGGGCGCTGGGGGAGAAGCCGAATGAGCACGCGCGGACGCACGATCCTGTTTTTGACGGCCGCAGCCGGGCTGCTGGCGGTACTGCTGATCGGTCTGCATGCGCTGCCGACGTTTGGCGACTTCCACGGGACGCTCGGGCACGCGGTGATGGCACGCGAGCTGAAGGCGCGACACGCGACCGACTACGTGACGTCGTTGAACTTCGACCTGCGCGTGTTCGACACGGTGGGGGAGGAGGCGATCCTGTTCGCCGCCGTCACCGGCGTGGTGATGCTGATGCGTCACATGCGCGATGAGGATCAGTCCGAGCGCCGCACCCGCGCCGACGAACACCGCTTCCAAGGCGCCAGCCAGGCCCTGCGGGTGCAGGCGCTGCTGATGGTCGTGCTGATCGTCGCCTGCGGCATCTATCTGGATCTGCACGGAGCACTGACCCCGGGTGGTGGCTTCCAGGCGGGGGTCGTGCTCTCGGCCGGGCCGGGCGTCGTGATGCTCTCCGGGCGCTATCTGACGCTCAAGAAGGTGGCGCCCGAATGGATGATCGAGGCGCTCGAATCGGGGGGCGCCGCCGGGCTCGTGCTGATCGGCATCGGCGGGCTGGTGTTCGCGGGCGTCTTCGTCAAGAACTTCCTGCCGCTCGGTACGCCCGATCAGCTGCTGTCGGCGGGGATCATGCCGGTCGTCAGCATCGCCGTCGGCCTCGAGGTGACCGGCGCGCTGCTGCTGATCTTCAGCGAGTTCCTCGACCAGTCGCTGCTCTCGACTACGGAGGGGCAGTGATGAGTTTCCTGCCGTTCGCCGTCGCCGCCTGGCTGTTCGTGGTCGGCCTCTGGGGGGTGGTCACGAGCAACCATCTGGTCCGCACCGTGATCTGCCTCGGCGTCATCCAGACGTCGAGCTACCTGGTGTTGCTCGGCGTCGGCTATCGCAGCGGGGGCAAGGCGCCGATCGTCGCCGACATCTCGCCGCACTCGACGCTGGTCGACCCGGTCGTGCAGGTGCTGGTGCTGACCGACATCGTGATCGAGGCGACGGTGGCCGCGCTGCTGCTGGCGCTGGTCGTGCAGGCGCACCGTCGCTTCGGCAGCGTCGACCCGGCGCAGCTGCGCGCGCTGCGGCACTAGCGCCGGTGACAAGCCTCGCCGCGCTGCCGATGGCCGTGCCCTTCATCGCGGCGGCGCTGCTGGTCGCCGTCGGCTCGATGCTGCCGCGCTGGACCAACGACGGGCTCGCGACCGTCGTGACGCTGGCGGTGCTGGCCTTCTGCGTGATGCTCGCGCACGACTCGGCCGGGCACGCGATCGCATATTGGCTGGGCGGCTGGCGCCCGCGCGCGGGCGTGCCGTTGGGCATCGCGCTGGATGTCGACCCGCTCGGCGCGGGATTGGCCGCCTTCGCGACGCTGATGGTGCTCGCGGCATTCGTCTACTCGCTGCACTATTTCGACGCCGTTGGGGGGTTATTCCACGCGCTGATGCTGATGTTCCTGATGGGCATGGCCGGCTTCGCGCTGACCGGCGACCTCTTCGACCTGGTCGTGTTCTTCGAGCTGATGAGCGTCGTCGCCTACGCGCTCACCGCGTACCGGATCGAGGAGCGTGCGCCGATCCAGGGCGCGATCAACTTTGCCGTCACCAACAGCATCGGCGGCTACGCGATGTTCATCGGCACGGCAATGCTGTACGCCCGCACCGGCGCGCTCAATCTGGCGCAGATCGGGACCGCGCTCGACGGCCACCACGCCGACCCGCTGGTGATCATGGCGATGGTCCTGCTATTCCTCGGCTTCCTGACCAAGGCGGCGATCGTGCCGCTGCACTTCTGGCTGGCGGACGCGCACGCGGTGGCACCGGTGCCGGTCTGCGTGCTGTTCAGCGGCGTCATGGTCGAGCTCGGCCTGTACGCGGTGGCGCGGCTCTACTGGGAGGTGTTCGCCGGGGTGCTCGGGCCGCACGCGGCGACACTGCGGGTGATCCTGGTGGCGGCGGGCGCGATCAGCGGGCTTGTCGCCTGCTGGATGTGCTTCCTACAGCGCCACATCAAGCGCCTGCTGGCGTTCTCAACGATCAGCCACGTCGGCCTGGGGCTGTGCGGCGTCGGTCTGCTCGATCCGCGCGCACTGTCCGGCGTGGTCACATATGTGGCCGCCCACGGCCTCACCAAGGCGGCGCTGTTCATGCTCTGCGGGACGCTGCTTCATCGCTTCAGCACGGTCGACGAGTTCGATCTCCACGGGTGCGGGTCGGTCGATGCGAGCATGCGCATCGTTGGCACGCTGTTCGTGATCGGAGGGCTGCTGCTGGCCGCGCTGCCGCCGTTCACGCTGTTCCACGGCAAGGCCGGGATCGAGGGCGCGGCATCGCAGGCCGGCTATGGCTGGCTGTCGGTCCTGTTCATGCTGATCTCCGCCGCGACCGGGGGTGCGGTGCTGCGCATCGCCGGACGTGTGTTCATGGGCTGGGGGCCGTCTGAGGGTGCCGACCCCGATCAGGCCCGCGCCGCCGAGGAACGGGTCGATGAGACCCGTGACAAGCCCGAGCACACCCCGCCGCTGATGGTGATCGTGCCCGCTGTGCTGCTCGTGCTCGCGGCGGGCCTGAACTTCGTGCCGGGGGCGCTGGAGTGGGCAGCCCGCGCGGCGGGACTGCTGGCCGATCACCATGCCTACAACGCCTGGGTCCTCCACGGCGCGCAGGTGCCGCTGCCCCGCGAGCCACACGACCACGCCTCCGTGAGCGAGGTGCTGTTCGGCTGTGGCGGCGTCGTGCTGGCGGTGGCGCTGGCGGCGCTGGGTCTCTTCGGGCGCCCGCTGCGCGAGGGTCTGCCCGATCGCATCCGCAATCCGGCGAGGGCGTTCGTCGGTGCCGTCAGGGGGGCGCACTCGGGCCACATCGGCGACTACATCGCCTGGTGGACCGCCGGTGCCGCCGGCTTCGGAGCGATCTGCCTGCTGGCGTTGCGCTAAGCCAATTCCGTCACTAATTTCGTCCTGAACCCTAAGTCCTCAGCCTGCCTGAGTGTTCACAAGTGGTTCACAACTGGCGTAAAGGACTGTAGGTTGCACCATATGCATTTCTCGGAGTGGGACCTGCTCTGGCGCCTCGGGCTTGCGCTGCTGCTCTCGAGCATCATCGGGGTCGAGCGCGAGATCAGGCAGAAGAACGCGGGCATGCGCACCTACGCGCTGGTCGGCACCGGCGCGGCGCTGCTGATGCTGGTCAGCATTTACGGCTTCTCCGATGTGCTGCAGAACCGCCTGATCGTGCTCGACCCGTCGCGTGTCGCGGCCCAGGTCGTCTCGGGCATCGGCTTCATCGGCGGCGGCCTGATCTTTGTGCAGCGCAACAACGTGCGCGGACTCACGACCGCGGCTGGGATCTGGGCGACGGCCGGGGTCGGCCTGGCGGCGGGCGGCGATCTGCCGATCCTCGCCACCGCCGCGACGGTCGCCTACCTGGTCGTGTCGCTCGGCTATCCATACATCACGAGGCACTTCCCCGGCACCGGAGCGCTGATCTCGCCGCTGCTGATCACCTACGTCGATGGTGCCGGAGTGCTGCGCAAGCTCGTCGCCGAGTGCTCGGCCTCCGGCTTTGCGATCGCCGACCTGCTGGTTGAGCGGGAAAGCGGCGCTGAGGAGGGCGGCCAACCCACGGTCACGGTCAGGATTGCGCTGCGCGGGCGTGGTTCGATGGCACAGCTGACCGCCGAACTCGAGGCGATCGACGGGGTCCTGAGCGTGCGCGGCGCCGACGCCAACGTGAGCGCCGCGTCCGAGGGCTGAGCCCGGGCGATGCGCCTGCGTCGCGCCGACTGCTCGGCTCCCGGCCTGAAGCGCCAGCGGCGCGGCCGTGGCTTCATCTACGCGGACGCCGGCGGCGAGCGCGTAGATGACGAGCAGACGCTCGAGCGCATAGCGGCGCTCGCGATCCCCCCGGCCTGGGAACAGGTGTGGATCTGTCCTGACTCCCGGGGCCACCTGCAGGCCACCGGGATCGATGCCGCCGGACGCAAGCAGTACCTGTACCACCAGCTCTGGCGTGAGCAGCGTGACCGCCAGAAGTTCCGGGAGATGCAGGCGTTCGCGCGGGCTCTGCCGCGCCTGCGCGCGAGCGTCACGCAGGCACTGGCCGCCACCGGTGAGCTCACTCATGAGCGGGTGGCTGCGGGAGCGACGAGGCTGCTCGACGTCGGGCTGTTCCGCGTCGGCAGCGAGCAGTACGCGGACGACGAGGGCGGCTTCGGGCTGGCGACACTGCAGCGTGAACACCTGCACTGCGACCGCGACCGCGCCGTGTTCGACTACCTCGGCAAGAGCGGAGTGCGTCGCGTGCTGGAGATCTCAGATCCAGCCAGCCTGAGCCTGCTGCGACCACTGGCACGGCGGCGCTCGGGGCCGCCCGAGCTGCTCAGCTATCGCGACGCGCGCGGCTGGCATCGGCTCGGGAGCGAGGCAGTCAACGAATACATCAAGGCAAACGCCGGCGCGGACTTCAGCGCCAAGGACTTCCGCACATGGAACGCGACTGCGCTGGCGGCCGCGCGCCTGGCGTACTTCGAGCAGCACCCGCTGGCACGGCCGCGCTCGCGCCAACGTGTGGCGCGCGCCGTGATCAAGGAGATCTCCGAGATGCTGGGCAACACGCCCGCGGTGGCGCGGCGCTCCTACATCGACCCGCGCGTGCTCGACAACTACCTCTCGGGCACAACGATCGAGACCGCCGTCGGGTACGTCGGGACGCTCGCCGAGCTCGGCAAGCGACGTCGGCGCCGGGTCGAGTTGGGCGTCCTGAGGATGCTCGACTGAGGGCTCACGCAAGAATTATTGACGTCAAAGACGTCAATAATTCTTGCGTGTGCCCTGAGAGCCGGGCGCCTACTCAGCTGTGCGCGGGGTGCGGCACCACCCCGCCCATCGGCGCCAGCTCGTCGAGCTCGCGCTCGAGCAGGTCGATCCGGCGCGCGGCCGTGTGCTCGCGCATCACGCGCTGACGGGCGCGGGCGGCGAGTGCCATGCGCGCCTCGATCCCGGTCTCGATCAGCGCCCGCAGCACGTCGTCGGCGGAGCGCGCGACCAGAATCTCCTTGTCGGGCGTGAAGAACTCGTCGAGCCCGGGCCAGTAGTCGGAGATGATCGCGGTACCGCAGGCGGCGGCCTCGAACAGGCGCACACTGGGGGCCCAGCCGGCCTCGCGCATCGCTGCGCGCGTGAGATTGAGCGCGAAGCGCTGCGCGCCGTAGAAGACCGGATGGCGCCCGGGATTCACGTGCTGGATGCGAGCGACGTTGGCCGGCCACGCCATGCCCTCTGGGTACTGGGGCCCGGCGACGACAAAGCGGCGCGCACGGAGTGCCCGCGCCGGCGACAGCATCAGCGCCTCGAGGCTCGCCTGGCGGCCGGGGCTGTAACGGCCGAGGTAACCGAGGTCCCAGCAGGGCCGGCTCGCGACCGCCACATAGCCACGCGGGTCGACCATCGCGTAGAACGGGATCACCCGGCGCGCACCGAATCCCTCGAGTGCGGTCAGGCTGGGCCCACCGCTGGAGGACAGGTAGAGATCGAATCGCGGAACCAGCTCCGGCGTCAGATACTCGGGCACGCCGGCCCTCAGCTTTCCGATCGTCTCCGGGGTCTCGACGTCGTAGAAGGCCGTGCGCCCCGCGGTGCTCGCAAGCACGTACTCGGCGATCGCCACGCCCTCCGGAATGTGCGAGCCGACGATCACCAGGTCCGCATCGGCGATCTGCTCGCCGGCGTTCTGCGCGAGTTCGTCGAGCGAGCCGTACAGCAGCAGGCGCGCGCCGCGCAGCTCGCGCAGATCGCGGGTGCTCTCGTAGCGGGGAGCGTCACGCTCGCAGAACAACACCTCGTGTCCGCGCGAAGCGAGCTCACGCACCAGACCGCGGTAGTTGGTGGCGTGCCCATTGCCCCATGACGAGGTGATCGACAGTCCAAGGACTACGACCTTCACCTCATTCCCCCCTGAAACTCAACGCCTCGCTCACTTGGCACCGACCTCTCGGGCCGAACCATAGTCGGAATCGGAGGAATTCTCACCCAATTTGCGGGAAAACCCATAGAGGCGGGCACGTGCCGGGGCAGCCAGCATGCCGGCCGTGTCGCGTGATCCGGCGCGAAGCCGGGCGAGGATCGCCAACAGCTGCTCGACCCGGTGGGCACAGGTGTGGCGCTCGAGCACCGTCGCGCGTCCCTGCTTCGCCAGCTCGGCCGCCATCGCACGGTCGCTGCGCAGGTTGCGCATGGCCGCCTCCATCTCCCGCTGATCGCGCGCGACCAGATAGTCACGACCGGGGGTGAACATCGCCTCGGCGTCGTCCCAGGGGGTGCTGATCAGCGGGATGCCGCTGGCGAGTGCCTCGAAGATGCGCGTTTGCGGGATGCCCACAAGCGCCTGGGGCAGCTGCGGGAGCACGACGGTGAAGCGGTGGCGGGCCCAGACGGCGGGCACCAGGTGCTCGGCCAGCGGGCCGCCGTAGCGCAGCCCGCTGCGCTGGATCGCCAGGCGTGCGCGCCACGGGTAGTGCTCACCGTGGATGACGCCGCCGAGGCCGAGGCTGCGGGCCGGCTCGAGTACCAGCATCCCCAGGTCCTGGCCCGCGCCGAGGTCGTGACGGTCGCCGATCCAGACTAGATCGGCGATGCGGGCGGCGCCGGGGCGTGGGGCGAAGCTGTGGGTGTCGGCGGCCTCGTGCCAGGTCCAGGCGCGGCTGTCCCAACCGCGAGCGCGGTAGGTCTCGGTGATCACCTCGCCCGCCCCGAGCACGCCGTCGAAGCCCGCGAGGTTGAAGCGGCGTAGCTCAGGCGGTGCGCTGGCCTCGCGCTCGTGCGTGTCATAGAACAGCAGCCGGTAGCCGTCGCCGCTCGCGTGATGCAGACGGATGCGCCTGACGAGCTCGGGCGCCGTCGCATCGTGCACGAGTGCGACGTCGGTGCCCGCGAGCGCCGCCTCTACGTCGAGGGGTGCGTGCGGCGGGTAGAGCGTGACCTCGTGACCGCGCGCTACCAGCTCGCCACAGACGCCGCGCAGAAAGCGAGCGTTGCCGCCAGCGCGGCCGGAGACCGGCCCCGACCCGAAGATCGCGAGCCTCATCCGCGCGCTGCCCGCCGCGGCGCGCTCGAGCGGCGAGCCCGGATCCGCCCTGTTATGCACCGCTCGGCATCCTCCACCGTTGAGGTACTACCCGCAATGCGAACCTTCGCAGCACATTCTCCGCGTTGCTCGCGAACCGGCCGGTGCCGGCCCGCGAGCTCGCCGGGCACCGGCTACCCGCGCGCGGAGTCCTCAATCCGAGTCCGCAGCCGCTCGGAGGCACCGGCACCGGCACCGGCGGCGCGCCGCGCGCGCTCGTCGCTGAGCGCCACCCCCCGCGCGCGGGCGACGTCGACCAGGTCCTGGCGCCGCTCGTCGCGCATGGCCAGGCGGTAGAACAGCAGGCCCAGCAGTACGAGCGTCAGCAGCATCTGCTCGACCATCATCAATCCGCCGGCGATGTTCTGGTCCGAGAGCGGGTTGAGCCCCCGGGCGGCGTCGCTCGAGCGGTAGACCGGATAGAACAGGTCCTGAGCCCAGATCATCGCGTTGCCGAGCACTGAGCCGGCGATCCGCACGAGCACGATGTAGCCGACCTGTCCCCAGCCTGAGAACCAGCGAGGCTTGGGCAGCGGGCCGATCAGCGCCAGCCACAGCAGCGTCCCGAACCAGAGCAGGCAGGCGTGCTCGAGCGCATGCACGAGATCGTGCCTGATCGCCAGCTGGTAGAGGATCGGAATGTGCCAGGCGTAGAGATCGAGCGCCCACAGCGCGAACGCCACCAGCGGGTGCGAGAGCGTGCGCAGCGGTCGCGTCACCCTGACCTGCAGCAGCGGTCTGAGCATCGGCCCGCTGAGGCCGAGCACCAGCAGCAGCGAGCAGACATCGCCGATCATGATGTGCTGGGCCATGTGCACGGCGAGCATCTGATCGCCGAGGCTGTCGGCGGGGCCGACCTGGACGCCGACCAGCAGGGCCACGCCCGTGCAGAACGAGACCGCGCGCCAGCGCGCCGGGGCGCGATGTTCCGAAGCCAGCGTTCTGACGCGCCGCCGGTAGAGCGCGAGGTAAACAACCGCCGCCCCCAGCGGCGGAATAAATTCGAGCCAGTGCGGGCCGTCGCGGGCGATCACGTCTGCGACTCGTGGGCTTCTACGTTGAGCTGGGCGACCTTCTCATGCGCGCGGTCGATGCTCTCGGCCATCTGCAGCTCGCGGCAGATGCGGTGGGCGAGGATGAAGACGACGAGCGGCCCCGCGAACACGGCGATCCGGAAGGTCGTCAGCTGCGCCGCGTAGCTGAGGCCGAACAGCACGTACAGCCGGTCGGCGGCGCCGAACGAGAAGATCAGGAACACGAAGGTGAGGAAGGCCAGCCCGAAGGCGGTCCTGAACGGATGCTCGCGTGGCCGGTCAGCGAGGTTGTGCACGGCGCGGTCGCCCGTCAGCCAGCGCTCGACCCAGGGGAACGTGATCAGCACGCCGAGCACGAACAGCGGGAACAGCGCGCCACCCCAGAAGGGGTTGGGGATCAGCGTGTAGTGCCCGACGGTCACGTCGAAGGACGGCATCAGGCGCAGCGCCCCGATCAGCCAGCCGAGGTACCAGTCGGGCTGGGCGCCATTGGTGCCGAGCCAGGGCTCGTAGGGTCCCCACTGCCAGATCGGGTTGATCTGCACGAGTCCGCCGAGCAGGAACAGGATCCCGACGACGAACAGCATCAGCGCCAGCGAGCGGAAGGTCTGGGCCGGGAACAGCGGCAGCCCGACGATGCGCCTGTTGGTCTGACGCTCGGTCTCCTTGAACTGGGTGTGATGACGCGCC
>DASZMI010000088.1:0-5402 GCA_035551915.1 Solirubrobacteraceae bacterium | reverse complement strand
GCAGAGCCAGTCGCGTTGGTTTTCGCCGTCCGTCAGGTCCGCGAAGAGCAGCCCCTGGCGGGGTTGCCCGAGCTGGTGGTCGAGGGTCTGCGCAATGGTGACGCGCGGGCAGTGTTGGGCTCGGCGATCAGGTGGCCGCTGGACGAGCACGTGCGCGATCGGATCATCGAGGAGACTCGCGGGAATCCGCTGGCACTGCTGGAACTGCCACGGCGGTTGACGCCAACAGAGATGGCAGGTGGGTTCGGGCTCCCGGACGCAAAGGCCCTTTCCAGCCGTATCGAGGACAGCTTCCAGCGGCGGGTCCGGGAGCTACCAACCGAGACCCAGCGACTGTTGCTGGTTGCGGCGGCGGAGCCGGTCGGCGAGGCGGCGCTGGTGCGGCGCGCCGCATGTCGACTCGGGATTGGGGTCGAGGCGGCGCATGCCGCCGAGTCCGAGCGGCTGGTCGAGTTCGGCGCACGGGTTACGTTTCATCATCCGCTCGTGCGCTCGGCGGTCTACCGGGCCGCCTCGCCGCAGGATCGGCGAGAAGCGCATCGTGCGTTGGCTGAGACGACCGACCCACAGCTCGATCCCGATCGGCGCGCGTGGCATCTCGCGCAGGCGACCGTGGGGCCCGACGAGGAGGTCGCCTCGGAGCTCGAGCGCTCGGCCGGGCGTGCCCAGTCGCGTGGCGGGCTGGCGGCGGCGGCGGCGTTCCTCGAGCGCTCCGCCGTGTTGACGCACGACCGTGCACGGCGGGCGGTGCGCGCAGTGGCCGCGGCGGCCGCACACGCCCAGGCGGGCGGGTTCGACGCAGCGCTGCGGCTGCTCGAGACGGCGGAGGTGGGACCACTCGAGGAACTCCAGAGCGCCCGAGCTGACCTGCTGCGCGCCCAGATCGCGTACTCCCAGAGCCGACCCAGCGACGCGCCCGCGCTGATGCTAAAGGCCGCCAAGCAACTCGAGCCGCAGGATGCGCGGCTCGCGCGCGAGACCTACCTGGAAGCGCTCGCTGCAGCGCAGTTCGCCGGCCACCATGCCCGCGGCGCGGGTATCCGGGAGGTGGCCCAGGCCGCGAGTGCAGCGCCCGCGCCGCCGGCGCCCCCGCGCACGCCTGATCTCCTCCTCGACGGGTTGGTGACGCGGTTCACGCAGGGGTACGCCGCAGGAGTCCCCGTCCTGCAGCGGGCAGTGGACGCGTTTTGCAGCGAGTCGTTCTCCGACAAGGAAGAACTCCGCTGGCTCCGGCTCGCGGGCAACGTCGCGCTCGACCTGTGGCAATTCGAGACTTGGGAGGCGCTCTCGACTCGTCTGGTCGAGCGTGCGCGTGACAGTGGTGCGCTCGCCGGCCTGCCGTCCGCCCTCAACGTGCGGATCGCTGTCCACGTGTTGGCAGGCGAGCTCTCCCGCGCCGCTTTGCTGATTGAGGAGGTTGAAGCCATCACTCAGGCGACCGGGAGCCAGCTCGCGCCCTACGGCCGCATGTTGCTCGCAGCTTGGCAGGGCCGGACAGCTGAGGCGTCCGAGCGGATCGACGCGGTGCTCGAGGAGGAAGCGCCCGAGGGCAAGGGGCTCAGGCTGACTGCCGCTCGGTGGGCGACGAGCGTGTTCTACAACGCCGTCGGCCGCTACGACGACGCGCTGGAAGCGGCGGAGCAGGCGAGCGAGTACCTGGAGGGGCTGGGCGTGTCAGCGTGGGGCCTCGTCGAGCTGATCGAGGCGGCGGTCCGGGGCGGCGAGCGGCAGCGTGCCGCCGACGCTCTCGAGCGTCTCTCGCAAGCGACGCTCCCCAGCGGGACCGAGTGGGGGCTGGGGATCGAGGCTCGCTCGCGAGCGCTGCTGAGTGACGACGAGGCGGCCGAGCGCCTGTATCGCGAGGCGATCGAGCGGCTCGGCCGTACCCACGTACGCGTGGACCTCGCGCGCGCCCACTTGCTCTACGGCGAGTGGCTGCGCCGTGAGCGCCGCCGCCTGGACGCCCGCGAACAGCTGCGTACCGCGTACGAGATGTTCTCTGCCATCGGCGCCGAAGGGTTCGCGGAACGCGCCGCGCGCGAGCTGCTGGCCACCGGCGGGACCGCCCGCAAGCGCGTCATCGGAACCGGCACCCAGCTCACCGCCCAGGAGGCTCAGGTCGCCCGGCTCGCCCACGACGGTCTCTCAAACGCGGAGATCGGCGCGCGTTTGTTCATCAGCCCGCACACCGCTCAGCACCACCTGCGTAAGGTCTTCACCAAGCTCGACATCAGTTCGCGCACGCAGCTGGGCGGCGCGCTCCCCAGCGACGCGAGCGCGGTGATCTAAAGGTATGGCCGCGCCGGTCGAGTCCCTCGACCAACCCTTCGAAGCGCCCGCAGCCACTCGTGCGGGCTGGGGACTGCGTGGCCGGCGCAAGGAGCGCGCGGCGCTCGACCGGCTGTTGGACAGCGCTGGGGCGGGGCAGAGTTCGGTGCTGGTTTTGCGTGGTGAGCTTGGGACCGGCAAGACCGCTTTGCTCGAGTACGCGCTCGAGCGAGCGTCTGGGTTCCGGATCGCCCGGTCGGGGGGCGTCGAGTCCGAGATGGAGCTTGCATTCGCCGGCTTGCACCGGCTCTGCGCGGGAATGCTCGACCGGGAGCATTTGCCGGATCGACAGCGCGATGCCCTGCGCCTCGCATTCGGGCTATCGCAGGGAGCCGTTCCGGATCGCTTTCTCGTCGGTCTGGCGGTTCTGAGTCTGTTTTCCGATGTGGCGGATGAGCGGCCCTTGCTCTGCCTGGTCGATGACGTGCAGTGGCTAGATCAATCCTCCGTACAGACGATGGCGTTCGTCGCGCGACGCTTGATGGCAGAGCGGGTGGCCCTGGTGCTCGCCGTGCGGGAACCGAGCGACGAGGTCGAGCTTGTCGGCCTGCCCGAGATGAAAGTCGAGGGTGTCGGCGATCGCGATGCACGCCTGCTGTTGGCCTTGGCGGTCCGCGGGCGGCTAGACGAGGAGGTCCGGGACAGGATCGTGGCCGAGACTCGGGGTAATCCGCTCGCGTTGCTCGAGCTGCCGCGGGGGTTGACGCCGGCCGAGCTCGCGGGCGGGTTCGGCCGTCCGGATGCGCCCCCGCTAGCCAGCCGTATCGAGCAGAGCTTCCTCCGCCGGCTCCGGTTGCTACCCGACGAGACACGGCAACTCCTCCTGATCGCGGCGGCCGAGCCGATCGGTGACCCGACGCTGCTATGGCGCGCGGCTGGCCTGCTCGGGATCCCGGTCTCGGCCGCGGCGCCCGCCGAGGACGCCGACCTGCTGCGCATCGGCCTGCGTGTGGCGTTCCGCCATCCCCTCGTCCGGTCCGCGATGTATCACCTGGCGGACCTCGAGGAGCGGCGTCGCGCGCACCGCGCGCTCGCGGAGGCCACGGATCCCGAGGTGGATCCGGATCGCCGTGCCTGGCATCGGGCGCAGGCCGCGTCCGGCTCCGACGAGGAGGTCGCCGGGGAGCTCGAGCGCTCGGCCCTCCGCGCCCAGGGTCGGGGCGGCATCGCGGCCGCCGCGGCGTTTCTGGCCCGGGCCGCCGACCTGACACCCGATCCAGCTCTTCGGGGTGCGCGTGCGCTCGCGGCCGCGCAGGCCAAGTTCGAGTCCGCGGCCCACGACGCCGCGGACGAGTTGCTTGCTATCGCCACGACGTGTCCGCTCGACGAGCTCCAGCGCGCACGGGTGGAGCGGCTCCGGGCACAGACGACGATCGCTCGTTCTCGCGGCAGCGACGGGTCGGCTCTGCTGCTCGCCGCTGCCAGGAACCTCGAACCGCTCGACCTCGGGCTGGCCCGGGAGACCTACCTGGAAGCATTGTGGGCTGCAGTTCGCGCGGGCCGCTTTGGCAGCCGACGGGACCTGATGGACGCTGCCCGCGCGGCGCGTGCGGCGCCGGCGCCGCTACAGCCTGCGCGCACGATTGATCTGCTCCTTGACGGCCTTGTGATGAGGTTCACGGAGGGTTACGCCACCGCCAGGCCGATGCTTGAGCGGGCACTTGAGGCATTTCGTAACGAGGATCTGCAGGACGACTACATCGGGTGGTGCTGGCTAGCGTGCCACGTCGCAATGGAGCTGTGGGATGACGAGGCGTGTGCCCAAATTGCCGGCGACCTGAGCCGGATCGCTCGCGACACCGGCGCACTGACCGCGCTCCCCTTCGCCCTCAACTACGTGGGCGCCCACATGATCTTCGCCGGCGAGTTTGGTGCCGCAGCAGACCTGATCGAGGAAGCCGATGCGATCACGGCGGCCACGAGAAATGCCCGTGTCGTCGACTTCTCGGCGCTGCTGGCGGCCTGGCGCGGCGACCCGGCGCGGACTTCTGAGCTGCGCGAGGCCAGCGTCCTGGACGCGACTGCGCACTGCGAGGGGTTCGCGGTCGAGGTTGCCGAGTGGGCGGCCGCGGTGCTCCACAACGGTTTGGGGGAATACCGTGACGCGCTCGTGGCCGCGCAAACGGCGTCGGAGCGGGATGAGCTTGGGTTCGGCGTTTGGGTGCTGCCCGAGCTTGTCGAGGCTGCCGCGCGCTGCGGCGAGCCGAGTCTCGCCGCGAGTGCGCTCGAGCGCTTGGCCGGGCGGACAAGTCTTAGCAGCAGCGACTGGGCGCGCGCCACCGAGGCGTATGCGCGGGCACTGCTAAGCGAGGGCGAGCTCGCCGAGGGTCTGTATCACGAGGCGATCGAGCGGTTCGGTCGCTGCCGAGTGGCGGTTCATCTCGCCCGTGCCCATCTGATCTATGGTGAGTGGCTTCGGCGCGAGAATCGCCGTGCCGACGCGCGCGAGCAGCTGCGCATCGCCTACGCGATGTTCGTGACGATGGGGGCCGGGGCGTTCGGAGAGCGGGCCCATCGTGAGCTGTTGGCCGCCGGCGAGACGGTGCGCAAGCCCATGGTCGAGACGTTCGAGGAGCTCACGCCTCAGGAGGCGCGGATCGCGCGTCTTGCCCGCGACGGCCTCTCGAACCGCGAGATCGGCGCGCGGCTCTTCATCAGCCCGCATACGGTCGCGTACCATCTCCGGAAGGTCTTTGCCAAGCTCGATATCGGCTCCCGTGGGCAGCTGAATCGAGTTCTGGCGAGCAGCGGCTAACTGGCCCGGTCGATCGGGAAGCTGCTAGAAGGGTATGCGTGGTGTGCGGCTTGCCCGGTCGCTTCATCTTTGGTCGGAGGTGCGGCGCACGGTCTCGCCGTGCGCCACCCCCCCGGGTCGCATCCTTCTCTACTGCCGTAACGCCTGGTTGAGGAATGAGATCGCCTGTGTGGTCGCTGCCTGCGCGGCGTGAGTCTCGCGCAGCGCGTTGAGCATCACGAAGTCGTGGATGATTCCCTCGTAGCGGGCGGCGGTCACCGCGACGTGCGCTTGGCGTAGCTTGGTGGCGTAGGCCTCGCCCTCGTCGCGCAGTACGTCG
>DASZMI010000087.1:0-4044 GCA_035551915.1 Solirubrobacteraceae bacterium | reverse complement strand
GTAGGCGTTGGTGTGCAGGCTGTTGCAGTTGTCGAAGATCGCGTACAGCGCCTGCAGCGTCGTGCGGATGTCGTTGAAGCTGATCTCCTGCGCGTGCAGCGACCGGCCGCTCGTCTGGACGTGGTACTTGAGCATCTGGCTGCGAGCCGAGGCGCCGTAGCGCTCACGCATCGCCCGTGCCCAGATCCGCCTGGCGACCCGCCCGATCACCGCGTACTCCGGGTCCATGCCGTTGGAGAAGAAGAAGCTGAGGTTGGGCGCGAAGTCGTCGATCGCCATGCCGCGCGCGAGGTAGTACTCGACGATCGTGAAGCCGTTGGCCAGCGTGAACGCCAGCTGGCTGATCGGATTGGCCCCGGCCTCGGCGATGTGGTAGCCGCTGATCGAGACGCTGTAGAAGTTCCGGACCTGCCGCTCGATGAAGTATTGCTGGACATCACCCATCATCTTCATCGCGAACTCGGTCGAGAAGATGCAGGTGTTCTGCGCCTGGTCCTCCTTGAGGATGTCCGCCTGCACGGTGCCGCGCACCTGCCGCAGCGTCTGCGCCTTGATGCGCTCATAGACGTCGCGCTCGACGAGCTCGTCGCCGCAGCGCCCGAGCAGCGCCAGCCCGAGGCCGTCGCTTCCGTCGGGCACCTCGCCGGTGTAGGCCGCGAGCGGTTCCGGGAGCGCGACACCTGTCTCACGCAGGTGGCGCTCGACCTGCTGGTCGATCGCGGCGTTCATGAAGAAGGCGAGGATGATCGGCGCGGGGCCGTTGATCGTCATCGACACCGACGTCGTGGGTGCGCACAGGTCAAAGCCCGAGTAGAGCTTCTTGGCGTCGTCGAGCGTCGCGATCGAGACCCCCGAGTTGCCAACCTTGCCGTAGATGTCAGGCCGCTCGTGCGGGTCCTCGCCGTAGAGGGTCACCGAATCGAAGGCTGTCGAGAGCCGCGCCGCGGGCTGCCCCTGGCTGAGGTAGTGGAAGCGCCGGTTGGTGCGCTCGGGCGTGCCCTCGCCGGCGAACATGCGTGTCGGATCCTCGCCCGCGCGCCGGTACGGGAAGACGCCGCCGGTGTAGGGATAGGAGCCCGGCAGGTTCTCCTTCATCAGGAAGCGCAGCCGATCGCCCCAGCCATCCAGCCGTGGCGGTGCGATCTTCGCGATCGGCAGCTGACTCAGTGAGCGGCGGTAATTCTCACCGGTGATCTCGCGGTCGCGCACGTGGTAGCTGTAGGTCTCGGCGGTGATCGCCTCGATCCGCTCCTCCCAGCCTTCGAGCAACGTCCGCCCCTCCGGCCCGAGCTCGCTCATCGCCTCGTCGTGCAGCCGCTGCAGCCTGGCGGTGGCGTCGCGGTCGCGGTCGTCATTGCCGAGCGCTTTGCTCGCCTCGAGGTAGTGCTCGGCCTTCGCGGCGAGCACCGCCTTGTGCTCGATGTCGGCGTTGATCGCGCGGCCCTGCTCGGCGATCTCCGCCAGGTAGCGCGTGCGGCCCCCGGGGATCAGACCGCCGCCGGGCTGCTCGGGCACGGGTTGTTCGAGCTCCGGATCCCAGACCGCGGGGTCCGCGCGCGAGGCATTGGCGATCGCCCGGCAGAGGTTGGCGAACATCCAGGTGAGACCGGGATCGGCGAACTGGCTGGCGACGGTCGGGAAGACCGGGATCTGCTCGTCGGCCAGTTCGAAGGAGGCGTGGTTGCGACGCCACTGCTTGCGCACGTCGCGCAGCGCGTCCTCGGCACCGCGCTTGTCGAACTTGTTGATCACGACCAGCTCGGCGAGATCGAGCATGTCGATCTTCTCGAGCTGACTAGCGGCGCCGAACTCGCTGGTCATCACATACACGGGCACATCGACCAGATCGACGATCTCAGAGTCGCTCTGGCCGGTGCCCGCGGTCTCGACGATCACCAGATCGAAGCCGGCGCCGCGCAGGAAGGCGATCGCGTCGGTCAGCATCGCGCTGGTCGAGCGGTTGCTCTGGCGAGTGGCGACCGAGCGCATGTAGATGCGCGCGCTGCGCAGGCTGTTCATGCGGATGCGATCGCCGAGCAGGGCGCCGCCGGTGCGCCGGCGGGTCGGGTCGACGGCGACCACCGCCACGCGCAGCTGCGGGAAGTGCTGGAGGAAGCGACTGAGGAGCTCGTCGGTGACGGTTGACTTGCCGGCGCCGCCGGTGCCGGTGATGCCGATCACGGGTGCCTGCCGGGGGGCCGCGGACCAGCCTGCGCGGAGCTGGTCGAGCTCATGCCCTGAGTGCATCCCGTCTTCGAGCGAGGAGAGCGTGCGGGCAACCTCGAGGTCCGTGGGAGGAAGCTCGGCCGCGCCGCTTCCGCCACCAACTTCGGCGGATTTCCCGGCAGTTTTGCCGGGAAACTCGCATAGCTTCCGGATCTGCCCGGCGGCCTCCGCGCGGCGCGCAAGCGCGCGCTGCATGAGGTCGTCGATCATGCCCGTCAGGCCGAGCGCCATCCCGTCGTTGGGGTGGTAGAGCCGCTCGACCCCGGCCTGCTGCAGCTCGGCGATCTCCTGCGGGGTGATCGTCCCGCCACCACCGCCGAACACGCGGATGTGCTCGGCGTCGTGCTCGTGCAGCAGCTGCAGCGTGTACTTGAAGAACTCGAGGTGGCCGCCCTGGTAGGAGCTGATCGCGATCGCGTCGGCGTCCTCCTGGATCGCGGCGCGCACGATGTCGGCGACGCTGCGGTTGTGGCCTAGGTGGATGACCTCGGCGCCGCGGTCCTGGATCAGGCGGCGGATCACGTTGATCGCCGCGTCATGCCCGTCAAACAGCGAGGCCGCGGTGACGAACCGAAGTGGCGGTCCGTCGGTCTCGGCGCCCTGTGGCGCATGCTCGCTCGGCAGCGCGATGCTCATCTCTGTCTCTCCTTGAGCGTCCTTCAGACCAGCCTAGTGCGGACCCGTGGACGTTGCACTCCTATAATACGCGGCCTTCCAACTATCGGAACCTCGCCTTTCTTCCTGAAGTCTGCGGACGCGACAGGATGAGGGCATCGAACCGCAACCGGGCAGGACTGAGGGCATGACGATCGATCGATTGGCAGTGGTCGGGGCCGGCTTCATGGGCTCCGGAATCGCGGAGTCGGCCGCCGCGGCCGGCGTGGCAGTCACGCTGTATGAGCCCGAGCAGGCGCCGCTCGAGCGCTCGCGCCAGCGGCTGCGCGAATCGGTCGCGCGCGCGGTCGAGGGCGGCAAACGCAGCGACAGCGAGGCCGAGGCGCTGATCGCGCGCATCACTTACACGAGCTCGCTCGACGAGCTCGAGGATGTCGACGCGGCGGTCGAGGCCGTGTTCGAGGACCCGCGCGTGAAGGGCGAGATCTTCAAGCAGCTCGACACCCGCCTGCCCGACGCGTGCTTCCTGGCCTCCAACACCTCCTCGATCCCGATCGCCGAACTGGCCGCCTTCACGACCCGCCCGGAGCGTGTCGTCGGCCTGCACTTCTTCTCGCCGGTGCCGGTGATGAAGCTCGTCGAGGTCGTGGTCGCGCTCGACTCGGGCGATCAGGCGGTACAGAGCGCCGAGGCGTTCGCGACGCAGATCGCCAAGCAGCCGATCCGCACCAAGGACCGTGCCGGCTTCGTCGTCAACATGCTGCTGGTCCCCTACCTGATGGCCGGCGTGCGCATGCTCGAGGAGGGCTTCGCCAGCCGCGAGGACATCGACACCGGCATGAAGCTGGGTTGCGGACACCCGATGGGCCCGCTGACCCTGTGCGACTTCATCGGCCTGGACGTGCTGCAGGCCGTCTGCGACTCACTCTACGAGGAGTTCAAGCGCCCCGAGTACGCGGCCCCGCCGCTGCTGAAGCGGATGGTCGTCTCCGGCCGTGTCGGCCGCAAGAGCGGGCGCGGCTTCTACGAATACGAGGCCTGAGCCACGCGTCTCGCCGAAGCTGCCGGATCATCCGGCTCCGATGGCCGCGGCTTGGGACGTCGCTGAGAGCACCTTCGCGTCTGTTACGGAAGTGTCACGGCGTGTGACGAGATTGTGTCGGCGACGGCCGCAACAGCCACGCAGGTCACAAAGGCGTGACA
>DASZMI010000086.1:0-16000 GCA_035551915.1 Solirubrobacteraceae bacterium | reverse complement strand
GGACGTCTCGATGTGGACCTCACGCGCCGGAGCCAACCGCTCGATCACGCGTGCCTGCTGCTCGCGCAGCCTGCGCCAGGCGGCGACCGGGTCGGGCTGATCGAGGAACAGTGCGCGCTCGACGAAGTCGGCGTACTCCTGGTCCTCCATGCCGGCCTGCTCGGCCAGCGCCGGCGTCGGCCAGATCGTCAGCGCCCAGCGGTGGCCGGCCCGCGCCTCGCGGAGCGGCACCTGTGCCCGTGCCCGGCGCGCGACGAGCGCGGGATCGATGTCGGCCAGCGGGTTGGTGCTCGCCGGCGCCATGATCCGCACGGTCGAATCGATCGCCTGCATCTCCGCGAGCTCGATCGGCGCGACGCCGTCGAGGTGCTGGTCGCGCGCGTGACGGTAGAAGTCCGCCTCGAGCCCGCCGGGCGCGAGCCGCAAGAGCGGCCAGCCATCACGCTCCAGCACCGCCCGGTGCAGCGCCACCGCCGCCTCCTCGGCGAGCGTCGTGGTGGAGATCAGCACCTGCTGTCGGGGCTGCACGTCCAGGCACCACTCGGCTACGAGCACGGCAAAGGCATCTGCGTCGATCACGGGGCCTCCACGTCGGGGAAGTTCTCGGACACGTGTGCCCGCAGACTGCCACGCACGAACTGCCGCTCGGCCGCGCTCGCCATCCGGTAGCGCCCGAGCAGCTCCCGCTGCTTGTCGGTCCGCACCCCGGCGATGGTCCAGGCGACGGCGAGCCGCTCGAACAGCAATTCGGCAGCGCGCTGCCAGGCATCGTCGCGGTCGAGGCCACCGCCGAGCGTGGCGGCGTACTCGGCGCGCGCCCTGAGCGTCAGCGAGCCGCGCAGCTCAAGCGTGTCGCCGGCGGCGTCCGTGTAGGTCGTCGTCGGCGCCGTCATCTCAGCGCCACTGGCCCGCTGGCCAGTGGCCCTGGTGGAGCGTTTCCGTGCCCGCTTGCCCATCGCCCGCAGGCTAGACGGCGGCCGAGGCGGCGCGCTGCAGCTGCAGCTCGACGTCATCACCGGCGACCGGCTTGGCGTGTCCCGCCCAGACCACCTTCGGACGCATCGCCGCCAGGCGACGGATCGACTCGCGCGCCTGGTTGGTGTCGAGGTTGAAGGCCGGGTGCGGCACGTGCGCGGCGTTCCCGATCCCGGTCTCGGGGTTGAATGTGTAGAGCAGGTCGGAGACGAGCGCGAGCCCGTCCTCCTCGCGGTACAGCGTGATCAGCCCGGGAGCGTGGCCGGGCATGTGCAGCACGCGGAAGCCGGCGACCTCATCGCCCTCCTCGAGCGTGCCGGCGACCGGCAGCGCGCCGCCATCCCAGGAGGCGAGCAGCCGCGGGTAGACGGGGCGCGCCCAGGCGCTGAGCAGGCTCAGGTTCCAGTAATCGCGGTACGGCGTCGCGGCACGGGCCGCCGAGCGCTCCAGTGGGTGGCAGTAGATCGGCGCCTCGAGTCCGGCGGCGCCACCGCGATGGTCGCAGTCGGCGTGGCCGAGCACGACCCGCGCAATGCCTCCGAAGCGCACCGCGGCCGCGCGGATCACGGCGCTCATCTGCCTGGTGCCGGCGTCGAAGACGGTCACTCCGCCGCCGTCCTCGATCAGGTAGACGTTCATGTGCCGGCCGAGCGTGCCGCCCCTGAGCACCCAGACGCCGGCCGCGATCGCCTCCGGCTCGGCGCCGAACAATGCCCGCTGGGCGAACGTGCGCGCGTTGGCGAGCGCCGTCAGGCGACCCTCGGCGCTCGAGCCCGCCGGCGGCAGGAAGCCAAGCTGGCGGGCGACCTCGCTGCCGTCCAAATATGCGGTGTTGGCGACGATCTGGTCCTCGACGACCTCGACGACATCGCAGCCCTCGATCGCGATGCGCCGGCCGTTGGGGGCGAAGCCCTGAAAGCGGCCGGGGCCGGCAAAGGTCGCCGTCGCGCGCCAGCGCACCGAGCAGCGCTCGCGCTGGGTGGTTGTGTCGATCAGCTCGAAGGCGAAGTCCGGGAAGGCGGCGAACAGCCCGCTGAAGTAGTCACGGACCCCGTCGGGGGCGGTCAGCTCACCCTGGCCGATAAGGCGCTCGAGCCCGCCCGGCTTCCAGCACGCCACGGCCGCGTCGACATCACGCTGGGCAAGCGCGTCGAAGTAACTCCTGGCGATAACCGAGCTCGAGGCCATCGTGAGCGCGCAGTCTATGCGGTTGCGGGATGCAAGCTCACGGTCAGCTCGCGCAGCCCGACGCTCGTACGCAACCACTCCGAGGCGAGCTCGGCGGCGCGCTGCTCGTAACCGCGGCCGCGGCGCTGGGGCGCGACCCAGACCCGCAGTGTGGCGCTGCCCTGCTCCCAGTCGATGCCGTCCACCTCGACGCGGCCGCGGCAATCATTGCTGCCCGGCTCGACGATCGTGAGCTTCACACCGGTGCCGGCCTGGTGAGCCGCCTGCGCGTTGTCGACGTCGCTACCGAGCTGCGCGCCGCTCGGCGGCCGCGAGAGACCGAGCCAGCGATGCAGCTCGGGATCGTCCTGGTGGGCGATCAGCACCTCGGGGATGTCCCACTCCTGGATCGGCCGCAGCTCGACGAGCGCGTCGCTGATGCGGTCTGGCGGCTCGGGGATGGAGGACATGTCGCGACTGGACCGTACCCTTCCGGTCGTGTCCTCGCCACCTGATCCGGCATCGCTCTTGTCCTACGCCGTGCGGCGCTCAAATCGTGCGCGGCGCGTACGCGTGACGGTCGACCGCGCCGGTGCCGTCGAGGTTGTGCTGCCGCAGCGGATGCCGATGCGCGCCGCCGAGGATGCCGTGCGCGAGCTGCGCCCCTGGATCGACCGGCGGCTGGCCGACGCCGGCAGGCAGCGCGCCGCGGTGGAGGCGCGTGGCGACAGGCTCCCCTTTCTCGGGGAGACGCTTGCCGTGCGAGCCGAGGCGGGCCGCAGCCGTGTCACCCGCCGCGGTGATCTGCTGCTGGTGCCGGACGGCGCTGAACGCGGTGAGGCGATCGAGCGCTGGTACCGGCGCATGGCGCGCGACGAGTTGCGCTCGCGGCTCGACCGCGCCTGCGCGATCGGGGGCTTCAGCTACACGCGGCTGACGGTCCGCGACCAGCGCACGCGCTGGGGCAGCTGCTCGCGCGGCGGTGCGATGAGCTTCAACTGGCGGCTGCTGCTGGCGCCGGAGGCCGTGCTCGACTACGTCGTCTGGCACGAGGTCTGTCACCTCGCCTTCATGGATCACTCGCCGCGCTTCTGGGGGCTGGTCTCGCGCTACTGCCCCGAGTACCGCGAGCACGCGGCATGGCTGCGGCGCAACGCAGGCACCCTGGTGCTGTGAGCGAGGCCGCGCGACAGATGCTCGCGGCGATCGAGATCTGGCGGGCAGCGGAGCCGGCGCCGCTGGTGGTCGCGATCGACGGTCACGGGGCCGCCGGCAAGACCACCATCGCCGGCGAGGTCGGCGCTGCCCTCGAGGCGCTGGTGGTGCACACCGACGACTACTTCCTCGAGGCGGAGGACGGCAGCGATCCGCGCCCGATGGCCCGCTACTACGCGTGGGAGGCGCTACGCGAGGACGCCCTCGAACCGGTGATCGGCTGGTTGCGCGACAACCCCGAGAACTGGTCGGGAGCGCACGTGATCCTGGTCGAGGGCGTCTCCTCCGCAGCGCCCGCGCTGGCCGACCTCGTCAGCCGGGCCGTGTTCGTGCAGACGCCCGAGCCGACGCGACTTGAGCGTCTGCACGGCCGCATCAGTGACGACGAATGGGACGAGGAATGGCTCTACGCCGAGCGGCTGTACTTCGCCAGCCGCCCGCCCGACTCGTTCGACCTGGTGGTGCCGGGCGTCGACTGACCGGCAGATTCCGACAAACCGGCGTCTGCCGCCGCGGTTCTACCAAATCTGTCCGAAAAACAGACCGATTTCGAATCTCCGCGGCCGAAGCGGTCGATTGTTCGGATTTTGCACCTCCGGAGCAGGCGGCCCAGATGGAGTCGTAGACTCTTCGTTCACGAACGCGGGAGCCCATATGGGCTGAGAGGGCGCCGGACGGCGCCGACCGTAGAACCTGATCCGGGTCATGCCGGCGGAGGGAGTGAGCAGTGATTCGCAGTTGGCGGGTTGTATTGGCGGCACTGGCCGTAGTGTCGGCATTGGCCGCGTGTGGCGGTTCGGGCAGCGGGGGCTCCGGCAGCGGCGGTTCCGGCAGCGGCGGTTCCAGGGGTGCGAGCACGACCAACCGCACGACCGGGACGGGGCATGTGATCGCCAGCACCGGCACGCCGGTGCAGGGCGGCACCGCCTATTGGGCGCAGCAGCCGCTCTCACCGCCCAACTACATCTTCCCGCTGATCTCGGGCGCGTACTTCTCCAACGCGAACGTCTACGACTTCCAGACGCTCATGTACCGCCCGCTGTATTGGTACGGCGATCATGGGACGCCCGGCGTCGACTACGCGCTGTCGCTCGCCGACCCGCCCGTCTACAGCGACCACGATCGCGTGGTCACGATCACGCTCAAGCACGCGGTTTGGTCCGATGGCGAGCCGGTCATCGCGCGCGATGTGACCTTCTGGTTGAACCTGCTCAGGGCGAACAAGCAGAACTGGGCCTCCTACGTCCCGGGCGGCTTCCCGGACGACGTCACGTCGTGGACGCCGCAGGGTCCGCACCGCCTCAGCCTGCAACTCAACCGCAGCTACAACCCGGTCTGGTTCACTGACAACGAGCTGTCCCAGATCACGCCGCTGCCGATCGCCTGGGATCGGACCGGTCTCGCCGGTTGCTCGCGAACCGGGTGCGGCGTGCCCACCGACGGGCCGACCACCCGTCGCCCCGACCAGACGTCGGCGGGCGCGAGCGCCGTGTACCGCTTCCTCAACGGCCAGGCCAAGCAGGTCTCGGGCTACGCGTCGAGCCCGATCTGGTCGATCGTCGACGGCCCCTGGAAGCTGCGATCGCTGACCAGCTCCGGGCAGGCCACGTTCGTCCCCAACCAGAAGTACGACGGACCCAACCGGCCGAAGCTGGCGAAATTCGTCGAGCTGCCGTTCACGAGTGAGACGGCGGAGTTCACGGTGCTGCGCGCCGGTTCGTCCAGGGGCGACACGAGCGGCTCCTCGCCGCAGATCTCGGTCGGCTACGTACCCGACACCGACGTGCCACAGAGCGCGACGATCAAGTCCCAGGGTTACCGGTTGAGCGCCTTCTACCCGTATGGGTTCGACTACTTCGAGCCGAACTTCAACAACCCGGTGGTGGGGCCGATCCTGCGCCAGCTGTACTTCCGCCAGGCCTTCCAGCACCTCGTCAACCAGCGCGGCTGGATCCATGCCTACTACCAGGGCCTGGGTGTACCGACCTACAGCCCGGTGCCCGCAGAACCGGCCAACCCGTACTCGGACAGCGCGGCCCACAGCGACCCCTACCCCTTCAGCGTCGCCGCCGCCAGGCGGATCCTCGCTGCGCACGGCTGGAGGGTCGTGGACAACGGCATGACCAGCTGCGCGCACGCGGGCACGGGACCGGGGGATTGCGGTGCCGGTATCGTCGCCGGCAAGCAGCTGCGCTTCACGCTGATCTACCCGAGCGGCATGTCCTCGACCGATGGGGCGATGCTCGATCTGCAGTCGGTAGCCCGCCGGGTCGGCATCCAGATCACGCTCAAGCAGGTCACGTCCGCGACCGTCACCGCCGAGATCGAGCCATGCGCCGCGCCCAGCTCCGCCTGCAGCTGGCAGCTGGGGCAGTACGGCGCCGCCTGGGTGTTCGCTCCAGACCACTACCCGACCGGCGAGGAGATCTTCGAGACCGGTGCACTCGGCAACGTGGGCAACTACTCCAACGCCTCCGTCGACCAGTTGATCAAAGCCACGACCACGAGCACCGCCCGTGATGCTCGGCGAGCCCTCGACGCCTACGCGAACGCGGTGCGGCTCCAGCTGCCCGATTTCTGGCAGCCCTCCCCGGGCACGCTTCTCAGCTTCCAGTCGAACCTCGCGGGCGCGACGCCCAACGCCTACGGCTACCTCAGCCCCGAGGAGTGGTACTTCACCAGGTGAGCAGGTTCATCCTCAGGCGTGCCGGCCAGGCGGTCGGCGTGCTGCTCGGGGTCACGCTCGCCGTCTTCATCCTCGAGCGGCTCACCCCGGGAAGCCTCGCGCACGCGATCCTGGGGACGCGCGCGAGCCCCCAGGCCGTGGCTGCGTTCAATGCCGCCAACGGCCTTAACCACTCCGTCGTCGTGCAGTACCTGGACTTCCTCCGACACCTGCTGCAGGGCAACCTCGGCTACTCATACAAGCTGAACCGCAGCGTCGGCTCACTGATCGCGCACGAGCTGCCCAACGACCTGATCCTCGTCGGGTGCGGATTCCTCTTCGCCGTCGCGATCGCGCTGCCGCTGGGCATAGCGCAGGCCGTGCAACGCAACCGCGCGCTGGACCACCTGACCGGCGGGGCGGCACTGGCGCTGTATTCGATGCCGTCGTACTGGCTCGGACTGCTGCTGATCGCCGCGCTCAGCATCGGCACGCACATGCTGCCACCGGAGGCGGGCCAGTCGGGCGCGGTGGCAGGCATCCTCGCCGACCCGCGCGGCCTGGTGCTGCCGGTGCTGACGCTCACGCTGGTCAACGTCGCCTGGTTCAGCCGCTACATGCGCGCCGCGGCGATCGACACGCTAGCGCAGGACTATGTGCGCCTGGCGCGGGCCAAGGGGCTGCCGGAGCGGCTGGTGCTCAGCCGCCACGTGTTGCGCAACTCGCTGCTCGCGATCGTGACGCTGCTGGGGATGTCAGTGCCGATGCTGCTGACCTCGGGGCTGGTCGTCGAGTACGTGTTCAACGTCCCCGGCGTGGGTCTGAGCTACTGGGTGGCGGCCTCCAACGCCGACTATCCGGTCGAGCTCGGGGTGACGGTCCTGGTCGGTGCGGCGACCGTGCTCGGCAGCCTGCTCGCCGACCTCTCCTACGCCGCGCTCGACCCACGGGTGCGGAACCGGTGAGCGTCACCTTCGCACGGAACTTCGCGCGCCGCCGGCTGGGAGTCGTCGGGGTGATCGTGATCGTGCTGCTGATCGGGTTCTGCTTCCTCGGCCCGTTGATCCACCCAACCGACCAGGTGCACACCGACATCGACATCACCAACCTCGCTCCCGGCGGCGGACATCCGCTCGGCACCGACGCCAACGGCTACGACGTGCTCGGCAGGCTGATGGTCGGCGGGCGCTCATCGCTCGAGATCGGCATTGCCGTTGCCCTGCTCGCAACCCTGCTCGGGGCCCTCTGGGGTGCCGTCGCCGGCTTCACCGGCGGCGCACTCGATGCGCTGATGATGCGGATCGTCGACACCATGCTGGCGCTGCCGGCGATCTTCGTGCTGATCTACCTGGCGACGATCGCTCAGCCGACGGTGCCGCTGCTGATCGCGGTGATCGCGTTGCTCTCGTGGCTCGCTCCGGCCCGCCTGATTCGCAGCGAAACGCTGTCGCTGCGGACGCGCGAGTTCATCGCGGCGGCCGGCGCAATGGGCTCGAGGCGCAGGCGGACGATCGTGCGACACGTGCTGCCCAACACAGTCGGCACGCTGGTCGTCAACGCCACCTTCCAGGTGGCCGACGCGATCATCCTGCTCGCAACGCTCAGCTTCCTCGGCTTCGGACTCGCGCCCCCGGCCGCCACCTGGGGCGGGATGCTCTACCAGGGAACCTCCTACCTGCTCGACGGCTACTGGTGGGAGGTCTATCCGGCGGGGACCATGATCATGCTGACCGTGATCGCCTTCAACCTGGTCGGCGACGCGTTGCGTGAGACGGTGGACATCCGCCTCACCCGACGCTGAGGGCCGAGATCAGGGGCGAAAGCTGAGGGCCGAGGTCAGGGAACGGGGTAAGCCGACACCGGGACGACGAAGTCGCCGGCGAGCTTGTCGTGCCAGCACTGCCGCTCCCTGTCCCAGAGCATCCAGAAGTAGCCGAGAAAAATCACCACCGAGGAGAGGATCCGGCCGATGTAGCGCACGAACCCGCGCCCGTAACCGATCGGCCCGCCGGTATCGGCGTCGATCACACGGATCCCCAGCGCCTGCTTGCCCAGAGTCTGCCCGCGCGGGCCGCCCTCGAGCACCGTGAAGTAGCTGATCGAGATCACCAGGCCGATCAGATCACCGGCGGCCTTGAATGCGGTCACGAGGATGATGTTGATGAGCCCGATGATGATCCCATCGACGAAGGCGGCGCCAAAGCGCCTCCAGAAGCCGGCGCGCGGCCCCGACCCGCGGCCACTGTAGGCCTGATGTGGTTCCACGTAGGACATCTTGGTGACGCGCCCCTCTCGGTGATTGCTATCCACACTGGTCTGGCCGCCGCAACATATCTGCTGAGTCGGCGTCCTGCCGGCGTCTCGACTTTGCCTGCACCAACGTCTCGAGGAAGCGCTCGCCCGAGCCCTCGCCGGGCGCACCGCCGACCTTCGCCGCGAGCCCGTCGGCCAGGCGGCGCGCAAGGTCGCTGCGAGCCCGCGGATGCAGCGAGCTGCGCCGCGCCAGGAACTGGCGGACGGTCGCGATCTCGGCGTCGGTCACGGCGCTCACGTCCCAGCTCTCCCATGAGGCCATGAGCGGGCCGCCCGGCGTCTGGATCTCGGCAGCCGTCGCGGGCGGCGCCTCGCGCACGACCAGGGTTCCGCCGGCCAGATCCCCGAGGCGCTGATTGCGCTTGGTCGCGATGATCGAGACGATCGTCGGTATGTAGGAGAGCGTCGGGCCGTCGATCAGGCGCATGAAGTTGCGGATCGCCGAGGACGTCAGGTCGACGGCGCCCCCGCCGTCGCGCACGACGCGCAGATGCGTGAGGAGCTTGCCGGGTGTCCGTCCGCGGTTCAGCACCTCGAAGCCGATCGGGTAGATGATCCAGGCGAGGAACACCCCGACCACGGCCGCCAGAAGGTCGAGCTTGCCGCCGTGGGAAAGCACACCGGTCAGGATCACGAGCACGACGACCAGCGCCGCTTGGATAATCAGGTCCACCATGCCCGCGATGAAGCGCGAACCCAGGCCGGCAAGCTGGACCTCGAGCTCGAGCCCCTCGGGTGTGGAGATCGTGATGCGGTCTTCAAGTTCCACGAGATGAACCTAAGCGATTTCACGGCGACGCGCAGCGCTGCCTGGGATGACTTCCAGGGCGACCTGAGGCGCGCCCGCGGGCGACCCGAGCGGCTCGGAACCGACGGCGCCCTCGAGTTCGGTCGCCGCTACCGCGCCGTCACCGCCGACCTCGCGTATGCCCGCCGCCGTTTCCACGGCGATCCGGTGGTCGCCCGGCTCGAGCGGCTCGTTGCCGAGGGCGCCCAGACGATGTACGGCCGGCGCCGGCGCAGCAGCTCCCCGCTTCACTTCATGCTCAGCGGCTACTGGCGCCTGATCGCGGAACGTCCGGGCCCGCTGGCCACCGCCGCCGTCACGACTGTCGCCTCGGTGGTGCTCGCCGCGCTGTGGGGCATGCACGATCCGGGCGCGGCGCTGGGACTGGTCCCCGCTCGCTTCAGGCCCGGTGCGCAGGTTCACGTTCACGCGCTGCCGGGTGGGGCCACGACCCTGGCCGCAGGCGCCGGTTCGATCTTCATCAACAACATCCAGGTCTCGTTCCTCGTGTTCGCCGGCGGGCTGCTGCTCGGCGCCGGCTCGATCTACGTGCTCGCCTACAACGGGCTGATGGTCGGCGCGCTGGCGGGCATCACGCTGCAGGCCGGAAACTTCGGCGTCTTCCTACGCTACGTGGTGCCGCACGGCATCCTCGAGCTGTCGTGTTTCACGATCGCGGGCGCCGCCGGCATCAGGCTCGGTTGGGCGCTGATCGATCCCGGCTGGCTGACACGTGGCGAGTCGCTGAGAAGGCAGGCACGTCCCGCCGTGGCGATGATCATCGGGACCGCGCCGTTTCTCGTGGTCGCCGGGCTGACCGAGGGCTTCGTGACCCCGCACGCGCTGCCGCTGCCCGCGGCGCTGGCCGTCGGCGTGGCCCTGGGCACCGCGTACTGGGGGCTGATCTTCGTGCGGGGGTTCAGAGGCGGGCGTGCAGCTTCGCCGACAGGTATGCGTCAAGGCAGCGCTCGGCAAGCCGCTCCGGCTCGGCCTCGAGCACCTGGGCTCCCTGGCGTTTGAGCCTGAGCGCCGCCTGGCGGCGGCTGGAGAGCACGTCCAGGGCCGCGAGCGCGGCGGCGGGCCGGTCGGCTCCGGCGGCGAGGCTCGCCAGCGAGGGATCGGCCGCGGTCACGACGACCGTCGCGTGCCGGCGCGCGAACACCGTGACGCCGGCGACCAGCGAACGCGCCGCGTTCTCATCGAGCAGGTCGGTGAAGACGAACACCAGCGCCCGGTGCGAGCGCGAGATGCGTACGAGCGCGCCCTCGAAGTCGGAGTCGACGAGCCGTGGCTGCAGGTCGAAGACCGCCTCCATCGCCGCTGCCCCGCCGCGGTGGCGTGCCGCCAGGACGCGCCGGACCTCATCATCGAAGACGACCACGCCGAAGCGATCGCCGAACTCGTCGGCCGCCAGGGCCAGGGCGGTGACGGAATCGAGCGCGATGTCCAGCAGCGTGCGATCGCCCAGCGGCGCGGCCATCAGGCGGCCGCAGTCGATCACGCAGACGACCTCGCGGTCCTGCTCGATGCGGTATTGGTTGCTCATCGGCCGGCCGAGGCGGGCACTCGCGCGCCAGTTGATCTGACGGATGTCATCGGTCGTCGTGTAGTCGCGCACCGACTCGAACGCGGTTCCCAGCCCCAGCGGCCCGAGCGCGCGGCCGCTCGCCAGACCGGCGCGCGTGCGGCGCAGACGCAGGATCAGCCGACGGGCGCCGGCGACGTCCGTGACCACCCGAACCTCGACCGGGGGCGGCGAGCGGTGATGGACCCGCGCCAGCCCGAGCGGCCCGAGGCTGGCGCTGGCCACCCCGGGGAGCTGGTGCCGCCCACGCCGCAGCCCGACGATCGCGGCGTCGAGCGAGCCGTGGCCCTCACCGCGCTCGATCCTCAGAAACGGGCCGGGCGGCTGGCGCAGGCGCAGGCCTTGCCCACCCGCGACGGGGCTCACCAGCAGCGCGGTCCGCGCACCCCGGGAGATCGTCAACGGGACCCTGCGTTCAAGCCGCGGAGCGTGCCGGACCGACCAGGCGTCCGCGGCGATCGCGGCCGCCAGAACCAGCGCCAGCGCAACCGACAGCCCGGGCGCGAGCACCAGGGCCGCCAGGCCGATCACCGCGAGGACCAGCGCCGCACGCGGGGTCGGCGTCACCGCGGCACTGCAACCTCGCCGACGGCGATGCGGATCGCATCCCGCGCGGTGAAGCGCTCGAGCTCCGCGTCGGGGGTCAGTACCAGCCTGTGAGCAAGCACCGCCGGTGCGGCGTCGGCGACGTCGTCGGGCGTGGCGAAGCCGCGCCCCGCCAGCGCCGCGGTTGCCTGCGCGGCGACCAGGAGATGCGTGGCCGCGCGCGGAGATGCGCCGAGCATGATGCCCGGCAGCTCACGCGTGCGGCGGATCAGATCGACCACGTAGGCGGCCACCGGCGCCTCGACGGTCACAGCATTCAGCACGCGTCGCGCCTGTGCGAGGTCCTCGGCCGAGGCGACCTGGGGAACCTGCTCGAGTCCCATTGGGCTGACACCGTCGCGCGGCAGCGCGAGCATCGCGCGCTCATCCTCAACCGAGGGGTAACCGACCTCGAGCTGCATGAGGAAGCGATCGAGCTGCGCCTCGGGCAACGCATACGTGCCCTCGTATTCGATCGGATTCTGGGTCGCGATCACGAAGAACGGCGAGGGCAGCGGGCGCGCACGGCCGTCGATCGACACCTGCTGCTCCTGCATCGCCTCCAGCAGCGCCGCCTGCGTCTTCGGCGGGGTGCGGTTGATCTCGTCGGCCAGCAGGATGTTGGTGAAGACCGGGCCGGGCCGGAATGCGAGCTCGTCGCCGCGCAGGATCATCGTGCCGGTCAGATCCGAGGGCAGCATGTCGGGCGTGAACTGAGCACGCGCGAAGTCGAGGCCCAGGGTGCGCGCGAAAGCCCGCGCGACCAGTGTCTTGGCCACACCGGGAGGCCCCTGCAGCAGCACATGGCCACCACAGGCGACAGCGCACACCATGCGCTCGACAACATCCTCCTGGCCGACGACAACCTTCGCCACGGCGTCCCGCACGGCACTGGCAAGTTCCTTCATCCCACCTCCATCGTCACGACGGTTGAACTCACAGACCTCCGCGGAAGAGCGCCTCGGTCGATGCAGCGTCCTGTACCCGCCGGACGAGGTCATCGCGGCCGCTGCTGCGGACGAGCGCGTCGGCCATCGCCTCGACATACGCGGCCCGCGGCGAGGCCGCCGGCGGCGCGACCGGATCGCTGCCACCGAGCCGCATCGCGCGCGACAGCGCAAAGGCGGCGAGCGCCAGCGCGAGCAGCGCGAATGCGAACCACCAGCGCTCGGGGAGCGCGGCCAGGCCGGTCGCGGATCCGTATCCGTGAATGGCCTCGTCGAAGAACACCGGTCGACTCGGCGGGCCCACGACGTTCAGCGCCCGGAAGGCGTTGTCAGCGCGAGCGAGCTCGTCGTTCTCGAGAAAGCGCGGGTCGGGAATGCCAATCACCCGACCCCGCCCGCCCCCGGCGCCGGCGGATACCGCCCGGCTGACGACGAGCCGGCCGCCGCTCTCGACGAAGCGGGTGATGGCATTACCGTCGGCCGCAGTCAGCTCCCTGGCGCCGCCGAGAATGACGAGCGTCGCATCCGACGGCAGCCTGACCGATGCGAGCGGCCGCTGGATCTGACGCACCTTGTGGCCATCACGCTCGAGCAGCTCCGCCCAGGCAGCCAGGCCTCGAGCGGTGGTCGCATATGAGGAGAGGGCCGGGCCCGAGGGAGCCGGCGCGATCGCCGAGAGCACCACCCCGATCAGGACGAACGCCAGCACGACGCCGGCCCCGAGCATGGACCACGCGACCGCGGGTGGCGGCCGTCCGCGGAGCGCGGTCATCGCCCGCCCGCCTCGCCCAGCAGCTGCGGCCATTCGCTGCGCTGCTGCTCGGCATCGGCCTCGGTGGCGACGTCGCCACCGTAGGCGACCTCATCGAAGCGCCCGGCGAGCGAGTCGAACCGACGCGAGCGCAGCAACCGCCCGATCGTGTGGTTGGGAACGGTCTCCGTCGATGGCAGCTCGAGCCTCTCGCCGAGGCGCAGGATCCCGGCACGGAAGCGGAGCCGGACGGCGTCGTCCCAGCGCTGGGCGCGCTCGGCCAGCGCTGCCTCGCGTTCGAGCGCGGCGGGTGTCTCGGGGCGGACGCCGCCCGTCAGCTCCTCGAGCGCCTGTCCGAGCTGGAAGCGAGCGCGGCGCACGAGCAGCATCCAGACCGCGACCAGCAGCAGCGCAGCGCCCACCGCCCAGACGCCCGCGACCCCGCCGGGGAACACGCGGCCCAGGTGCGAAACGAGGCGACCGATCGCGTTGAAGGGGTCCGTGACGGCGTTGCCCACCCACTCGACCACACCGTGCAGGGGATCGGGCACGGGTGGCTGGTGAAAGCGGCCCTGGGCCACGATCGCCTCGGCTGCCCGGTGCGCCGCCGCCTGAGACCCCAGCGCCATCAGTCCGTTGGCCGCCAGCCCGGTGGCGGGGGCCAGTACGGTGGCCCGCCCGGCTTGCCCACGTCCTCGGGGCCCACGGGGCCGCGGAACCCGCCGGCCGCGCCCTGGGATCCCTCAGGCGAGCGATGCCGGCCCGTCGATGAAGCCGGCGGCAGTCCCGAAGCCTCCAGCCCGAGCTGGTCGGCGAGCAGCTCCAGGTCGTAGCCCTCCTTGCGGATCCGCAGGTCGTAATAGAGCACGGTCACCACCGCCGCCGAGAAGGGCTGCAACAGCACGCCGGAGATGATCCCGGAGAGCACGCTGATGGTCACGGCGAACTGCACCGAGGGGTTGCTGTTGGAGATCGCCGCCGCGATCAGGCCGCCGCTGATCAGCCCGCCGATCACGAGCACCATGAAATAGGAGACGATCAGCACGCCGGCGACGGGCCACCAGCGGCCCTTGACCAGCCCGTAGGAGCGGCGCAGTGACCTGAACGGCCCGGCTCGCTCGATCACGCAGGCTGGGACCCGGACCGACCACATCGCATACAGCCAGATCCCGGTGATGATCAGCGCGACGAAGCCGAGCAGCTGGCCAATCGTGTAGACGATGGTGAGCCCCAGCAGCGGCAGCAGCCGGCGCAGGCCAAATCGCAGGGAGCCGGTGGCCGTCGGTGACTCGCCGAGGTAGGCGTCGCTCAGGGCCTTGATGCAGGCGGCGAGCACGAAGGCGCCGGCGACCCAGCTCGTGACCCCGTTGATGGCGCTGGCGCCGAGGCGCGCATGGGCCTCGGCCGGGGTGACGGTCTGGCCAAAGCCGGAGAAGCCGCTGCTGATGTCGTGGCCGTCGCTGTAGGCGGACATCAGAACGATCCCGGACAGCAGCTGGATCGGCACGACGATCGCCGCAGCCGAGCCCATCAGCACACGTGCGTTGCCGAGGTAGAGCTTGATCGCGGCGTCCAGAATCTCGCCCACTCGGCGAGGACGCAGTGCCAGAGGCGCCATCGTGCGGCGCACAATAAGGCATCTTTCGGACCCGCTGTAGCAAGGGAGCTGGCCAAGCGGGGCCAGCTCCCGCGGGCTAGGCGAGTTCCGAGGGCGAGAGGTCGTCGGGGACCGGAACCGTCTGGGGCGTGCCCGCCTCGGTCTCCGCCCAGTCGTTGAAGGCCTCGGCGTCGCGCGGCTCGTGCTGGTGGTCGACGTGGCCGCCGAGCGCCAGCAGCCGCAGCACACCCGGGCCGCGATTGACGAGCTGGCGGCGCACCTCCGGTGCGACCCGCACGACATCTCCGACCGCGTAGGTGTGCGGCTCGCCCTCGACCATCAGCGTCAGCGTGCCCTCGAGCACGACGTAGACCTCTTCCTGGCGCGTGTGCCGATGGATGCGATTGCGCTGGCCGGGCTCGAACGTGAGCACGTTGATCCCAAACGAGTTCACACCGAGCGGTGCGCGCAGACGTGCGAAGCGCTGCTCGGGCGGCTGATCGAGCCGGGCAGCGCTGACGCCGACCGACGCGGCCGGACCCGACCCGCCCACCCGGCCGCCCGAGGCCGAGCTCATCTCTGCCCGATCGGCACGTAGTCGATTCCGCGGCCGCCCGTGTAGATCTGGCGCGGGCGCGCGATCTTCTGCTCCTCGTCGTCGATCATCTCGAGCCACTGGGCGATCCAGCCGCTGGTGCGGCCGATCGCGAACAGCACCGGGAACATCTCGACAGGCATGCCCAGCGCCTCGTAGATCAGGCCCGAGTAGAAGTCGACGTTCGGATAGAGCTTGCGCGAGATGAAGTACTCGTCCTCGAGCGCGATCTTCTCGAGCTCGGTGGCGATGTTCAGCAACGGGTTCTTGCCCGTCACCTCGAACACGTCGTCAACGGCCTTCTTGATGATCTTCGCGCGCGGGTCGAAGTTCTTGTAGACGCGGTGGCCGAAGCCCATCAGCTTCTCGTTGCCCGCCTTCACGCCCTCGATGAATTCGGGGATCTTGTCCTGGCTGCCGAACCGGCGGAGCATCCGCAGCACGGCCTCGTTGGCGCCACCGTGCAGCGGGCCGTACAGCGCGCCGATACCGGCGGCCGTCGCCGAATAGGGATCGACCTGCGATGAGCCGACGCTGCGCACGGCGCTGGTCGAACAGTTCTGCTCGTGGTCGGCGTGCAGGATGAACAGGACGTCGAGCGCGCGCTCGAGGCGCGGGTCGGGCTCGTACCTGAGCTCGGCGATCTTGTTGAGCATCGACAGGAAGTTGCCGGCGTAGCTCAGATCGTTGTCCGGATAGACGTAGGGCATCCCGCGGTTGTGGCGGTAGGCGAAGGCGCTGAGTGTCGGCATCTTCGCGACCAGGCGCACGACCTGCATCATCCGCAGCTCCCGGTCCTTGATCTGATTGGCCTCCGG
>DASZMI010000085.1:0-15792 GCA_035551915.1 Solirubrobacteraceae bacterium | reverse complement strand
CTCGCAGGACACGCTCGCGGCCGGCAACGTCGTGACCGTCGAGCCGGGCGTCTACCTGCCCGGCAAGTTCGGCATCCGGATCGAGGACCTGGTGCTCGTCACCGACGCAGGCATTCGCATCCTGACCTCGGTCCCGAAGGGGCTGCGGACCGTCGACTGACAAGCTTAGGCTCCGTCGTGAAATTATCTGCGGGTTTGACGGCGTCTGGACGCGCCGGGCTGCGCCCGTCTCGCGGCAGGTACCTCGCGTACCTGCCTTGCGAAACGGTCTTCCCAGGCGCGCCCAGCCACTCGTCAAACCCTGCAACTAATTCCCCGACGGACGTAGCTCGGTTGTGCTGGCCAGCGGGCCAGCACAACCGCTGAAGCGCCACACCTCTCTACACTCAGCTCCCGCATGATTTCAACCAGTGAATTTCGCAACGGCTCTCATATCGATGTCGAGGGCACGATCTACAAGATCGTGGAGTTCCAGCACGTCAAGCCCGGCAAGGGGGGAGCGTTCGTGCGCACCAAGCTGCGCCGCGCCTCCGACGGCAACGTGATCGACCGCACCTTCCGCGCCGGTGAGAAGTTCCGGCCCGTCCGCACCGAGGTGCGCAACATGCAGTTCCTCTACAGGGACGGCAGCGACGCGCACTTCATGGATGCCGAGACCTACGAGCAGTTGACGATCGCGGAGACGACGCTCGCCGATCCGCTGCGGTGGATGAAGGATTCCGATCAGGTCGAGCTGCTCTACATCGACGGCAACCCGGCTGACGTGCAGCTGCCGAGCGCTGTCGACCTCGAGGTGACCGAGACCGAGCCGGGCCTGCGTGGCAACACCGCCTCGGGCGGCGGCACCAAGCCGGCCACGCTCGAGACCGGCGCTCAGATCAACGTGCCGCTGTTCGTCAACATCGGTGACATGGTGCGCGTCGACACCCGCTCGGGCGATTACGTGTCGCGCGCCTGATGGCGCGACGGACCGAGCAGCGTCGGGCCGCAATCTGGGCGCTCTACCAGAGTGATCTGCTGGAGCGTCCGCTCGATGAGACGTTCCCACGTGATGCGCACAGCTTCACGCGCGTGCTCGCGGCCGAGGTGAAGGAGCATCAGCCGGAACTCGATGAGTTGATCACCCGCTATGCGAGTGGCTGGTCGCTCGGGCGGATCGCGCCGCTCGAGCGCTCGATCCTGCGCGTCGGGCTGCTCGAGCTGACCCGTCCCGAGCTGCTGCCGGGTGATCAGGTGATCCCGCCCGAGGGCGCGATCAACGAGGCAGTGGAGACCGCGAAGGAGTTCTGTGGCGCCGACGCCCCCGGATTCGTCAACGGAATCCTGGCGGCGGCGTTACGCGGCATCGCGGCGGCATCGGCTCCCACCGCTCCCGCCACCGGCGCCGAGCAAGAAAACGGTTTCTGAGGCACACTTCGCGCGATGGGCTACACGACCGAAGAGGGACGCACGCAGATCCTGGACGACGCTGGTGCGGCGGTTGACCAGTTGAGCATCGCCATCGCGGAGCTCGGCGAGGCCTATGAGCACCTCGATGAGGCCGCCGGCGACCGCATGGAGGCGGCGATCTTTCGGCCCCTGCAGGGCGCCTACGGGCAGCTGAAGCGCACGCACGGCGAGTTCGCGCAGCGCGCCGGGCTGCCCGCCCGCAACTTCCCGGCGGCACCGGAACCCGCTCCCGCGGACCCGCGCGACTCGCTCGAGCATGCCGCCGACGCGATCCAGTCCGCCGACGAGATGCTCGCCGAGCTGCAGGATTCGCTGCTGCCGGTGGAGGTGGGGGACCAGCAGCTGCGCAGCGGCCTCTCCGGCACACGCACCGTGATCGCGGTTCTGCCCGAACGCTGCGACCAGTTCGTTCGCACACTGGGGCGTTAGCTAGCGGCTCCTGGCCCGCGTCGCAGGCTTCGCGCATGCGGACCCTACCGGAGAGCCTCGGTGAGAGGTCAACGTCCGCGAGCGATGCCATGGGCCCCTACTCTGAAAGTAATGAGCGATGCGGTGAACCACGGCGCCGAGCCTGCCCGGGCAGCGGCGGAGCAGACCTTCGACCAGGAGCTGCTCTCCTGGCTCGGCAACGAGTCTCCCCGCACCCGCGAGCACGACGCCGAGCTGCTGCGCACGATCGCGCAGGAGTTCGCAATGGGCTTCGACGCGCTCAGCAACATCGGGCCGGCGGTGACGATCTTCGGCTCCGCCCGCGTCAGCCCTGAACACCCGACGTACGAGCTGGTCCGCTCGGTGGCGGTGGCGCTGGGGCGGGCTGGCTATGCGATCATCACCGGCGGCGGCCCCGGGCTGATGGAGGCCGCCAACCGCGGCGCGCGCGACGCCGGCGCCACCTCGATCGGCTGCAACATCGAACTCCCGCACGAGCAGGGCTCGAACCCGTACGTCGACCTCGACCTCCAGTTCCACCACTTCTTCGCGCGCAAGGTCATGTTCGTCCGCTACGCGCAGGCGTTCGTGGTCGCGCCCGGCGGCTTCGGCACGCTCGACGAGCTCTTTGAGGTGCTGACCCTGATCCAGACCGGCACGGTCAGGAACTTCCCGGCGATCCTGATCGGCGACGGCGAGTGGGAGGGAATGCTCGAGTGGCTCCGCGAGCGCGCCCTGCCCGACGGCCGCATCGATTCCGACGACCTCACCGGCCTGCACATCAGCACCGATCCCGCCGAGATCGTGGCGATCGTCGAGCAGAGCCGGCGCTTGGCAGAATCGTCCTAATGGAACAACGAAATGTCACGCGCCTCGGGCGCAGCTTCAGTGTTATCGGGCTCGGCACATGGCAGCTCGGCGCCGACTGGGGATCGGTTGACCCGGCTGACGCCGAGGCAACGCTCGAGTCTGCGATCGAGGCCGGCATCACCTTCTTCGACACCGCCGACGTCTACGGAGACGGGCGCAGCGAAGCGTTCAACGGCGCGCTGCTCAAGCGCCATCCTGAGATCTTCGTCGCCACCAAGATGGGGCGCCGCGCCGAACAGCGCCTCGAGAACTATTCGGCAGCGAACTTCGACGCCTGGAACGCGCGCTCGCTCGCCAAGCTCGGGGTGCAGACGCTCGATCTGGTGCAGCTGCACTGCCCGCCCGATGAGGTCTACGCGAGCGACGCCGTCTTTGCGGCGCTCGATCAGATGGTCAGCGACGGGCGCCTGCGCGCCTACGGGGTGTCGGTCGAGACCTGCGAGCAGGCGCTGGCGGCGATCCAGCGCCCCAACGTAGCGAGCGTGCAGATCATCCTCAACTGCTTCCGGCGCAAGCCGCTCGAGCGGGTCCTGCCCGCGGCCGCGGAGGCGGGTGTCGGGATCATCGCGCGTGTGCCGCTGGCCTCCGGCATGCTGTCGGGTCGCTACGACGCGAACACGACCTTCGCCGCCGACGACCACCGCAACTACAACCGCCACGGCGAGGCGTTCGATGTCGGGGAGACCTTCTCAGGCGTTCCCTATGAGGTCGGTCTCGAGGCGGTGCAGGAGCTCAAGGCCCTGGTCGATCCGGGCGTCACGCTGGCGCAGTTCGCGCTGCGCTGGGTGATCGACCAGCCCGGCGTGAGCACCGTCATCCCGGGGGCGCGCAACCCAGAGCAGGTGCGTGCCAACGCCGCCGTGGCGGCGCTGCCGCCGCTGCGCGATGACCAGTTGCGCGGGGTCGCGGAGGTCTACGACCGGCTTGTGCGCCCGCACGTGCACGACCGCTGGTAGGGGATGGGCCGATGGTGCCGCTCCGCTGAGGGTTCACGAGGAAATTAGTGACGGAATTGGGTGGTCGACCCGTGGATGGCAGGCGACGCACGCGAGCGAAGCAATAGCGGGCTATTGCGAGCGAGTGGGTGGCGTCTGGCGCCGCGGGGTGGCCGCACAAACCGTCAATCATTTGGTCGTGGGCCCTAAGCGGCACCCGACTCACCTTGCGGCCAGCGCCGCCGTGATCGCTTGCTCGAGCCGGCCCTGGCCCTCGAGCAGGTCGATCGTGGTGTAGCGCTCGCGCAGGCGGGTCGCGTGATGGAAGGTCGCGATCAGCGTCTCGCGGTCGATCCCGAGGTAGCCGGGCGCGGTCGGGATCCCGGAGTGCGCGAGCGCGAGCTCGACCTCCGGGAAGCAGGCCATCGCCGGTGCGATCGCCTCGCGCACCAGGCGCCACGCCCCCTTGCCGTGTGGCCACATCTCCGGTGTGTGCGCGGTCAGCGTGCGCTTCGCCTCGATGGCGGCGACCAGGTCCGTTGTCGGCTCGCCGAGCCAGCGGCGCGCCTCGGCGCCGAGCGGGTCGGACGCAGGCCGGGGTGTGTGGAGCTCCGCGACCGAGCCCGCGTAGGCGTAGCGCTGCAGGCGCATGCCGAAGCCCGTCGCATACCCCACCTGCAGGCCGTGGGAGGAATGCTGACGCAGGCCGCGCGAGGCGAGCAGGTCCCAGAAGTGTGAGGCGTGGTGCTCGAGGCCGCTGGCCGGGCGCGAGTCGCCGAAGCGGGCGATGTTGAGCCCTGACTCGATCAATCCGTCGAGCAGGTCGCGCATCGCCTGCTGCTCGCCGGCCTGCAGCGCCTCGACGCTGCGTGCGGCGAGCAGCATCGCGGCCTGCGTGTCGGCCGCGATGTCTGTGTCGTAGCGTTCGCCGTAGAGCAGATGCGCCGCGAGCCAGTCGACCAGGGCGGTGGCCTTGCCGAGCAGGTCGCCGATGCCCGCCCGCGTGAGCTCGGCCGGGGCGGCGCCGAGCACCCCGGGGTCGGCGTAGATCGCACGCGGCGGCCGGGCCGGGTAGGTCACCTTGATCCCGTCGACCTGCATCGCCGCCACGCTCGAGCTGTAGCCGTCCATCGACGCGGCCGTGGGCACGCTGATGAAGTCCCGCCCGGCCTTGTGGGAGGCATGGCGGACGATGTCTGTGATCACGCCGGAGCCGACCGCGACGGCGGTCACGCCGGCTGTGAGCAGCGCGCCGATCTGCGCGGACTCCTCGGGCCCGGCGTGCAGGTCACTGGGCTGCTCGAAGACGTGCACCGCCGCGTCGCCGAGCATCGCCGCCACGCGGCGCCCAGCGGCCTCGCGCGTGTTGGTATCCATCACCACCAGCGGCTGGGCCGGCGGCTGCGCCGCCAGTTGCTCGAGCGCGTCGGCGCCGATGACGACGAGTGGCTCGTCCGCAGTGGTCATCGCTGCCCGTAATACGCGTTCGGTCCGTGCTTGCGCTCGTAGTGCTTGTTGCGCACGGCCGCGTCAAGTGCCGGCGCCGCCGGTTCCAGCGTCGCCGTCAGGAAGGCCATGCGCGCGACCTCCTCGAGCGTCACCGATACCTCGACGGCCTTGGCCAGGCTGGGTCCCCATGTGAAGGGCGCGTGCCCGCGCACCAGCGCGCAGGGCAGCCTTTCGGGGCCGAGCTCTGAGATCGCCTCGATCAGCACGGCACCGGTGTTGCGCTCGTAGCCCTCGCTGATCTCATCCTCGGTCAGCGCGCGCGTAAGCGGGATCGGCGCGGCGCAGAGGTCGGCGTGGGTGGTTCCGTACAGCGGGATCTCGCGTTGCGCCTGCGCCCACACGGTCGCCCAGGTCGAGTGCGTGTGCACGATCCCGCCGATCTCGTCATAGCGGCGGTAGAGCTCGAGGTGCGTCGGAGTGTCGGTCGAGGGTCGCTCACCCTCGACGAGCTCGCCGTCGAGGTCGACGATCACGATGTCAGCTGCGGTCATCGCCTCGTAGGAGACGCCGCTGGGCTTGATCGCGAACACGCCCCGGTCGCGATCGATCTGACTGGCGTTGCCCCATGTGAGCGTCACCAGGCCATGCGCCGGCAGCGCCAGGTTGCCCTCGAGCACGGCTTCGCGCAGCTCACGGAAAGCGGTCATCGGATCTCCTCGTATTCGATTTCAAGCATCTCGGCCGATCCTACGACCAGTCCCAGCTCGCCCGCTTCCAGACGCGAGTCCGACCGTGTGACGGCTGGCCAACCCTGTGCTCAGCCCTTCTGCACACCCGGCGAGCTGCTGGTGCCCTCGTAGCGGCTCCTGGTGGTCGCGTAGCGCTTGACCGTGTGCGGATACAGGAACTTCAGGCCGGTGTCGACGTCGGCGGGCCCGGTGAGCCGGTCCGTGGCTCTGTACAGGAACAGCTCGAGCGTGGCCAGGAAGCCCTGCAGGTAGGGCTGCTGATCGATCGCGAACTGGATCGTCCCGTCGGACAGCAGGCTCTCGGTATCCGGGGTAAGGTCAAAGCCGCCACCGACCACCTTGCCCTTGAGGTTGTACTTCTGGATCGCCAGCGCGACGCCCGCGGTGCTGCCGGCGTCGACCGCAAAGTAACCCTGGTAGGCGGTCAGGTGCTTGCCGATGAAGTTATCCGTGGCGGTCCCCTCCTGCTGCTCGCCGGCGCCGGAGGCGGGGGCGACGATCTGCAGGTTCGAGCCCCTGAGCTCGCTGCGGATGCCGTCGAGCCGCGGCTGCAGGTTGGCGGACCCCGGCACCGCGATGAAGATCGCGATCCTGCCGCCACCAGGGATCAGATCCTTGATCTGCTTGCCCATCTCGCGCCCGCTGCGCAGCAGGTTCTGGCCGATGTAGGCCAACCGGCCGGTACTCGGTTCATCGGCGCTGTAGGCGATCACCGGGATGCCCGCGTCCATCGCCGCCGCCACCGGCTTGGCCAGCAGGGGGGAGATCAGGCTGGTGGCGATGCCGTCGACGCCGGCGCTGGCGGCGACGTTGATTGCGCGGGTCATCTGGCCGACGTTGCTCGAGTTCGAGCCCTCCCACGCATAGGAGCAGTTGAGCAGCTGGCAGGCGTCCTCGACGCCATTGATCGTCGGCGTGAAGAAGGTGTCGCGCGTCACATGGTTGACGAATGTGAAGCGGTAGCCGCCCCTGACCCCGAAGATCGAGGCAACAGGGCTTGTGGTGGTGCCGGCATTGGCCGTGGTGGTGCCGCTGTTGTCGGCGCTGCCGCAGGCCTCGAGCATCAGCGCCGCCAACCCGGCGGCGCCGCCGGTCAGTGCGCTGCGGCGGGTCAGCTGCGACGCACTGGAGCCCTTCTCCGACCGCTTGTCGCTGTACTCGAGGCGCTCCAGCGCGTCACCGATGGCATCAGGCTCAGGCATTCGCATCCTTCTTCTCAGACGATCTCGGCCGCTGCCCACGCGGACGTCTCCACGAGCTTATGGAAGCGCGTTCAGCTGAGCGGCGCCGGCACCCAGTGCAGCATAGAAAGGGCTGGGCCGGTCGGTCGACCGGCCCAGCCCGGGAGCAGAACCTCGGCGTGGCTCAGCGCACGATGGCGCGGCGCCGGACCACCGCGTCGAGCGAAACAGCGGCGATCAGCACCACAGCGGTCGCGATGTCCTGGACCGCCGGCTGGACGCCCATCAGGGCAAGGCCGTTGTAGACCACGGCGATCACGAATCCGCCGAGCAGCGCATTGACCATGCGCCCACGTCCACCGAACAGCGCGGTTCCGCCGACGACCGCTGAGGCCACCGCGTACATCACTAGGCCGCCGCCGTCGATGTCGGTGGAAACACTTCCCTGCTGGGAGATGTAGATCAGTCCCGCGAGGGCCGCGGTTGCGCTCGACATGATGAAGCCGAAGATGACGATCCACTTGACCTTGATGCCGGCGCGCCGGGCCGCCTCGGGGTTGTTGCCGACCGCGTAGATGTAGCGGCCCGTGCGCGTGTGCGAGAGCAGCCAGGTGTAGGCCATGATGATGATCAGCACCACCGGGATCACCCAGGGCATGCCTTCGATCTTCGCGAAGCTGCTGCGGCTCGCGTTGCAGATGAGCATCAGCACGATCCCCGCGACCGCGACTCCGCCGATCGTGAGCATGGCAACCCCGAGCGGCTCGGTGTGCAGGCCACGGGCGCGCCGGGATCTGTTGCGGTTGAGCGTCAGTCCGGCGAACGCGAGCACGCAGACGACCATCGCTATCCAACCGACGGTCGGGCTCATCGAGTCCTGTGCCAGCTTGTAGACGGGGCTCGTCGGATTGATCTGAATCACACCGCCGACGGCGGTCTTGTCGAGGTTGGCGATCTCGAGCATGATCCCGAGCAGGGCGAACTGCCCGCCGAGCGTGACGATGAACGACGGCAGGCCCAAGCCGGTGATCAGCAGGCCCTGGATCAGACCGAACAGGCCCATGGCGGCGACGCCGCCGATGATGCCCACCCACCACGGAAGATTCACCGGCGGAGCGATCAGTTCGGCGATCACAAAGCCACCCACACCGACGCCGTAGCCGAGGCTAAGGTCGATCTCGGAGAGCAGCAGGACGAAGGTCTCTGCGGCGCCGATGATGATGAAGATCGCCGACTCGACGATGAGGTTGACGAGGTTTGCGTCGGTCAGGAACGCGGAACGCTCGATCTGGAAGAACGCGCCGATCGCGATCAGGCCGACGAGCACCGGCAGCGCGCCGCTCTCGCCGCCCTTGATCCGTCGCCACCACGCCTGCAGGTACTCGGCCAAGGTGTCGGCCAGCACCTCCGGCGCTGCGGTTCTCAGCTCGGCCTCGCTGAGTGCGGACTCAGAGCCTTCGTCGGGTTCGATTTCAGCTTGGGGAGTGCTCACTGTTGTGTCTCTTTCGAAGTTCTTGTCGGGACCGCTCAGGCCGCCGTCTTCGCGCTGCCGGTCGTCATGTACTCGACCGCATTCTGGCGGTTGAATTCCGAGGCCGGACCACTGACGGCGAGGTGTCCCAGATAGAGGACGGCGATGCGGTCGGCCACCTCGAAGACGTCGTTGAGGTTGTGGGAGACCACAAGCACGGCCACGCCCCGGCTCGAGAGCGTCTTGATCAGCCGGAGCACCATCCCGGTCTGGGCCACGCCGAGGGCAGCGGTTGGCTCGTCCAGGATGACGAGCTTGGCGTCGTTGATCAGCGCCTTCGCCACCGCCACGGATTGCCGCTGTCCGCCGGACAGCGACGCGACCGGCTGGCGGATCGACCGCACCGTCGTCACCGAGAGCTCCGTGAGCGTCTGGCGGGCGGCGGTCTCCATCGCATCCTCGTCGAGCTGGCGGCTGCGCAGCTTCTCGTGCCCGAGGAACATGTTCTGGACGATGTCGAGGTTGTCGCAGAGCGCCAGGTCCTGGTAAATCGTCTTGATCCCGATCGCCTCGGCCTCGCGTGGGCCGCTAGGCCGGACCGGCTTGCCTTCCCAGATCATCTGGCCGCCGTCAGGAGACCAGAGGCCGGCGATGGTCTTGATCAGCGACGACTTGCCGGCGCCGTTGTCCCCGATCAGGGCGGTCACCTGTCCGGCGGGGATGTCGAAGGTGACATCTGAGAGGGCCTGGACCGGCCCGAACCGCTTGCTGATCCCCCGCAGCGACAGCAGCGCTCCATCGGTGCTTTCAGTTGTGCTCATTCGCGTGCCGTGCCAGTCGTCGTTGCAGGACAAGATCGGGAGGCCCGTTTGCCGGACTCCCGAAGGAGTCCGGCAAACGGGATTCTCCCGCGATTAGCGCGTGAGTGCCAGCGCTAGTGGATCTGGTACTTCGTGCAGTCGGCCTTGTAGCTGCCGGTGCAGAGCTGCTTGGCGGTGACGAAGCCGTCCTTGACGACCGTCTTGGCCATCGTCTTGGCGGTGACCCACTCGGGGGTCTCCAGAACCGACGGAACCGACTTGTGGCTGTGCGGATCCGTGGTCTTGCCGTTCACCAGGCCGGCCGGAGCGGACTTGTGCGCGCGCAGGTAGATCGCGAGCGCGACGGCGGCGCCGGCCTCCTTGTAGATCGGCTTGTAGACGGTGCCGCACTGGAACCCGGAGATGATGTTGTCCAGGCCCGTGAGGGTCGCGTCCTGACCGGTCATCGGGAACTGCATCGCCTTCACGCCCTGGCTCTGCAGCCAGGTGATGATCGGCGCGCCGTTCTCGTCGTTCGGGATGACGGCCGAGTTGGCCTTCTGGCCCGTCGCCTGGAACGCGGCCTTGAACTCGTCAAGCGCGTCGGGGGCGGGGGTCGTCGGGTTCCAGGTGCCGGCGGTGTTCTTGAGCAGCTTGATCTTGCCGGACTTCTCGGCGGGCTTGAGGACGCTGTCGTAACCCTCGGTGAAGAGCGTCGCGTTGTTGTCCGTCGGGGCGCCGTGCATCTCGATGAACTGCGCCTGCTTGCCGTGCAGCCAGGAAGCGGCGCAGGACACGAAGCCCTGGCCGATCAGCTTGCCGACCGTGACGTTGTTGAAGCTCACGTACGGATCGGAATCGACGGCGCCTGCACCGGAGCTCAGGCGGTCGTACTGGACGATCTTGGCGCCGTGTGCCTTGGCGTAAACCTGCGCCTGGACGCCGGTGCCGGGATCCTCCGGGTCGACCAGGATGACGGTCGCACCGTTCGAGATGTCGGCCTTGACGTCGGTCATGAACGTCGTGTCGGACTTCTGCGCGTTCTGGACGATGATGTCCGAGGCGGGCAGACCGGCTGCGAGTGCAGCCTTCTTGATGTCGGGCTGGTCGAACTCCTGGTAACGCGTGGAGCTCGTCGTGTCCGGCATGATCGCCGCGATCTTGCCCGTACCGGCGGCGACGATCGGCTTCAGGGCCTTCATCGCGCTGAAGCTGTTGGTGAAGGAATTGATCGAGATTCCGGCCGCATGACCGGTGCTCTTGGCGTCCGCGGTGGCGCTCATACCGGCAACGCCAACGCTCGCGGCGAGTGCGCACGAGACAATTCCGACCTTGCTGTTGCGCAGCAAGCTCACAGGGGTACCTCCTAATGGCCTCTCTCCTGGGTGAGGACCGCACACTTCTCCGGGCCTCCCCCCTAACGAAACCGATGTTATGGAGGCCTTTATGAATAAGGCGTGAACAAAGACTGGTTGCGCGTAAAAACCTTGTTAACGCCCGTTCATATTGTTAGCGCACCCATTCGCGGCCCACAGGGCGGGCGCTCATTCGGGCGCGAAACGGTATCCGGCGCGCGGGGCGGTGAGGATCAGCTGAGCGCCCTCGTCACCGAGCTTGGCTCGCAGGCGCCGCACGTACACGCGCAGGTACTCGGTCTCGGTCTGGTAGGCCGAACCCCAGACGCGCCGCAGCAGGTGTGCGTGGGTCAGCAGCTTCCCACGGTTGAGCGCGAGCTCGCGCAGCAGCGCGAACTCGGTCGGGGTCATGTGGATCGGGTCGCCGCCGCGGGTGACCTGCTGTCGCGCCAGATCGATCACCACGTCGCCGGCGGTGATCGTCAGCGCCTGCGGCTCGGCCGCGTTGGTGGCACGGGTGCGGCGCAATGTCGCGGTGATCCGCGCCAGCAGCTCCTCGACGCTGAACGGCTTGGTCATGTAGTCGTCGGCGCCCATGTTGAGCGCGGTCACCTTGTCACGTTCGCCACCGCGCGCGGAGACGACGATCACCGCCACGGACGAGCGTTCCCGGATCTGGCGGCAGAGCTCCATGCCGTCGGCATCGGGCAGCATCAGATCGAGCAGCACGATGTCCGGCGTTTCGGTCTCGAGCAGCCGCAGAGCCCTGTCGGCGTCGGCCGAGACCAGCGTTTCGAAGCCGCGCACGGACAGGTTCGAGCGGATCAGATCGACGATGTTGGGATCGTCCTCGACCAGCAGCGCGCGGGTCGCCTCCCGCGCCTCACGCATTGGCGCCCACCCGCGCGGCGCTCCGCACAGCCGTCGCCGGATGGGCCGGCTCGGGTGAGGCCTCCGGCCCCTCCAAGACCAGGACGATCCGGAAACTCGCTCCCTGCTCGCTGGGAAGCAGATCGATCGTGCCGTGGTGGGCGGTGACGATGCCGCGCGCGATCGAGAGTCCGAGCCCGGCGCGGGCGGTGCTCGAGCGGTGCCGTCGTGGCGAGTCGAATGGTGCCTCGAGCAGCTCTTGGGGCAGACCCTGCCCGTCGTCGCTGACGACGATCTCAAGCCGGCCGCCCGCCACGTTCCGCGCGCTGATCGACACCCGCGTGCCGGCCGGATTGTGCTGAAGCGCGTTGTTGAGGAGGTTCACGAAGACCTGCTCGAGGCGATCGTGGTCTGCCCACATCGGCGGGATCATTCCGATCGGGGTGAAGCTGACCGTATCGCGCGAGGCCTCGGGAAGGCACGCCACGGCCGCGTCGATCACCAGGTCGAGCTGGCACCAGTCGAACTGCATGCGCATCACGCCCGAGTCGATCGCCGAGAAGTCGAGCAGGTCGTCGACCAGCCGCCCGAGCCGCGAGGATTCGGCGGCGATCGTCTCCAGGAAACGCTGCTGGGACTCGTCGTCCCAGACGATGTCGGGCGCGAGCAGGCTCGACGCGTAGCCGCGGATCGCGGTCAATGGTGTGCGCAGCTCATGGCTCAGACGCGAGAGGAACTGGCGCTGGAGCTCGCGCGAGCGGCGCAGCGCCGCCGCGTCGAGCTGGGCCGTCTCGGCGTCCTGGCGTTCGATCGCAGCCGCGGCGTAGCCGGCGTAGAGGCCGAGCAGGTCCTCCTCGTCGCGCGTCGGCGGCTCCGAGCTGCCGCGGGCGACCGTGATCAGCGCGTTCGTCGTGCCGGTGCCGACGACGGGCACCAGCCAGCTCTGGTCGGTGACGATCACACGCTCGGCGAGCGATGGCGCAGAATCGGCGCGGATCACGTCGATCTGGCTGCGGTCGAGGTTGAGCGCGGCCGCCAGCGCCGAGATGATCAGCGCCAGCCCTGAGCTCGGGTCGGCGACGGCGAGGCTGTCGGCGAGCCCGTGCAGGCGTGTGAGCTGGCGCCGGGCGGAGCCATCGACGGTGCCGCCGGCGAGCAGCGCGGCGACGTCGTCGGGGTGCGAATCCTGGGGCTTGATCTCCGCGACGACATGACCCTGTCGCAGCACAACGACGCGCTGGGCGACGCGAAACATCTGGCCGACGTCGCGGGTGGCGAGCACAATTGCGACACCCGCGTGGCGGATGCGCTCGAGCTGCTGTTCGAACTCGGTCGTCTCAGATATGCCCATCGCCGCGGTCGGCTCATCCAGCACCAGCACCCGAGGCTGTCGGATCAGGGCCATTGCCAGGGCGAGCAGACCGCGCTGGCCACCGCTCAGCGTGTCGGCGCGCTGCATCACGTTCTCGATCGGTATCCCGAGCTCGTCGAGTAGCGTCCGCGCCTGCTCGTAGAAGCGCTTGCTGGAGAACATCTGGCCGCGCGTCTCCTGTCCGAGCAGGAGATTGCCGGCCACGTCGAGCGTCTCGCACAGCGAGATCTCCTGCCACACGACGGCGATGCCCTGGCGTTCGGCGGCGCGCAGCGTCCCGCCGAGGTGCTGGCCGTTGACCCGAATCGTGCCCTCGCTGGGTGGTAGGTCACCGCCGAGGCAGCGTACAAGTGCAGTCTTGCCCGCGCCCGGCTCCCCGGATATCGCGACGATCTCCCCGGGACCGACGGCTATGTCGACGCCCTCTAGCGCCATCACCGAGCCGAAGCTCACACCCAGGTCAGAAACCTCAAGCATCCTCTGCAGGCTAGTCGTCGTCGCAAGTTACGCGAGCACGTGCGCGCCGGGACCGGGCGAGACCTCGGTCGCGCCAGCGGGCGCGACCGTGCCCGGGGCCATCAGCGCCAGCACGTTCCCGCCGAAGCCGCCGCCGACCACCCGGGCGCCGAGCGCACCCGCGACCTTGAAGCTCGCGACGGTCTTCTCGATCGCGGCTGTCGAGACCTCGAAGTCGTCGCGCAGGCTGGCGTGCGAGAGGTCGAGCAGCTGCCCGAGCTTCGCGAAGTCACGCCGGCGCAGCGCCGTGACCGCGCCCAGCACGCGTCCGTTCTCACTGATCACATGGCGCGCGCGGCGGGCGAGGACGTCGGGCAGCATGTGCAGATCCTGGATCAGCGCATCGCGCAGCGACTCGACACCCATCCGGTGGGCGGCCTCGACGCATTCCTCGCGGCGGCGGTTGTAACCCGATGCGGCGTTGGCGTGCGGCTCGCCTGATGACAGCGTCATCAGCGTGTGCTCGCCGAGCTCGAGCGGCAGCGGCTCGAGCTCGAGCGAGCGGAAGTCGATCAGCACCGCCTGGCCGACGGCCCCGCTGAGCGATGCGAGCTGGTCGAGCAGCCCGGTCTGCGCTCCGACCCAGTCGTGCTCGATGCGCTGTCCCAGGCGCGCCAGCTCGATCGTGTCCGGCGCTTTGGCGCCTGCGAGCTCGATCAGCGCCAGGCACAGCGACAGCTCGAGCGCGGCCGACGAGGACAGGCCTGAGCCCCGCGGCAGGTCGCCGGTGATCTCGATGCGCGCCGGAGGGAGCTCGTAGCCGAGCGCCCGCAGCTCCGCAACCGCACCATGGACGAACGCGCGCCAGCCCTCGACCCTGCCGGGCTCGCGCAGGCTGAAGCTGTCGTGCTCGCCGAGGTCATGCGCGACCGCTCGGAAGGAGTCACCATCCAGCCGTGTCGCGGTCACGGTCACGGTCACGCCCGCCGTGACCGCGAACGGCAGCGCCAGGCCATCGTTGTAATCGGTGTGCTCGCCGATCAGGTTCATGCGGCCGGGGGCGAAGGCTCGTGCGACGTGCATGCTCAAGGTCGGGTAGGTTGCCAGGTCTATGACCAGTTGGGGCTTCATGTCCACCGCGCGCATCAACGACGCGCTGCTGCGCGGCATCGCCGAGGTTCCCGAAGCGAGGGCGCTGGCGGTCGCCAGCCGCGACCAGGGCCGCGCCGACGAGTACGCGCGAGCAAACGGGATCGAGCGCGCCTACGGCAGCTATGACGAGCTGCTCGCCGACCCGGAGGTCGACGTGGTCTACATCTCGCTGCCAAACGGCATGCACGTCGACTGGACCCGGCGGGCGCTGGATGCGGGCAAGCACGTGCTCTGCGAGAAGCCGCTCAGCCGGTCGGCCGTGGAGGTGGAGCAGCTGTTCGACTTCGCCGAGGCCCGCGGCCGCCACCTGAGTGAGGCATTCATGTACCGCCACCATCCGCAGACCCAGCGTCTCAAGGAGCTGGTCGACGCGGGCGCGATCGGTGAGCTGCGCCTGATCCGGGGGCACTTCAGCTTCAACTGCGACCCGTCGGACCCGCGCATGCTCGCCGGCATGCAGGGCGGTGGCCTGATGGATGTCGGCTGCTACCCGGTGAACATCGCCCGCTTCTTGGCGGGCGAGCCCGAGCGCGTCAGCGCCGAGCAGCTGCTCGGTGGCGATGGGGTGGATGTGGTGATGGCTGGCGTGCTGCGCTTCTCCGGGGGTGTGCTGGCGCACTTCGACAGCGGGCTTGCGATGCCGCACCGGCTCGAGGTGGAGGTCGTCGGCTCGACCGGGGTGCTGCGCGTCGCCAGCCCGTGGCATCCGGGTCCAGACGGCATCGAGCTCTGGCGCGATGGCGCCGACGGAGCAGAGGTGATCCCGCTGGCGGCCGCAGACACGTATTCGCTGGAGGTCGCCGATCTCAGCGCCGCCGCGCGTGGCGAGCACTCACCACTGCTGGGTCGGGCCGACGCGCTCGGGCAGGCTCGCACGCTCGAGGCGCTGTACGCCTCCGCGGCATCCGGCAGCTCAGTGACGCTCTGAGAGCACTCCCCACAAACCGTCAATCATTCAGTCGTGAGCCCTTAGTGGTCCCCGCCGTAAGTTCCGTCGTGGATTGACGGACGAAAACCGAGGATGGCGAGGACGCAGGAGGCGTGGCGCAGCAGCGCTGCGCGAGCCTCCGAGGACGATGCCAGCCGAAGGTTTGCAGTCGTCAAGACCGACGGTACTTGCGGCGGGGGCCACTAAGCGCAACTCAGTTGCCGCCGGTGCTGTTGCACAATCGGCGTATGGCAGCAGCAGCCGCCGCCCTTGGAGCATTCGTCGCGTGGGTGCTGTTCCGCGACCGCCGGCGCCGCCGGCTTCCC
>DASZMI010000084.1:0-4312 GCA_035551915.1 Solirubrobacteraceae bacterium | reverse complement strand
CGGTTCTCGCCACCGATGCCGGCGATCCGGCGTTCTCACCACAGGACCCGAGCAGTGAGTTCCTCAACCTGCTCAAGGCGACACTCGACGATCAGCTGGAGAAGGTCTTCGGGCACTTGCCCGACGACGACCCCAACGTCGCCCCCATCGTCGGCCTGGAGCAGGAGGTCCGCGAACGCATCACGCTGCCGTCGCAGGGGCCGATCGGCGGCAAGAGCATCCGCATTCATGGCGACTACCACCTGGGCCAGACCCTGCACACCGAGCGGGGCTGGACGCTGCTGGACTTCGAAGGCGAGCCGGCGCGGCCGCTGAACGCACGCCGTCAGAAGCGCTCGCCGCTGCGCGATGTCGCCAGCATGCTGCGCTCCTTCTCCTACGCGACCTGGGCGGTGAAGCTGCAGCGCGGGTTCGAGGCGCCGGAGGACTTCGAGGAGCGGGCGCGGTCGGCGTTCCTCGACGCCTACTTCACAACCGTGGATCCGGCGCTATTGCCGACCGGGCAGGCTCAGATCTCGAGCCTGCTCTCCACCTTCGAGCTGGAGAAGGCGCTGTACGAGCTCCAGTACGAGCTCGACAACCGGCCGGACTGGGTGCCGATCCCGGTTGCCGGATTGCTGCGCATTGTCGAATCCGGGTGACCTCACGGGCACGCGGGTAGGCGGAAAACAATGACTCCAACGAAAAGCTCGCGCGACGCCGAGCTCGAGGCACTCGCCCACCGCGAGCACCCGAGCCCACACTCGGTGCTCGGCGCGCACCCCAAGCGCAGCGGCGTGGTGATCCGTGCGCTGCGGCCCGGGGCGATTGCCGTGACGGCACTGCTGGACGGCGACGCGCCCGATGGCGAGAACCGCATCGAACTCAAATCGGTACATCCGGTGGGCATCTTCCAAACGACGGTCAAGGGCGCGAAGCTCCCGCTGTCCTACCGCATCGAGGCCGACTACGGCGAGCATGGCACGCACATCCAGGCCGACCCCTACGTCTTCCTGCCGACCCTCGGTGAGCTCGATCTCTACCTGATCGGCGAGGGAAGGCACGAGCGCATCTACGAGTTGCTCGGCGCGCATCCCCGGATCCACCAGGACGTCCGGGGCACCGCCTTCGCGGTCTGGGCGCCCGGTGCGCGCAGCGTCAGCGTCGTCGGCGACTTCAACTTCTGGAACGGGCAGACGCACCCGATGCGCTCGCTCGGCTCGAGCGGCGTCTGGGAGCTGTTCGTCCCGGAGCTGCACGAGGGCAGCCGCTACAAGTTCGAGGTCCTCACCGAGACCGGGGAGCTGCGGCTGAAGGCCGATCCCTACGCGCAGGAGACCGAGGTCCCGCCGGAGACGGCCTCGGTGATCAGTCGCAGCACCCACGACTGGAGCGCCGGCGAGCTGCAGTGGCAGGACCGCCGCGCGCACGGTGCACCGCTGGCCGAGCCGGTCTCGATCTACGAGGTCCACCTCGGCTCATGGCGCAAGCCCGACGGCGACGAACCCCTGTCGTATGCCGAGTTGGCCGACGAGCTCTCCGCCTATGCGCTCGACATGGGCTTCACGCACATCGAGCTGCTGCCGGTGATGGCGCATCCGTTCGCCGGCTCCTGGGGTTATCAGGTGACCGGCTACTACGCGCCCACTCCCCGCTACGGCTCGCCCGATGAGTTCCGCCAGTTCGTGCAGACGCTGCACGAGCGCGGCCTCGGCGTGATCCTCGACTGGGTCCCCGCGCACTTCCCCCGCGACGACTGGGCGCTCGCGCGCTTTGATGGCACGGCGCTGTTCGAGCACGCCGACCCGCGGCGCGGCGCCCACCCCGACTGGGGCACGCTGGTCTTCAACTTCGGCCGCCACGAGGTGCGCAACTTCCTCACCGCCAACGCGCTCTATTGGCTGCGCGATTACCACGTCGACGGATTGCGCGTGGACGCCGTGGCGTCGATGCTGTACCTCGACTACTCGCGCAAGGCCGGCGAGTGGGTCCCCAATGAGTTCGGCGGCCGCGAGGACCTCGAGGCCGTCTCGTTCCTCAAGCAGCTCAACGAGATGATCCACGGCCGCGAGCCGGGTGTGATCTCGGCCGCCGAGGAATCGACGGCCTGGCCGGGCGTCTCACGCCCGACCTACCTGGGCGGCCTCGGCTTCGGCTTCAAGTGGAACATGGGCTGGATGCACGACACGCTCAGCTACATGCAGCAGGACCCGGTCTACCGGCGCTACCACCACAACGAGCTGACGTTCAGCTTCGTCTACGCCTTCACCGAGAACTTCATCCTGCCGCTGTCACACGACGAGGTCGTGCACGGCAAGGGCTCGCTCTATCAGAAGATGGCCGGCGACCACTGGCAGAAGCTCGCGAATCTGCGCACGCTCTACGGCTACATGTGGGCGCACCCCGGCAAGAAGCTGCTGTTCATGGGGGGCGAGCTCGCCCAGAAGTACGAGTGGGACGCGACCGCATCGTTGCCCTGGGAGCTGCTCGAGGCGCCCGAGCACGCCGGCGTGCAGTCGCTGGTGCGAGACCTCAACCGCGCCTACCGCGACCAGCCGGCGCTGTGGGAGCTCGACTTCGAGCCCGAAGGCTTCTTCTGGCTCGAGCCCAACGATGCCGACAACAACATCGTCGCCTTCGCGCGGCGCTCGCGCGGGGGCGAGCAGGTGCTCGTGTTCGCCGGCAACTTCTCCCCGGTGCCACGCTCGAGCTACCGCATCGGCCTACCCCGCGCCGGACGCTGGCGCGAGGCGCTCAACACCGACTCCCGCTTCTACGGCGGCAGCGATCTGGGCAACTTCGGCGGGATCCACGCGGAGCCCGTTCCCTGGCATGGACAGCCGTACTCGGCGGAGATCACGATCCCGCCGCTGGCGGCTCTGTGGCTGGTTCCGGAGTCTTGACGGAATATCCCTGGGAGCGCCCACTCGGGGCGCGGCCGCTCGATGACGGGCGCACCGAGTTCCGTGTCTGGTCGCCGCGCGAGCCGCCGCGACTGCTGCTGAACCCCGGCCGTCCCGGCAACTGGTCGAGCCGTGCCGTCTCCGGCGCGCTCCCGCTGGAGCACGCCGGATATGGGATCTATGAGGTGCTCGCCGACGCCCCGCCGGGCACCGACTACTGCTACCTGATCGGCGGCCGCCGGCTACCGGACCCGGCGACGCGCTGGCAGCCGCTCGGCCTGCGTGGGCCCTCGCGCGTCTACGCGCCCTCCCCACCGCGACTCACTCGAGCATCGAGCCACGGTGGGTTCGTCCCTCTCCCCCTGGACAAACAGGTGATATACGAGCTGCACATCGGCACCTTCAGCGCCGAGGGCACCTTTGCCGGGGCGATCCCGTACCTGGCGGCGCTGGCGCAGCTCGGCGTAACCGCGATCGAGCTGATGCCTGTGGCCGAGTTCCCCGGTGCACGCGGCTGGGGCTATGACGGCGTCTACCTGAGCGCCGCGCAGTCCTCCTATGGCGGGCCGGCGGGACTGCGGCAGCTGATCGACGCCGCCCACGAGCACGGGCTGGCCGTGATCCTCGACGTCGTCTACAACCACGTCGGCGCCTCCGGCAACTCGGCGCTCGACGGCTTCGGCCCGTACTTCACCGAGAAGTACGAGACCGTCTGGGGCCGCGCGATCAACTACGACGACGGCGACTGCGATCCCGTGCGCGAGTGGGTGCTGCAGTCGGCCGAGGGCTGGATCCGCGACTTCGGCTTCGACGGGCTGCGGCTCGACGCGATCCACGCGATCTTCGATTCGAGCGCCGAGCACATCGTCGCAGCCGTGGCGCGACGCGTGCACGCGCTCGGTGCCCGCAAGCTCGTGATCGCCGAGAGCGGCCTCAACGATCCCCGCGTGATGCGTCCGCCCGGGCAAGGCGGCTATGGTTGCGACGCTGCCTGGGCCGACGATTTTCACCATGCCTTGCGAACCCTCATCACGGACGACCACGACGGCTACTACGCCGAGTTCGGGAAGGTCGGCCAGCTTGCCAAGGCCTTTCACCGCCCTCACGTGCACGACGGCGGCTACTCGGAGTCCCGCAGGCGCCGCTTCGGCGCGCCCGCCGATGACATCCGGCCGCGCGCGTTCGTCGTGTTCTGCCAGGACCACGACCAGGTCGGCAACCGCGCCTTCGGCGACCGCCTGCCGCCTGCCGCGCGACCGCTCGCGGCCTTCTGCGTGCTGCTCTCTCCGTTCACGCCGATGCTGTTCATGGGCGAGGAGTACGGCGAGAACGCGCCCTTCCAGTTCTTCTCCGACCACATCGACAAGCGCATCGCCGACGCGACGCGCAGGGGCCGGCGCGCCGAGTTCGCGGCATTCGCCTCATTCGGT
>DASZMI010000083.1:0-14366 GCA_035551915.1 Solirubrobacteraceae bacterium | reverse complement strand
ACCGATAGGTCGAGTGCAGCTTCTCGGCGGGGCCGAACAGGTCCTCGGCGAGCTCGAGCCAGTCCCCGTCGACGGCGGCTCGCGCGGCCTCGATCGCCGGCAGCGGCCCGCCGCGTGCGGTGTGCTCGCCACCACTGGCATGGACCAGCACGACCCGCTCGCGAGCGCGCGTGATCGCCACATAGAGCCGTTGACGCAGGCGCGACTGGCGTTCCGCGTCGTCATCGGCGGGCAATGACTCGTGCAGCAATGCGTCGGGCACCGGCTCGCAATCAAGCGTGCCCGCGCCCTGCAGCCCGGCGCGCAGGCCGAGCACAAAGACGTGATCGGCCTCGAGCCCTCCGGCCATCTCGAGCGCCAGCACCTGAACGGCGTCGGCGCCGGCGAGCTGGGGCTGCTCGCGCTCGCTCAGCCCCCATTCGGCGACCGCCGCGATCGAGCGAGCGAACTCGCGGGCCGTGGCCTGTGGGCTGCGCGAGACATGGGCCGTGGCCAGCTCACCGAAGCGGGCCAGCGCCCGCAACCGCTCGACGACGTCTGGCTGTGCGGCGAACAGCTGCTGGCGGCGCAGCCCCAGCCGCTCGATCAGCCGGTGCACGTAGAGGTCGGGCCGCATCGTGTCGATCGGGGCCACGCATGCGCGGTAGAGCTTCAGAAACACGCGGATCCGCTCGCGCGCCTCGGGCGGCACCTGCGGTGACTCGGTGGCGGCCGCAAGCGCCGCGACCATGTCGAGCTTGCGCCGCCGCGCGATCTGCGTGCAGCGGGCGATGTCCACCGAGCGCAGCTCGATCGGTGCGCGCGCCAGCGCGCGCACGACGGCGGGCGCATCGCTGGGGTCGGCCAGCAGCCGCAGCCAGGCCAGCAGGTCACGGACCTCGGCGCGCTGGAAGAAGGCAGCGTCGCCGATCACCCGGTGCGGCACCGCGCGCTCCTCGAGCGCCACGGCAACCGCCTGCCCGTCGCGCACGCTGTCGCCGACGATCACCGCCACCCTGCCCGGGTCGACCTGCTCACGCGAGACCAGCCGCTCGATCTCGGCGGCAACCGCCTGGGCCTGCGCGCGCTCGTTCTCACAGCGCCAGAAGAGGATGTCCGTGTCCGGTGCGGGCTCGCCGCTGCTTCGGTGGGCCTCTACGCCGCTGCTTCGCCCGCCCTCCGGGGCTGCCGATCCGCTGATCGGCAACCCCGCCGCAGCGAACGCTGCGTCGCGCAGTTTCGCCGGACAACGATGCGATTCCAGCAGCCTGACGACCGTGGTGCCCGAGGTCTCGAACCATTCGAGTCGTGCGGCGCCGGCGCCGCGGAAGCGCCAGGCCGCCGCGAGCGGATCTCCGGCGGCGGTCAGCCCGCCGGCGGCGAGCGTGCGCGCGAGCAGCGCGGCTCCCAGGTCCAGCTCCTGCGCGTCGTCGATCAGCAGCTGCTGGAACGGCTGGCGCGCCGAGGGGTGATCCTCGAGCAACCTGATCGCAAGCCGGATGAGGTCACCCTCGTCACATGCTCCGAGTTCACGAACCATGCGGTCGTGGGTCTGGAAGATCGCCGCGAACTCGCGTTCCCGCGGACTCGCCTGCTGCTGCGCCCAGGCCGCGAATGCGGCAACGTCGATCATCTCCGCCTTGAGCCGATCGATGCGCCGCACGAAGCTGCCGAGCAGCGCGCCCGCGTTGCCGCCGATGTCGTGGTGCTGGAGCGGCAGCTCATCGATGCGGTCGGCCAGCATCGCCAGCCGGTCACCGGCGCTGAGCGTCGTCTCCAGCAGGTCATGGCGGCTGGCAGAGCGCCCCAGCACGCCCGCCGCGAGTTGCACCGGGGTGACGACGAGCAGCTCGCTGTAGCCATCGCGGAGCTCCGCTTCGAGCACGGCCCGGGCGGCGTCGGCGCGCGCCGGCGAGGGCAGGAGCAGGACGATGCGCTCCGGCAATGTGCCCTGCTCGACAAGCCACAGGAAGCGATCGAGGATCAGGCGGGTCTTGCCGCTGCCGGCCGAGCCCAGCACCAGCAGCGGGCCACCGCTGTGGCGCACAAGCGTGGCCGGATCTTGGACAGTCGGGGCAAGCTCTGGCACGTGGTCTGACAGCATAGGCTGGCGATGGGCGACTCAGGATCATTGACACACGCGGATTGGCTGCACGCCTGCCGGCGTGCCAGCGCGGCGATCGGCGCGATGCTGGCCGCCCGCTCGACGACCGCCGAGCGGGCGGTCGAAACGGGCGCCACCGGTAGCGGCGGCGATCACACGCTCGAGATCGATGACGCGGCCGAGTCGCTGATCTTCGCCGAGCTCGAGCGCCTGCATCGGCAGGGCCATCGCTTCAATGCGATCTCAGAGGAACGTGGCGCCGTCGACTTCGGCGATCCGCAGGTGCTGGTGGTGATCGACCCTATTGACGGGTCGCTCAACGCCAAGCGCGGACTCTCGCATCACGCGCTGTCGGTGGCGGTCGCGACGGGCACGACGATGGCGGACGTGCAGTTCGGTTTCGTCCATGATTTCGGACCGGGCGAGGAATGGTGGGCTGCCGGCGGTGAGGGCGCCTTCCTCAACGACCGCCGGCTTGATCCGACGCTCGGCGAGCGCCGCGGGCCGGATGGCCGCATCGAGGTCGTCGGCATCGAGTCCGCGGACCCGCGTTGGCTCAAGGGCTCGATCGACATCCTCATCGAGCGCGCCTACCGCCTGCGCGCGCTGGGCGCGATCGCCCCCTCCCTCTGCCAGGTCGCGGCCGGGCGCTTCGATGGGCTCGTCTCGCTCCGCGGCTGCCGCGCGGTCGATGCCGCCGCCGCGCAGCTTGTCGTGCGCGAGGCCGGCGGGCTCGTCAGCTTTCCCAAGTTCGAACACCCGCTCGCGGCGCCGCTCGATCTCGTGCCTCACTCGCCAGTCGTCGCGGCGCGGACCGACGCGAGCCTGGCCGAACTGGAGGCGGCATGCCTGCCCCGGTGATCGACTGGATCGTCGCGGAGTGGATCGCGGCCCGGGTGGCCGGCGAGGGCCGCGCGCCGTCGCCACAGATCGACCTGGGCCCAATCGCGCAGGACGCCGAGCGGCGGGTCGTCGAGTACACCGGCCTGGTGCCGGCGGGACCGCTGCCGCTGCCGGAGGGAGTCAGCCGCCGCGAGTGGGTCGCGGCCAACATGGCCTCGACCCGGGCGCTGATCGAGCCGATGCTGGAGCGGCTGACCGAGCGCATGGGACCGGTCAAGCCGGCAGCGCAGCTCTGGCTGGGCCTGACCGGCTCGAGCGAGATCGGCCTGCTGGTGGGTTACCTGGCCCAGCGCGTGCTCGGACAGTATGAGGTGGTGCTCGTCCGGGAGCAAGCCGACGAGCGTCCGCCGCGGCTCCTGTTCGTGATGCCCAACCTCGGCGATTCGATCAGGCGCTTCGACGCCGACGAGCGCGAGTTCATCACCTGGGTGGCGCTGCACGAGACAACCCACGCGGTGCAGTTCGGAGGCGTGCAATGGCTGCAGGAGTACCTGGCGAGCCTGATCGGTGAGCTGCTGGAGAGCGCGGAGAAGCGCATGACCCAGCGCCGGCGCCTGCACCTCCCCAGCCGCGCGACGCTCGAGCGGGTGGGACGCGCGGCGCTCAAGGCGGACCTCCTGGGGATGCTCGCGTCCGAGCCCGAGCGAGCCGTGATGGACCGGGCGCAGGCCGTGATGTCGGTGATCGAGGGCCATGCCGAGCACGTGATGGACGCCGTTGCCCCGGATCTGCTGCCCTCGCTTCCGGAGCTGCGCCGCGCGATCGACGAGCGGCGCAGCGTGCAGTCACCGTTCGGGCGCCTGGTCAGCCGGCTGCTGGGCCTCGAGATGAAGCTCAAGCAGTACGAACGCGGCAAGATCTTCTGCGACGAGGTCGTCCGCGTCGGTGGCCGCGAGGCGCTGCGCCACCTGTTCGCGGCACCGGAGACACTGCCGACGCTGGCCGAGATCGAGGACCCCGCAGGCTGGTTGCGGCGTGTCGACCGCCAGGGCTGAGCGCATCCGCGCGGCGTGTCGCAAGTTCTGTTGCGCAGCTGCTGAGCGCCGCCGCGCGCGCCGAACTGGTGTAAACGATTGACGCTGACCTAATGACGGGTTTCGGCGTCTTTTCGTGAGGAATTATTTACTCACGAACAAAAGTCGATGGGCTATATTTGCTCACGCAACGACTTCCCCCGCGGTGCGACCAGGAGATCGCGACCGACGGGATGGGTTCGCCGGCCTCATATCCTCGCCGGCGGATGAAGCACCCTCTCCTCCCTCAACCGCCGGGGTGCCACTTTCGAGTGGCGCCCCGTCGGCCTTAATGGCAACGTTGCCATTTGCCAGGGATCACTCTGCGCGCAGCGCCTCCGGGCTGATCTGCCTGAGCAGGATCGGCAGCGTCAGCCCGGTGACCGCGGCCACGACCGCAACGCCTGCGCCAGCCAGCAACGCGACCGAGCCCCAGTCGAAGCTGACCGGCAACCCGGCGATCTCCATCAGCACTGCTCCCAGCGCCGCACCGAGGACGATCGCGAGCGTCAGCCCGAGCAGCACGGGCAGCGCCGTTTGCCAGAGCACCGAGGCGGCGAGCGTCGAGGCACGCGTGCCGAAGGCCGACATAACCGCCAGTACCCGGCGGCGCTCACGCAGCTGCTCGATCACCGAGACGAGCAGGCTGGCGCCGATCACCAGCAGAACCGCGACCGCACCCGCCGTCAGGATGCGTCGCAGCTTCGCGATCGTCAGGTCGCGCGGGGACATGCCGGCGCTTACATCTGTGACCTCTGCCAGCGGATCGATCCTCGCGACCGCGTCGCGCAGGCGGTCATCGGCCCCGGCAGCGGGGCTCAGGCGCACGATCGCCGCAAGCGTGTGCGCGCTCACGCCCAGACGGGCGGCGGCGCCCGGCGTCAGCACAAGCGACCCGGCATAGAAGTTCTGGACGACGAACTCGGGGGCGAGCGCCGGCAGCAACGACACACGCCTCGCCCCCGCCGGGACGCGAAGGCTGCGTCCCGGAAGCCTGATGAGCTGCCCGGGGCGCAGGGAGCTCCCGAAGCCGCTCACCACGTAGGAGGACTGCGGGCCGCAGGCGCTGGTGCCGGTGAACTCGACGATCGTCGAGCACGACGCGACCGTGACGCTCTGTCGTCCGGTGCCGATCACATAGGAGTCGAGCACGCCGTGCACGGAGCGCAGGCGGCCGGCGACGAGCCGCTCGGCATCGGCTCCGGGCACGATCATGTTGCCGATCTGGACGAGGCCGCGCTGCGAGGCCGGCAGCGACACGTAGCGCGCATGATCGGCGCCGCTGAACACGGTCTGCAGCGCGATCGCGCCAGCCACCGCCAGCCCGATCGCGCCGACCACCCGGCCCGAGGTGCCGTGATCGAGCCGCAGGCGACGGACTGCCAGGAGCCATGCCACCGGGCCGCCATCGGCACGCAGGACCGCGGCCTCGACAAGCCATGGCAGCAAGGCGCAGACCCCGACCAGCACCAGCACGATCCCCGCCGAGGCCTCGATCTCACCGCCGGCTGATGCCAGCCGGCCGCCGGCCCCGACGAGCGTCGCCAGCAGCAGGAAGCCGAGCCCGGGGGTCGCGAGCCGCCAGACCAGCCGGCGACGCGGCGGTCTTCCGCGGCGGCTGACGCCGAGCGGTTCGATCGCGACCTGCCGCATCGCCAGCAGAGCGAACGCCACCGCGGCGACCGGCACCAGCAACAATGCGAGCACGGTCAGGCCCGGCGAGGGGTTGACGTCCTGCGCGAACACGCTGACACCGGCGATGTCGGTGTGCGGGACCAGCGGACGCAGGATCAGCACGAACCCGATCACGCCGAGGGCCACACCGCCGGCCGCTCCGAACAGCGCCTCGCCGGAGGCTACCCGGGCCGTACCGGAGCGGTCGAGTCCGAGCAGCCGCAGTGCCGCCAGCCGTGAGTTGCGCTGCTCGGAGCCGAAGCGGCTGGCGGTGGCGACGAAGACACCAACCGGCAGCAGCAGTGCGACGACCATCATTATCACCAGCAACGTGATCAGCGGGCTGTGGCCTGATTGCACCAGCTGATGGCCGAAGCCACGTACGCCGACACCGCCGTGGCGGCGCAGCCCGGCGGCGCCGACGTAGGCGAAGAGCTCGGCCGGTCCGTTGAGGCCGCGCTCGCCGATCGTCCCGCTTACGCGAGCGTGCAGCCGGCGCGCCAGCTCAGTGCCACCGCTGGCCTGCAGCAGATGCTCGAGCGCCGGCGAGACTAGCATCTGCCCCGGTGCCGGGATCCGGCTCAGCCCGGGAGGCAGCGGCGGATCTGGGCCCGCCTGCTGAAGTACCAGCACCGTGATGTCATTCGCGCGGAAGCTGGTGTCGGCCTGATACTCGTAGAGGCTTGCGTGCGCGGCGCTCGCGAGCTTTGGCATGCGCGCCTGGCTCCTCGCCTCGTGGGCGCCGATCATGTTCGGCACCGAGGCGGCGAACAGCAGCAGCGCCACACCGAAGCCGACGCCGATCGCGGTCAGCCCGGCTCGCAGGCGCGAGTCGGTTCCCCCGGTCGCGGCCAGGCGCGCGCCCAGCAGCAGGTCTGAGACGCCACGGCGCATCAGGCGCCCCGCGTGCGTCCGTCGCGAACGATGACCTCGCGATCGGCGTAGGCCGCGACCCGAGCCTCGTGCGTTACCAGCACCACTGCCGCCGCGGTCTCGCGTGCGGCCGTGGTGAGTAGCTGCATCACACGCTCGCCGTTCAGGGAGTCGAGCGCGCCGGTCGGCTCATCGGCAAACACGACACGTGGGCCCGTGACGAGCGCACGAGCGACCGCCACCCGCTGGCCCTGCCCGCCTGAGACCTCGCCGGGAATCTTGCCGGCGACGTCCGTCACCTCGAGGCGCTCGAGCCACTCACCGGCCCTCCGCGAGGCCTCACGGCTCTTCACACCCGAGAGGCGCAGTGGCAGCGACACGTTCTCGACACAGCTGAGCTCGGGCACCAAGCGGCCGAACTGGAAGACGAACCCGAAGCGCGTGCGTCGCAGCTCGCTGCGTCGTGCATCGGATGCCGCGCCGATCGACGTGCCGTCGAACACGACCTCACCGGCGTCGGGGATGAGGATCCCGGCGGCGCAGTGCAGCAACGTCGATTTGCCCGAGCCCGACGGTCCCATCACGGCCACGATCTCCCCGGCCGCGAGCTCGAGCGAAGCGCCGTTGAGCGCGTGAGTGGCCCCGAAGCTCTTGACCAGCTCGTGACAGGCGAGCAGCGGGATGCCGGACCCGCTCCGCCCGCCCGCACCGGCGTCCGAGGCGAGTGCGTGTGCGGTCATGCCGTCACCTCGCCCGCGAGTTCCCCAAGCCTGGCGGCCGTCAGCTCGAGCCATCGCAGGTCCGCCTCCAGATGGAAGAGCGCGTGGTCGCAGATCAGCTGATCGGCCAGGTCGCCGCCCGCCTTGCGGCGCGTCAGCTCTCGCATCGCCTGCAGGTGCTCGCTGCGCTGCGCGTCGAGCACGGCGGTGGCCGAGCGGCCGCTGCGCAGCGCCAGGATCACCTTGGTGTAGAGCACGCTCTGCAGGTAGGCCTCGGGCGCCTCCGGCCGCGCCAGCCATTGCTCGACATCGGCCACACCGGCCGCGGTGATCGAGTAGCGCTTGCGGTCCGGCCCATCTCCGGGCTCGACGGCGTCGACCGTCACGAGGCCGCCCTTCAGCAGGCGGGCGAGCGTCGCATAGACCTGCCCGTAGGCCACGGGCCGGTCGGTTCCGAAGTAGGTGTCGTACTCATGCTTCAGGTCATAGCCGTGGGATGCCCCGCCTTCGAGCAGGCCGAGGAACGTCTTTGTGACTGACATGATCGCGATTATACACTACAGGTATACGCTGTGTGTATAGTTGCCGGTCGAAGCTTGCAACCCCGGGCGCGTTGTCGAGCTACTCCTGCGCCGACGGGTCGTAGCGCTGCACGTCGGCCGGCGGCGCCGCCGGCTGCGCGCCTTCCTCGAGCAGGCGCTCGTAGATGCGCATGCGCTTGGAGACGCGGCCACCCATCGCCCCGAGCCCGCGGTTCATGCTGTGGTTGGTCTCGAGGATCCAACCGGGCTCGCCCCATTTGATCTGCGAATCGGCGGCCATGTCGAAGTTCTCCATGTAGAGCTGCGCCGCGACGCCCGTGTGCTGGTATTCGGGCAGCACCCCGAGAAAGCCGACGCGGCAGCGGGTGATGATGCGCCTGCGGTTGAGGTAGTACCACCAGCCCAGCGGCAGCAGCCGGCCCTTCATCTTCTTGAGGACCTGATTGATGTCGGGGATCGTGATCGCCGCCGCGATCACCTCCTGGTCGTTCTCGGCGAGCATGAACCAGCGCTTGTCGAAGACGAGGCGATAGAGCATCGCCATGTCGGCGATGTCGTGCTTGTCCAGCGGCTGGAAGGACCAGTTCTTCGACCAGGCGGCGTTGTAGATCTTCTGGAACTCCTTGAGGTCCTTCTCGAGCTTCCAGAACGACATCTTGCGGATGCTGATCCCGTGCCGGTCGTGGGAGCGCTGCGCGATCCGCGGGAGCGCTTCCAGCATGCGCGTGTCGCGGTCATCGAGGCGCAGGTTCCAGTGGAACACGTCCATCGCCTTGACCAGGCCGGCCGCCTCGACCCGCTCGCGGTAGTACGGCGGGTGCCAGGGCTGGTGGATCATCGGCTCCAGCTCAAAGCCCTCGATCAGGATGCCGCACTCCTCATTGATCGTCAGATCGAACGGGCCGATCATGCGGTCACGCCCCTGCGCCTTGAGCCAGCCGGCGGCGGCATCGAGCAGTCCGTCGAGGACCTCCTGGTCATCCTCGAACTCGAGCATCCCGTAGAAGCCCCAGCGGTTGTCATGGAAGCTGTTGAAGTTCCTGTGGTACTGGGCGCTGATGCGGCCGACGACGCGGCCGTCGCGCCGAGCCAGGAACAGCCCGGCATCGCCACTCCTGAAGAACGGGTTGAGGCGGCGCGTCAGGAATGCGTACCGCTCGAGCTTGAGCGGTGGGATCCAGGGCGTCCCGGCGTGGAGCCGGTAGGGCAGGTCGATGAACGCCTTGAGGTCGGCCCTGCCCCGGACCGGCGTGATATCGAGCATGAGGCGGGAAAGTACCATGGAGATATGCCTACGAGAGATCAGGTGACCGAAGCGCTGCGCGAGGTCATCGACCCAGAACTGCACAAGGACATCGTGACGCTGGAGATGGTGCGCTCGATCGACGCGCACCCCAACGGGGTCGTCGACGTGACCGTCTCGCTGACGACTCCCGGCTGCCCGATCCGCGACCACTTCCAGAGCGCCGTCGAGCAGGCGGTCCGCAAGCTCGATGGCGTGATCGGCGTGAACATCAGCTTCGATGTGCTCTCCGACAGCGAGAAGCAGTCGCTGCGCACCAAGCTCGGACGCGGCTCGCTGCCCGAGGGCGCGCTCGCACAGGTCAAGAACGTGATCTGCGTGGGCTCCGGCAAGGGCGGCGTCGGCAAGTCGAGCGTGACCGCGAACCTGGCGGCGGCGCTGGCCGCCGCCGGCAAGCAGGTCGGTGTGATGGACGCCGATGTCTGGGGTTACTCGCAGCCGCGCATGTTCGGCCTCAGCGGCGAGCGCGCAAAGGTCAACTCGAGCCGCAAGATCATGCCGCTGGACGGCGCCGACGGCGTCAAGGTCGTCTCGATCGGGTTCTTCATCGACCAGGACGCGGCGGTCGTGTGGCGCGGGCCGATGCTGCACAAGGCGCTCCAGCAGTTCCTCGAGGATGTCGACTGGGGTGCGCTCGATTACCTGCTGATCGACCTGCCGCCCGGCACCGGCGATGTCTCGATGACGCTCTCACAGCTGCTGCCCGAGGCGAAGTTCCTGATCGTCACCACGCCCCAGGCGGTCGCACAGAAGGTCGCCAAGCGCTCGGCCGACATGGCCGACAAGCTCAAGCTCGAGATCGCCGGGGTGATCGAGAACATGGTCGGCTTCACGACGCCCAGCGGCGAAAACTTCGCGATCTTCGGCGAGGGCGGCGGGCGACTGCTGGCCGAGGAGCTCGACGTGCCGCTGCTCGGTCAGGTGCCGTTGACGATGTCCCTGCGCGAGCAGTCAGATGGCGGCCTGCCGGTCGTGCTCGCCAACCCTGCGGATGCGGCGGCTCAGGCGATCGTTCAGATCGCGAAGCGGGTCATCGCGATGACCCCGGTGGCGCTGCCGATGATGGCCGCCTCGGAGCCGGAGCCTGCCGCGGCTGCGCCGAAGCCGGCGGGCATGTCGCTGCCGATGGCCTAGCGGACGGCCTAACGGGCGCGGTAGCGGGCCGCGGTGCGTCCCGCGAGGACCAGATGCGCCACGACGAACAGCAGGATCGCCAGCCCCCACCAATCGCCGCGAGCGCACAGCAACGCGGTCAGGACGCATAGCCAGACGGCGACGGCGAGCCGCACCCGGATCACGATCAACGGATGGCGCACCGCCAGCCGTTGATGCTCGGTGGCCGCGCGCATCTGCCACCAATAACGCGTGTGGACTAGCAGTGCGCCGCGGGTCAGGTCCCGCGCCGACGCCAGCCGGGAGCGGCCGTCGCCCGCCTTTGAATCGCGCATGAGAACACCGAGCATGTCCTCGCCGTGCTTCGCCTGGTAGCTGCGCGGGTACAGATGCAGCAGCCGGCGATAGCGCCGTTCGAGCCTGGCGTCCGAATTGGTCATGTCCCCATCCCTCCCGCTGGCTGCAGTCGTGAAAGCGCGGTCTGAACGTGCGTGTGCAGCCGTGCCGCCTCCTCGCCAAGCGTGGCGCTGCCGCCGGCGGTCAGCCGGTAGTAGCGACGCAGGCGACTGTCGACGATCTCCTCACGATCGACCTCGATCAGCCCGTCATCGCGCAGGCGGTCCAGCGCCGCGTACAACGTGCCTGCCTTCAACCGAACCCGCTGATCAGAGATCTGCTCGACGTCGGCGATGATGCCGTAGCCGTGCCGGGCACCACCGGCGAGCGCCGTCAGGATCAGGAACGTCGCCTCCTGCATGCCTCGCTTAGCCATGCAGACAACATATACCGATGAACTGACTATGTCAAACGCGTGACAAACCACCGCAAGCGGCATCGACGCCCAGGAGAGCGCGATGGCTACCTGTTCCGGTAGTACTCAGCGTTTACGACCGTGAACTTCTGCCATTCCTCCGGCAGCTGGTCCTCGGCGAAGCAGGCGTCAACCGGACAGGCCTCGACACAGGCATCGCAGTCGATGCACTCCTCGGCGTCGATGTAGAGCATCTCCACCTGGTCGTAATCGGGCTCGTCCGGCGTCGGGTGAATGCAGTCGACCGGGCACACCTCAACACATGAGTTGTCCTTGGTCCCGATGCACGGCTCGGCGATCACGTAGGCCATCTGGTTTTTAGTCCTCTCTGCAGGTTCCTGGCGAAGGAGCGCGGAGTTTAGTGAACTATGGGTCTATGCCCGTCTACGACGAAGTTCAGTCAGGTCTCGAAGGCATCGTCGCCTTCGCGACGGAGATCGCGGAACCCGACCGCGACGGCGACGCCCTGCGCTATCGCGGCGTCGACATCGAGGAGCTGGTCGGCAAGGTCCCGTTCGAACAGGTCTGGGGGCTGCTCGTCGATGACAGCCTGCTGCCCGGCCTGCAGCCCGCCGCCCCCTACCCGCTGGGGTTCCATTCCGGCGATCCGCGTGCCGACATGCAGGCTGCGCTCGCGGCGCTGGGCCCGCAGTGGGGTTTCAAGCCGGTGCTCGATATCGACGATGCCCAGGCGCGCGACAACCTTGCGCTGGCGTCGGTGATGGCACTCTCGTTCGTCGCCCAATCGGCGCGCGGCTTCGGCAAGCCGCCGGTGGCGCAACGCGAGATCGACGGCTCGCGTTCGATCGCCGAGCGCTTCCTGACGCGCTGGCGCGGCGAGGCGGACCCGCGGCACGCTCGTGCGATCGACGCCTACTGGGTCGCGGCCGCCGAGCACGGCGTCAGCTCGTCCACGTTCACGGCGCGGGTGATCACGTCGACCGGCGCCGACGTGGCGGCGGCGCTCTCGGCCGCGGTCGGTGCGCTCTCGGGCCCGCTGCACGGCGGCGCTCCGGCGCGAGTGCTGCAGATGCTCGACGAGGTCGAGGCCGCCGGCGACGCGATCAGCTGGGTCAGGCAGAAGCTCGACCGTGGCGAGCGCATCATGGGTTTCGGCCACCGCGTCTACCGCGCCGAGGATCCGCGTGCACGCGTGCTTCGGCGGATCATGCACGAGCTCGATGCGCCGCGTATCCAGCTCGCCGAGGAGCTGGAGCGGGCGGCGCTGGCGGAGCTGCAGGCCCGCAGGCCCGAGCGGATCCTCGCCACCAACATCGAGTTCTGGGCGGCCGTGGTGCTCGACTTCGCCGAGGTCCCGCCCGAGCTCTACACGCCGATGTTCGGCTGCGCACGGGTGGCCGGCTGGTCGGCCCACATCCTCGAGCAGAAGCGCGAGCGCCGCATGATCCGCCCGAGCGCCAAGTACGTGGGCTCGCCCCCGCGCCCGCTCTCGAGCCTCGTGCGCTAGACGGAGCGATCGCTGCCGTGTCAGATCGAGGCGCGTATCCGTCTCAGCAGCGCGAGCGCCCTGGTGGGGGCGGCTGCGGTCGCAAGCACGACCCAGGCACGACGGGCGCGGCGCGCGTAGACGTGCTCCAGCCCTCCGGCATCGACATCTGGATATTGGGACCCGACCCCGATGCCGGGGGAGCGTGAGAGCGGCCGCAACCCGGGAATCGGGCCGAAGTCCAGGCCCGGGTGATGGGCGTCGACGAGCACGGCGAGCTTGCCGGCCGCGCCGGCAAGCTCGACCGTCAGCGAGTAGCAGGCCAGGAAGCCCGTGGCCGGGAGTGTGCGCGGAAGCGGCGCCGCGAGGGTACGCGCGGCGAGCAGCTCGGCACCCGACCCGGGGCGGACCCGTAGGCGACAGCCGGCTGCGGGGTGATGCGCGGGCGCGACGCTGCGCGTGGGAAGCGCCACCGGCGACGCGGTGCCGGCTGGGATCGGCCTACCGGCGGAGTCGAGCGGCGTCAGCTCGACGATCGTCGAGTGCCCGCGGCGCACCGCCGGACGGCGCTCGATCGTCACAGCCGCCCGCCAGCCCGCGGGCAACGCGGAGCTCGAGATCGGCAGGATCCGCAGCCCGCTGGGGCTCCGCAGGCTCGCCACGCGCCTGTCGACGACTCCCCACAGCAGCCAGGCGCCGACGCTACCACTTGCGGGTGAGAGCGAGATCAGACCGCCCCGGGCAACGAGCGGGCGGCTCGTCCCGACGCATTGCTCACCGGCCGGCAGGTTCCATCGTGCCCCGCTGCGCTCGAGCAGCGCGATGCACCACTGCGCGTGGCCGGCCCGCAGGTCCGGGACCGCGCGCAATGCGTAACGGGACACGAGCAGTTCGGGAAGCCGCCCGGCAACCGGCGCCGAGCCGCGGGTCGCGATCACCACGGCCGCCGCGGCCGACGGCCCCGCCGGCGCGGTGCTCATCGCTGTCGGCGCGGTGCTCATCGAAATGGTTAAGCGCACGGCCCGCGATCTTGTGACCGACAAACGCAAGAGGGCCCGGCAAGCGAGCCGGGCCCTCTGGTGAAGATGCCGCGCAGACCCGGTCCCATATCCCGGGACCGGGGGTGTTGGGGGGCAGAGCCCCCCAACTGTCTTACATCATCCCCGACATGTCGGGCATGCCGCCGCCGGCACCGCCGCCATCCTTCTCCGGGACCTCGGCGATGATCGCCTCGGTGGTGAGGATGTTCTTGGCGATCGAGGCTGCGTTCTGCAGCGCCGAGCGGGTGACCATGGCCGGATCGATGATGCCCTCGGAGATGAGGTTCACGATCTCGCCGTTGGCGGCATTGAGGCCGTGGTCCTTCTTGGCCTTGCGTACCTCGTTGACGAGGACCGAGCCCTCGAGCCCGGCGTTCTCGGCGATCTGACGCAGCGGCTCCTCGAGCGCGCGGAACACGATCTTCGCGCCCGTCTGCTCATCGGGCTCGCCGACGACCTCGATGTTGAGCGCCTTCTGGGCGACCAGCAGCGCGGTGCCACCGCCCGCGACGATGCCCTCCTCGAGGGCGGCGCGGGTGGCCTGCAGCGCGTCCTCGACGCGGTGCTTCTTTTCCTTCATCTCGGTCTCGGTGGCAGCGCCGACCTTGACGACGGCAACGCCGCCGGACAGCTTGGCGAGGCGCTCCTGGAGCTTCTCGCGGTCGAAGTCCGAATCCGTGTTCTCGATCTCGGTCTTGATCTGATTGATGCGGCCCTTGATGCCGTCGCTCTCACCGGCACCATCGACGATCGTCGTGGTGTCCTTGGCCACGACCACGCGACGTGCGCGGCCGAGCTGCGAGAGCTGGGTGTTCTCCAGCTTCAGGCCCATCTCCTCGGTGATC
>DASZMI010000082.1:0-4080 GCA_035551915.1 Solirubrobacteraceae bacterium | reverse complement strand
CTTCAACAGCCCGAAGCTCAAGGCCGGCACCTACACGCTCGCGATGTCCGTCACCGATCCCGCAGATCACTACGGCTCGTTCACCACCAGCTTCCGGGTCTGTGGTGGCGGCTGCGCGCCAACGCCGTACGCGATGTCGGCGCCGAGCACCGGCGCCGTGACGACCGTCACCGTCCCGCTGCCGGCGCCGCTGACTACCACCACCGCGACGACCACCACGCCGACGACCACCACCACGCCGACCACCACCACGACCACGGCCACGGCCACGACCACCACCGCCACCGACACGACCACCACCGGCACGAACACGACCGGCGGCGGGGGCCTCTAACGCGCTAACGCCGCTAACGCCTCTAAAGCAAACCGAAAGCGGCGGCCAGCCGCCACTCTAATACCCGGTTCTGGACCGATATCGCCGCGATATCGCAGGCGATATCGCGCCAAATTCGCATTTTGGGAGGGGGGCGCAACCGGCTGGTAGTAGCGTTCGACGCCTTGACGCCGCGCACGATCCTCTACACCGGCAAGGGCGGAGTCGGCAAGACCTCGGTGGCGGCGGCCACCGCCGTGCGCTGCGCGGCCGCGGGCCAACGCACCCTGATCCTCTCCACGGACCCGGCGCACAGCCTCTCGGACTCGCTGGAGACCGCGCTCGGCTCGCAGCCGACAGACGTCGCCGCCAACCTGCAGGCGGCCGAGATCGACGCCCAGCATGAGCTCAGCCGTCACTGGACGGGCGTTCAGGAGTGGTTTGGCGAGCTGCTGATGCAGCGCGGACTCGACCGCATCTCGGCCGCGGAGCTGACCGTCCCGCCCGGGGTCGACGAGCTCTTCTCATTGCTGCGCCTGCAGGAGCACCACGCCTCGGGCGAGTGGGACGTGATCGTGATCGACTGTGCCCCGACCGGCGAGACGATGCGCCTGCTCGCCTTTCCCGAGGCGGCACGCTGGTGGCTAGAGAAGATCGTGCCGCTCGAGCGTGCGATCGTCGCGGCGGCCGCCCCGCTCGCGCGCACGGTGCTCGATATCCCGCTGCCGACCGGTGCGGTCTTCGACGACTTTCAGCGGCTTTCGACCAATCTGATCGCCATGGATCAGATCCTGCGCGACACCCAGCACAGCACGATCCGCCTGGTGATGGCGCCCGACCGCATGGTGATCGGTGAGGCGATGCGCACCTTCACGTACCTGAACCTATACGGCTACCTGACCGACGCGGTGATCGTCAACAAGGTCTTTCCGCCAGATGTCGGCCCCTACTTCGCCGGCTGGCGCGAGCACCAGCAGGAGCAGCTCGAGCTGGTGCGTTCGGGATTCCAGCCGGTCCCGGTGTTCGAGCTGCCGTACTACAACCGTGAGGTGATCGGAACCGAGATGCTGGGGCTCGTCGCCGACCAGCTGTTCGGCCCAGGGGCGGTAGGCAGCGGCAAGCAAGCCGCTGCCATCCTTCACGACAAGATCACCCAGTCGATCGAGACCGACGAGGACGGTGCCCGCCTGCGCCTGACGATCCCGTTCGCCGACAAGCGCGAGATCGGGCTCAAGCAGGTGGGGCTCGAGCTGATCGTGACCGCCGGCAGCCGGCGGCGCTCGATCATGCTGCCGCCGACGCTGGCGGCGTATAAACCAGTCTCGGCGACGTATCTCGACGGAATCCTGGAGGTGTCCTTCAGCCGTGGTGAATGATCAGGACGGCACGACCCCGCCGCGTGGCTGGGAGCTACCGCGCGAGCAGCCCGAGCGCGCCGACGCCGGCTCGTTCGCACAGCTCGTCGAAGAGCTGCTGGCACTCGTGCCGGATGAGCTGCGCGTGCGGCTGACCGAGGCGATGCGCCAGCTGCTCGAGGCGATCCGGGCGCTGATCGACTGGTGCGTCGCGCGGCTGCAGCAGAGCGCCGCCGAGCCGGTTGAAGTGCACGACATTCCGATCCTCTGACGGCGCCGGGTATCGGCGCCCGTGAGCCAGCGCGCGCGAGCAGCGGCCCAGAGCCACCATCTCCCTATATTTGGGGCATGGCCAGCATCCCAGCCTCTGTTCAGGACGTCGCCGAAGGGCTGCGCTCGGTCGGCTACCTTCCGGGCAGCTCGACGGCGCTCGTCTCCTACTTGGCCACACAACTGGGCAAGCCGGTGCTGGTCGAGGGTCCAGCCGGCGTCGGCAAGACCGAGCTGGCAAAGGCTCTCTCCAAGTACCTGGGCCGCGAGCTCGTGCGGTTGCAGTGCTATGAGGGCCTCGATGAGGCCAAGGCACTGTATGAGTGGAACTACCGTAAGCAGCTGCTGAGGATCCAGGCCGAGTCCGGCGACGCCGGCTGGGACCAGGTTCAAGACGACATCTTCGGCGAGCAATTCCTGCTCGAGCGGCCGCTGCTGACCGCGATCGCCTCCGAGCAGCCGGTCGTGCTGCTGATCGACGAGATCGACAAGACCGACCAGGAGTTCGAGGCGATGTTGCTGGAGCTGCTCTCGGACTTCCAGATCTCGATCCCGGAGCTGGGCCGCGTCGAGGCCAAGACCCACCCGGTGGTGGTGCTGACCTCCAACAACAGCCGCGAGCTGACCGAGGCGCTCAAGCGCCGCTGCCTGTACCTGTGGCTCGACTACCCCGACCTCGAGCACGAGCTCGAGATCGTTCGCATGCACTCCCCCGAGCTCTCCGAGACGGTCGCGCGCAAACTCGTCGAGGTCGTGCAGATGGTGCGCGAGCTCGACCTCAAGAAGCCGCCGAGCATCGCCGAGTCGATCGATTGGGCACGGGCGCTGCTGCTGCTCGGTGCCAGCGACATCGACCAGCAGACCTTCCGCGAGACGATCAGCGTGATCGTCAAGCACCGCACCGACCTCGACACGGTCGCCGAGCGGGTCGGCGTCAAGCTCGAGCCCGCGCAGGCCGCCTAAGGGCGCCGTGTCCGGCGAGCAGGGCGACTTCGACGGCCAGCTGGTGGCGTTCGCCGAGGATCTGCGTTCCGAGGGAGTCGCGGTCGGCACCTCCGAGCTGCTCGACGCATTCAGCGCGCTCGAGCTGGTGCGCTGGAGCTCACCGTCGGAGTTCCGCGAGACACTCGCCACCACGATCGCAAAGTCACCCGAGGACCGGCGCCTGTTCGACCTCGTCTTCGACCGGTTCTTCTTCCGCGCAACCGAGCTGCAGGCGGTGCGGCTCGACGTGTCCGAGCCACAGACCCGCGTCGGCGGCGACGAGGTCGACCTCGACGAGCTGCGCCGCCAGATCGCCCGCGCGCTCGAGGAGGGCGGCGAGTCCGATCTGCGTGACCTCGCTCGGCTGGCGATCGCGGCCTTCGGCAAGGGCCAGGGCTCGGGCGTGCTCGGCGTCGACGTGCAGCGCATCCGCCGAGCGTTGGGACTGCGTACCGAGCCGCAACCCGACCTGCCGGCCGAGGATCCGCGCCGCGACGGCATCTCGCGCGATCAGCTGCGTCGCTTCGAGCAGGCGCTGCGGCGCGAGCTCGAGCGCGCCCAGATCGAGCGCAACCGGGCGCTGCCGCCGAAGCGGGCGCTGACCGACCTCGACCGCTCGCTGCCGGGCGGGCCCGTCCAGGACCTCGCGGCGGTGCACCGGGTGGTCGCGCAGCTGCGCCGGCGCCTGGCATCCCAGGGCCATGAGCTTCGCGGCCGCAACCGCCATGCGCACGTCGACGTGCGCGCGACGATGCGAGCCTCGCTGCAGACCGGTGGCGTGCCCGTGCAGCTCAAGTACCGCCCCAAGCGGCCACGGCGCCCGGAGCTGTTCGTGCTCTGCGACGTCTCGACCTCGGTCACCAGCGCCAGCACCTTCTTCCTCAGCATCCTGCACGCGCTGCACGACGTGTTCCGCAAGCAGCGCTCGTTCGTCTTCATCGAGCGCATCTCCGAGGTCACCGAGGTTTTCCAGCGCGAGCGCGACTTCCGCGCCGCGGCCGCCGCCATCGCCCGCGATGCCGGCGTGGCCGACGTCTCCGGATACACCGATTACGGCCGTGTCTGGAGCGAGTTCCTGTCCGAGATCGAGGACGAGTTGCACCCGCGCGCGACCGTGATCGTGCTCGGTGACGCGCGCACCAACGGCCGCCCGCCTCG
>DASZMI010000081.1:0-20929 GCA_035551915.1 Solirubrobacteraceae bacterium | reverse complement strand
CGGCGGCGAGCGCGCCGAGCTCGCACGAGGCGCGAAACAGAACCCCGGTCTTGAGACGGCAGCGTTCGAGGTAGCGCTCCTGCCCGACGTCCGACTTCCAGGCGTCGTCGCGCTGCATCAGCTCGCCGCGGGCCAGGTCGGAGGCGGCGGCCGAGAGCACCCTGATCGGTTCGATCTCGGCACCGCGGGCGAGTTCGGCAAAGGCCCGTGAGAACAGCAGGTCACCGGTGGCCAGCGCCAGCAGGCGCCCGCCGGAGGCGACGACCGTCGGCTTGCCGCGGCGCAGGTCGGCCCCATCGATCACGTCGTCGTGGACGAGCGTGGCGGCGTGCACGAGCTCAACGGCGACGGCGGCGCGCACGAGCGCGTCGCTCTCCTCGACCGGGACGCCCGCGGCGATGCAGACCAGCAGCGGCCGCAGGCGCTTGCCGCCGGCCGTGATCGTCTCCCCGCCGTGACGGGCCAGCAGCTCACCGTGCGTGGAGACCAGCTCGACCATGCGCTCCTCGACGCGGGTCATCACACGGGTGGTTCCGGCGCCGCCGGCTTCAACGACGGCTTCGACCGTCGCGACTCCCGGAAGGCTCACGACACCACGGTACCCACGTGGAGCGCGATGATCCCGCCCGCTGTGAGCACGTAACGGATGTCGCCGAAGCCGACGCCCGCCATCCGCCCGGCGAGCTCGTCGGGACCGGGGAAGCGCCGCACCGAGTTGGGCAGGTAGGTGTAGGCGTCCGAGTCACCGGCCGCCCGGCCGAGGACCGGCACGACCCGGTCGAACCAGAACCTGAAGAAGGTCGACAGCGGCGGCTTCTGCGGCGTGGTCATCTCGAGGATGACGACGCGGCCGCCGGGGCGCACGACGCGCGCCAGCTCGCGCAGGCCCTGGTCGAGATCGGAGAAGTTGCGGACGCCGAAGCCGACCGTGGCGGCATCGAACTCGGCGTTGGCGTGCGGCAGCAGCAACGCGTTGGCCTGCTCGAACTGGACCGGTGCGCTGGCCGGGCCGACCGAGCCGCCCGCGGCCTTGTTGCGCGCGATCTTCAGCATCTGCTCGGAGAAGTCGGCCCCGACCACCTGCCCGGTGGGCCCGATCGTCTCGGCCAGCGCGAAGGCCAGGTCACCGGTGCCGGTGGCAACGTCGAGCACGCGGCTGCCGGCGCCGACCTGCGTCAGTTCGACGGCGCGCCTGCGCCACTTGTGATGCAGACCGGCGGTCATCACCGAGTTGGTGCGGTCATAGACACCGGCGATGCGATCGAACATCGCGCGCACCTGCGGCTCGGCCAGTGTCCCGCTCTCGGGCCTCGGTTGTGACGGATCCGTCATCTGCCCAGAGAGTACTGGCCATCCCGCAAATCACGGCCCCCACCACAAATGAGAGCGGCGAGTGGGAGACCCACCCGCCGCCGAAGTTTCACGACAGCGCCCAGGAGCTTGCGCTACTGGAGCATCGACAGGAACGAGACCAGATCGGCGAACTTCTTCGGCGATGTCTTGGCCAGGTTCGCGAACGAAGGCATCGGCGCCGTCGGGTTCTTCAGCGTCGAGGCGATCGCCCCGGCGGAGCGCTGAGCGCCGATGTGGGTGAGCGGGGGCCCGGGTCCGTCGTTGCCGTTGGCACCGATCACGTGGCAGCCCTCGCAACCGGACTCACCGACGACAACCTCACCGGCGTAGAAGGTCGCGCGCTGGGCGGCGGTCAGGCCGGTCGGCGGCTGCAGCGAGACGCTGTTGGGCGAGCCGGTGTTGGCGCCCGAGAAGGTCAGGAAGGCGATGCAGGCGATCGTCGCCAGGCCCGCGGCCAGCGCGATCGGCCGGCGGGTGATCAGCCGCTCGGGGTTGCGGTCATAGAGCGGCAGCAGGAACAGGGCGATCATGCAGAGCGTCGGCACGCCGATCGTGCCCATCGGCGTGAACTTCGGCACGTTCTTCATGACGCGCAGCACTTCGAAGAGGAAGAAGAAGTACCAGTCCGGGCGCGGCACGTACGTCGTCGAGGTCGGGTTGACCTTCGGACCGAGCTCGGCGCCGAACAGCAGCGACAGCAGCAGGATCACGACCATGACGATGACCGCCATGATCGAGTCCTTGGCGACGGCGTACGGGAAGAACGGCTTGCCGTCGTTCTTCAGCAGCGCGTACTCGCGGAGGTATTGCTCCTTCTCGGCCTGATTCATCGACTAGACCTCGACGACCTCGTGCACGGCCTCGGGCTCATGCGCCTTCAGCCACGGCGGTGCCGAGATGCCGAGCTTCGTCACCAGATACAGGTGGAAGCCGATCAGCGCCGCCATCAGCCCAGGGATCAACATCATGTGGATCGCGTAGAAGCGCGACAGCGTCGTCGCTCCGAACTCGGGGCCACCGCGCAGGAAGTCACCGATGTAGGGACCGAGGAAGGGCGCCGTGTTGTTGATGTTGACGCCCACGATCGTGGCCCAGTAGGAGCGCTGATCGAACGGCAACAGGTAGCCGGTGAAGCCCATCGCCAACGTCAGGATCAACAGCACCACGCCGATGATCCAGGTCAGCTCGCGCGGGTACTTGTAGGCGCCGAAGAAGAACACGCGCGCCATGTGCAGGAAGATCAGGACGATCATCACCGACGCGCCCCACTTGTGCATGCCGTGCACGAACTGCCCGAGGAAGACGTTGTCGTTGATGTTGCGGATCGACTCGTAGGCGCCGCCATTGACGTCCGGGCGGTAATACATCGCCAGGAAGACGCCGGTGACGGCCTGGTTGAGGAACGCAAACAGCGTCGCCGAGCCGAGCGTGTAGGCCCAGTTGATGCCCTTGGGAACCTTGCGGAACATCAGCCAGCGCAGGCCCTGCGAGAGCTGCGTGCGCTCGTCGATCCAGTCGACGACGGTGATGCCGGCTTCCTGTCCGGCCTGCACCGGGTTCATCGCCGCGGGCTCGCCCGGAGCGGGCGGGGCGGGGCGTCCGAGCAGCTTGGGCAGCGGCATCAGGAACCGACCCCAGGGACGGTGGGCGGCAGCGGCAGGTTGTTGATCGAGGGCCGCACGGCGGTCGAGAAGCGCGACGGATACAGGAACTGGCCGATGCCGTCCAGGGGCTGGCCCGGGTCGCGTGGCGAGAAGCGCTCGAGCTCCGAGTTGACCGAGTAGCGCGGGCCGAGGTAGATGTAGCCGTGGCCCGGGTGTCCGGCCGGCGGCACGTAGGTGTAGAAGCGGTCGAGCGGGCGCACCGGCGGGCCGCCGGCGACCTCGCCACGGAAGTTGTAGACGCCGCCGTGGCACGGGCAGATGAAGCGCTCCGCGGCCTCGACGTAACGCACCGGGCAGCCGAGGTGCATGCAGCGCGAGGACAGCGCGATGTAGTTGTTCCACTGATCGTGGGGCTCTTTGTCGAGCTGTGGGTCGCGCTTGCGCACGTACGCGATCGACTTCCCGGCCTCGCCGATGCCCTCCACGATCGTGATCACCTTGGTCACGTAGGCCTGCTCGGTGAAGTCGGCAGCGGTGCCGATGATCTGCCACTGGAATGGCTGGCGCTTGAAGATCGGGCCCAACGCGAACCCGAGTGCCGGCAGGGTGAAAGCGGCCGCCGCGATCCCGCCCGCACCGTGCGTCACGCCCTCCATGAAGCGGCGCCGGGTGACCGTCTCACCCTCGAAGGCGCCGGGCATTCCGCGGTCGGCTGTGTACTTCGAGGATTGCTTGTGGCGATCTGCTGGCATCTACTTGCGCTTACTTACATTGCTCTTCACGACGCGGCCAGTAAGCCTACATTCAAACGGCTTCAGGGGCGCCGCCGTCACCGAGGCGGCGCTCCGCGGCGTGCAGAAGCTCCCGCGCGGCAGCGCTTTCGCCGCTCGCATGAAGCTCGGCGACGCGCGAGATCAGGTCGGCCAGCCGCCCGGTCTCGTCGATGTCCCCGAGCCGCGCCAGCTTCGCCAGGCCGTCGGCGTAGCTCTGGTCACCGAGCAGCAGGTCCAGATCCGGGTCGGCCGAATCGTGATTCTCGTAGTGCAGCCGCGCGCCCCGCGCGATGTCTGCGATCACCTCGGCGTAGGAACTCACGGCCGCAGCTCTTCGAGGACCTCGGCGGCCGCCTCCAGCGTCAGCTCGATGTCACGCTCGGAGTGGGCCAGCGACGGGAACCAGGCCTCGAACTGCGAGGGGGGCGGGTAGACCCCGCGCGCCAGCAGCCCCCGGCAGAAGGCGCCGTAGGCCGCCTGGTCGCTGGCGGCCGCGCCCGCGTAGTCGCCCACCGGGGCATCCGTGAAGAACGGCGTCACCAAACCGGTGACGCTCTGCACGACCATCTGGCGGCCCGCGCTCGCCGCTGCTTCGCGCAGCCCTAGGGCGAGCCGCTGCGTGAGCTCGGCCAGCCGCGCGTAGGCGTCATCGTCGAGCTGCGCGAGCGTCGCCAGGCCGGCGGCGACCGCCAGCGGATTGCCCGAGAGCGTGCCCGCCTGGTAGACGTCGCCGGCCGGTGCGATCCGCCGCATCAGCTCGCGCCGCCCACCGTAGGCCGCGGCCGGCAGGCCACCGCCGATGATCTTGCCCATCACGGTCAGGTCGGGGTCGAGCCCGAGCAGCTGCTGGCCGCCGCCGCGCGCGACGCGGAAGCCGGTGATCACCTCATCGGCGACGAGCAGGGCGCCATTCCGGCGCGCTCCGGCCGCAAGGCTGGCAAGCAAGCCAGCCTTGGCGGGGACCACACCCATGTTGGCCGGCACCGTCTCGAACAGCACCGCCGCGAACTCGTGCTGGTGCAGCGCCGCCGCGAGCGCCTGTTCGTCGTTGAAGGGGATCGTGATCGTGGTCGCGGTGGCGGCCGCGGTCACACCGGGGCTACCGGGCAGCCCTTGAGTGGCGACGCCCGAGCCGGCCTGGGCGAGCAGGCCGTCGACGTGGCCGTGGTAGGCGCCCGCGAACTTGAGCAGCTTCTCGCGGCCGGTGACCGCGCGCGCCAGGCGGATCGCGCTCATGCTCGCCTCCGTACCGGAGGAGGTCATGCGCAGCATCTCGACGGCGGGCATGCGCTCGGCCACCTCCTCGGCCAGCACGACCTCGGCCTCGGTCGGTGCACCGAAGCTGCTGCCCGCGGCCGCCGCGCGCGTGATCGCGTGCAGCACCTGCGGATTGCCGTGCCCGAGGATCAGCGGACCCCAGGAGCAGACCCAGTCGATGTAGCTGTTGCCGTCGGCGTCCCTGATGCGCGAGCCGCTGCCGGACGCGATGAAGATCGGGTCACGGCCGATCGCGCGCATCGCGCGCACGGGCGAGTTGACCCCACCCGGGATCACCCGCTGCGCGCGCCCATAGAGGGCGCTAGACGTCGGCGTTCCGACGTTCCCAGTTGCGGTAGTCATCGGTGAAGTAGAGCAGCCGGATCTTCTTGAACTCGGTCGAGGAGTAGAGCGTGGCGCGCTCGCTGATGCCGGTCTGCTCGGCGATCGAGTCGAGGATCGCGTCGCACTCCTCCTTCGAGCGCCCGTGCGCCATCGTGAATACTGAATAGGGCCAGTCGGCGTAGGTCGGGCGCTCGTAGCAGTGCGAGATGCCGCGGAACTGGGACATCGCCATGCCCAGCTCGAGCACGCGCTCGTCCGGGACCTTCCAGACGCCCATGCCGTTGGCGCTGTAGCCGGCGCGCCGGTGGAACAGGATCGCCGCGACGCGACGCAACAGGCGGCGATCGACCATCCCCCGCAGATGCGCCAAGAGCTGCTCCTGGGGGATGTTGAGCGCCGCGGCGGCGGGCGCGTAGGGCTCTGGGATCACCGGCATGTCGCCCTGCGTGGCGCGGATCACGGCCCGGTCGAAGTCGTCGTAGGGCTGCACCTCGGTCTCGGCCGGCTGGACCGCCTCGGTGACCTTGTTGGCGAGCGTTTCCGAGCCCTTCTCCATCTCCAGGTCCATCCGGATCTTGAAGAGCTTGAGCGTCGGCAGCTCACGGATCGACTCGGCGCCGGCGAGCTCGCCCAGGCGCATGATCGTCTGTTCGAGGCCGAGCGGCGAGTCGGGCTCGGTGGCGATCGTGAACCAGATGTTGAACTCGTGGTTGCGCAGGTAGTTGTGCGAGACGCCGGGGTGCTCGTTGATGATGTTGGCTGCGCGCCAGGGGTTCTCGGGATCTACCTTGGCGGCGACCAGCATCGAGCTGTAGCCGAGCGCGCGGGTGTCGAAGATCGGCGTGACCTGGCGGATGATGCGCTCGTCGAGCAGGTGCTGGACGCGGGTGAGCACCTCCTGTTCGCTGATGCCCGCGGCTGCCGCCACGTGCTGGTAGGGGCGCGAGGCGATCGGGAAGCTGCCCTGCATCAGGTTCAGCAGGCGCTTGTCGAGGTCGTCGAGCGGGATCGCCGCGCCGTCCCTGCGCGAGCGCAGCTTCGGCCCGAAGCCGCTGCCCGTGGGATCGGTGATCCCGTCTTCTGTGTGCGCTACTTCAGCCACTGCGCTGCGTCCTTTGCGTGGTAGGTGATGATGATGTCGGCTCCCGCGCGCTTGATCCCGGTGAGCGCTTCGAGCACCGAACTGCGCTCGTCCATGTATCCGGCCGCGGCCGCCGCCTTCAGCATCGAGTATTCGCCGCCCGTGTTGTAGGCCACCAGCGGCAACTGGGTCGCGTCCTTGACGCGGCGGATGATGTCGAGGTACGGCAGGGCGGGCTTCACCATCAGCATGTCAGCGCCCTCGTCGACGTCGAGCAGCGACTCGCGCACGGCCTCGGTGCCGTTGGCCGGATCCAGCTGATAGCTGCGGCGGTCACCGAGAGCCGGTGCCGAGTCGGCGGCGGCCCGGAACGGCCCGTAGAAGGCGGAGGCGAACTTGGAGGAGTAGGCCATGATCGGCGTCTCGCTGAAGCCGGCCTCGTCGAGCGCCTCGCGGATCGCGCCGACGCGTCCGTCCATCATGTCGCTGGGGGCGACGATGTCGGCGCCCGCCTGGGCCTGCGAGATCGCCGTGCGGGCGAGCAGCTCGAGCGTGAGGTCGTTGTCAACACAGACGAGGGGCTCCGCCCCCGATCGATCCGCCGGCTGGGGACGCAGCACGCCGCAGTGACCGTGGTCGGTGTACTCGCACAGGCAGAGGTCGGTGATCACGATCAGCTCGCGATGCGCCCGCTTGATCGCCCGCGTGGCGAGCTGCACGATGCCCTCGTCGTCATAGGCGCCGCTGCCCTCGGGGTCCTTGTGCGCAGGGATTCCGAACAGGATGACGGCTGGGATGCCGAGCTCGGCGGCGGAGCCCGCCTCGATCAGCGCTTCTGCGATCGAGAGACGGTCGATGCCCGGCATCGTCCAGATCGGTTCGCGCCCCTCGATGCCCTCGGCGACGAACAGCGGGTACACGAAGTCAGACGCGGAGAGCCGCGTCTCGCGGGCGAGCCCGCGCAACTGGTGCGTGGCCCGCAGCCTTCGCATACGGGTCTTGGGAAAAGCCATGCGTCACCGAGGATACGCCGGTAATGCGTTCGCGCCGGTCACTATGCTTCGCAGCAATGGCCGGAATCGAAAAACGCGGTGACTACAGGCCGCGCAGCCAGCGCGAGAAGGAGGCCTACCGCCTGGTGCTGCTCGGCGGTGGCACCGGCGTGGTCGGCGCGGTCACGCTGGTGCTGGCGATCGCCGGCGTGACCGGAGCAATTCCGCCGATCATCCTGCTGATGATCAGCGCCTTCTGCATCTGGCGCTTCATGCGGGTCACCGGCCGGCGCTGAGCCTGCCGCACGTCATCTTCCTGGTCGCGGCCGGCCTGCTGGCGGGCATCGTCGGCACCGCCGGCGGCATCACCTCACTGATCTCGTACCCGGCATTGCTCGCGATCGGACTCTCGCCGCTGAGCGCCAATGCCACCAACCTGGTTGCGCTGAACGCGTGTTGGCCCGGGTCGGCGCATGGCTCCCGGCAGGAGCTCGCCGGCCGCGGCCCGTGGTTGCGCCGCTGGCTGCCGCTGACCGCCCTGGGCGGTGCGGCCGGAGCGGTGCTGCTGCTGGTGACCCCGCCGGGTGCGTTTGCGCAGGTGGTGCCGTTCCTGATCGCGGCGGGCTCGCTCGCGCTGATCGCCGAGCCCTGGCTGCGCGGCGTGCGGCGGACACACCCTGCCCGCGCGGCCCGGGCCGGAGGCTGCCGTGACGCGGTGCTGGCCGTCGCGCTCAGCCTGCTGGCGGTCTACGGCGGCTACTTCGGCGCGGGATCGGGCGTGATGACACTGGCGCTTCTGCTGGTGCTCGTCGAGCCCGATCTGCCGAGCGCCAACGCCCTCAAGAACATGACCAACGGCGCGATCACCCTGCCCGCGGGCGTGCTGCTGGCGTTCCTGGGACCGGTGCACTGGACAGCGGCCGCACCGCTGGCCGCGGGAGCCCTGGTCGGCTCGCGCATCGGCCCGGCCGTCACGCGCGCGCTGCCGCGGGTCGTGACCCGCTGGGCCGTGGCAGCGCTGGGGATGGGCTTGGCCGTCTGGCTCTGGGTCAAGCCGACCGCATAACGCTGCGCCGGCAGACCTCCGCGGAGCTAACGGGCCCTACAGCCACGCCCCGGAACAAAAGCCACACCTAATGCTCAGGTATCCGTAGTGTTGGCGATCATCGCGCGAACCCTGCCGCCTACTGGCGCGGGGCAGGTCCGGTGCTCTCATTGTGGATCCGCACCAGAAAGACTGGAGTAGCTCATGGCTGGAAATCACACACGCAGGCGTCTGCTGAGACGTTCTGCCCTTGCGACGGCTGTCCTCGGCCTGGCCGTGGCCGGTGCCGGCTCGCTCGGCGTCGACGCGGCCGTGGCCGCCCCGCCGACGTGCACCCCGAACGTGGACGGGTCAGGACTGAGCGCGGCCGTGGTGGCAAGCTCAGGCCAGGAGATCGCCAACCACACGATCAACGCCGCGTCGTGCGACATCGGCATCTACGTCGGCGTCGGCGTCTCGAACGTGACGATCAGGTCGGTCACGGTTGAGGGGGCGAACTTCCAGGGCATCTTCGCCCAGGACGCGTCGTACGTGACGATCGAGCATTCGACGATCACGGACAATGCCTTCGGCACGATCGACCCCAATGTGCCACCGCTGCCGGGCAGCGGCGTGCAGTCGCTCGTCGGCCAGGCGTTTGCGATCAGCCTGTTCGGCGTCTCGCACTCGACTGTCTCCGACAACACCGTCTACAACAACGGCCGTGGCGGCATCGGCGTGATGGACAACGGCCCGAACGACCCGGGCACGATCCTGCAGAACGCGTCGGCACCGCTGAGTTCGTCCTCCTACGACACGGTCACCGGTAACCGCGAGTGGGCGAATTACAACGGCTGCGCGATCGTTGCCGCCACCCAGAACTTCGGCGGCAGCCTCTCGCACCTGCTGATCGCGGACAACCGGATCACCGGCACGCAGACGAACTTCGGCGAGATCGGGGCCAACGGCGCCGACGTCGGAGGGATCGTCGTGGCGGCAGACCCGCCGGCGTCGAGCGTGACGGACGCGGTCGTCAGCGAAAACAGCGTCAGCAGCTCGTTCGAGGGTGGCGTGATCGTCAACGCCGAGGCGTTCGACTCGTTCACGCAGAGCGTGTACGTCCTCGGCAATCAGGTCTCGGGCAACAACTGGGGCGCCCAGGAGGCGCCGAACACCGCCGGGATCGTCGTCTACGCCAACCCCGGCGCGGTGCCTCCCGGCGCCAGCGCGCCGCAGAACATCGACACGGTCGTGGCCGGAAACCACGCCAGTGACCAGTTCTATGGGATCTGGTCGCTGGGCAGCAATCCGTTCGTGTTCGGCAACCACATCAAGGTGACCGCGGGCGGCACGCCGATCGCCGGCTGAGGTGACCGGGAGCAGGCCGCCGGCCGGCGGCCTGCTCTCCCGCTCATCCGCTGCCCGGACGGCGCGCGCCACCGAGTACGACTCATCGCTCGCCGAAGCGCAGCAGCGCGAGGCGCGCGAGCGCCGCGAACGCCGCCGCCAGCAGCGCAAGGTGCAGCAGCGGCAGACCGATCGCGGGCTGACTCCCGGTGAACGCGTTGGCGACAGCCTCGAGCGCGGCGCGGAAGGGGAACACGAATGAGACCACGCCGAGGACGGTGTCGAGCCCGCCGGAGATGGCGGTGCTCGGCACCAGCGCGACGAACGCCACCGGCAGCGAGATCAGAAACGCGAGCAGCGAAGCGATGCTGACATCGCGCGCGAGCGCGCCGACGGCCACCCCGAGCGCCGCGAAGGCAACAGCGCCGAGGGCCAGGGCGAGGACCCAGAGCTCGAAGCGACTCCACTGCAGCGGCACGAAGATCGAGATCACCGCCGACATCGCAAGCGTCATCGCCAGCGCGCAGACCGATGCCAGCACGACCTTCTCGGCGAGCAGCAGCTCCGGCCGCACCAGGCCTCGCACCAGCCGCCGGTAGGCGTTCTCCGAGCGCTCGAGCGCCAGCATCCCGGCCGCCACCACCAGCGTAACGAACATCAGCAGCACGACGGCGGCGATCGCGATCGCGTAGGAGGACGCCGGGGTCGTGGCGCCGCTGACGTCGGACTCCTGCACGGTCAGCGGGGTTGTGACGCCACCGATCTCGGGGCTCCCCAACTCCAAGCCGTCGATCGCCACGTTGGCAAAGTCCGCCACCTGTTGCAGCGCGGGGCGCTGCTTGGAGCCGTGCGGCAGCGAGGCGATCGTCTCCTGCACGATCGCGCGGATGCCCTTGAGGCCGAGCAGGTGGAGCGTGTGCCCGAGGAAGCTGACGCTGCCACCGTTCAGCACCTTCTGGAGGTCGACGATCACCAGCTTCATCAGCTGCCTGCTGACCGCCGTCTGCACGTCGTCGACGCGCGCCTGGATCGCCTGCTGCGCCAGGTCGCGCTCGAGCGGGTTGTGGCCGTTGAGCACGATCCGCACCGTCGGGTTGCCGGCCCCGGTCTCGATCAGCTCCTGGATCTGTTGATCGATGTCAGCGGGAATGATCAGCGCCGCCAGCGCCCGCCCGTCGCGTACGTCGGCGACGGCCTGCTGCGGCGACCCGGCAGGCAGCGGGTCGATTGAGCGATACAGCTGCTTGGCGTACTTGGCGAGGCTGACCCGCTGCGAGCCGAAGGCGATCGTCCCGTGACCGGCCTGGACGCCGCTGTAGACCGCGACCCGCGGCCGCCCGGGCGGGGTCGAGACGGCAAAGCCGATCAGCAGCGCGATCACGATCGGGTAGATCACAAGTGTTCCGAGCAGCACCGGCGAGCGCTGCAGGATGCGGAGATCCTTGGCCAGGAGCCAGCGCATCAGTAACTCCAGTCCATGGTCTCAGGGGTCCCGGCGAAGACCAGCCGTCCCTCATCGAGAGCCAGCACGCGGTCCGCATGGTGCTGTGCCTCGAACACGTCGTGGGTCGAATAGACGACGCTGGTGCCGGCGCCCGCGAGGCCGGAAATGAACTCCCAAAGGCGCGCGCGCTGACGCGGGTCCAGCGCGGACGAGGGCTCGTCGAGCAGCAGCACCCGCGGGCCCGAGAGCAGACCGATCGCGATGTTGACGCGCTGCTGGTTGCCGCCCGAGAGGTCCTTTACCTGGTCCCCGGCGCGCTCGGCCAGGCCGGTCTGCTCGAGCATCAGGCTGACGCTCGCCTCCGGATCGGCGACGCGCTCCAGCCGCGCGAACAGGCGCAGGTTCTCGGCGACCGAGAGCTTCGAGTAGAGCGCCGGCTCCTGAGGGACCCAGCCGACCCTGCGGCTCGAGGGGCGCCCGGCGCCGTCGCCGGCTGCGGCGAGCCGGACCGAGCCGGACGTGGGCGTGAGCACGCCGGCAAGCACCGAGAGCAGCGTCGTCTTGCCCGCGCCATTGGGCCCGATCACGGCGATCAGCTCACCGGCGCCCACCGCGAAGCTCACTCCGGACAGCGCCGTGCGCTCTCCGAAGCGATGCGTCAGCCCGTCGGCGCTCAGAGCCGCGGCTGCCCCGTCGACCATGGCTCGAGCACCAGGTGCTTGCGCAGGTAGAGCGCGGTCGCGCGGATCATCGTCGCCACCGGCAGCGCCACCAGCGCCCCCGGGATGCCATAGATCTGGTAGCCGATCAGCAATGCCAGGATCACGAGGATCGGGTTGATCCGCAGCGAGATCCGGAACACCTGCGGGGCGACGACGTGGCCCTCGAGCTGCTGCAGCGACACGAACGCGATCAGCAGCCAGAGTGCCGCGATCGGCTGGGTCGCGAGCGCGACGGCGATCGGCGGGATCGGCCCGATGATCGGCCCGATGTAGGGGATCAGTTCCATCAGGCCATAGAAGAGGCCGAAGAACACGGCGTAGTGGGCGCCGTCGTGGAACACGCCAACCAGCCCCAACAGCTCCAGCACGATGCCGGCACTGCCGCCCATGATCAGGCTGAACAGCAGCTGGCCACGGACATAGCCGGAGACCGCGTGCTGGATCAGCAGCGGGTAGTCATCGCCGGCGGTGCCGTCGCCTGGCGGCATCCAGCGACGGACGAGATTGCCGATGTCACGCGCGTAGACCAGCATGTAGACCGACAGCACGAAGGTCAGGATCAGATCGACTGAGATGGTGACCAGCTGACCGAGCACGTCGCGGGAGAAGGAGAGGATCGAGCCGGAGCTCTTCAGCACCTGCTTCTGCAGCGTCTGTAGTGCCGAATGGCCCTGCTGCGCGATGTGCACCTTGATCCCGTGAGTGTTGAAGAAGTGCTGGACGCTCAAGAGGTCGTGGTTGACCCGCTTGACGAACGACGGGAAGTTGTTGACGAAGTGGGTGAGCTGGTTTGAGACCGGCGCCGACAGCAGCACCCCGATTCCGGCGAAGATCAGCAGGATGGTCAGGTAGGAGAGCACGATCGCGACCGCGCGCGGCACGATGCGCTGAAGGTGCTTGGCGAGCGGATTGAGGATCACCGCGATCACCCCCGCGCCCGAGACCACGACCAGCAGCGTGCCCATCGCGTGCCCAAGCTCCCACAGTCCCAGCAGCGCCAGCGGCAGCACCACCATCTGAATCCAGCGCGGGACCATCACCGGCTCGACCAGACGGGCGGGCAGCGTCAGACCGGGCGCTTCCGACTCGGGGCTTGGGACCTCACCGACCTCTCCGGGCGCCGCCTGAGTGGCGGTGTCGGGCTGGTCGGGCGTCGTCTCAGGGTCGTCGGCAACCGTGGGCGGGTCCGGTTGGACCTCCGTCTCATCCATCTAACTGAAACAGTATGCGCACATGAGCGACGGAGCCCGGATCCTTTTTGTCGGTGACGTGGTCGGCAGCGCCGGCCGCCGCACACTGCAAGCTGTGCTGCCGCGGCTGCGCGAACGCACGCCGGTCGACTTCGTCGTGGTCAATGGCGAGAACGCCGCCGGTGGCCACGGCATCACCTCCAAGATCGCCCGCGAGATGTTCGCCGCCGGCGTCGACGCGATCACGCTCGGCAACCACACCTACCGCCAGCGCGAGGTCTACCGCTACCTCGACGAGGAGGACCGGATCCTGCGACCCGCGAACTTCCTGCGCGGTCAGCCGGGTCATGGCACCTGCGTGGTGACAGGCGCCGACGGCATGCGCCTCGGCGTGGTCTCGATCGCCGGCAACCTCTACATGAACAGCTCGCTCCCCGCATTCTCCGAGGTGGATGCCGCGCTCTACTCGCTGCGCGGCAGGGCCGACCATATCCTCGTCGACATGCATGCCGAGGCGACCAGCGAGAAGGTGGGGCTCGGGTGGTACCTCGACGGTCGCGTGACCGCGGTCGTGGGCACGCATACGCACGTGCCGACGGCGGACGCGCGCGTGCTTCCCGGTGGCACGGCCTACATCACCGATGTCGGCATGACCGGTGCGCGCGGCGGCGTGCTCGGCGTCAAACGCGAGCAGGCGATCGACTCGATGCTCACGCGCATGCCGGTTCGCTTCGAGGCCTCCGAGGACGACCCCTGGTTGCAGGGAGTGCTGATCGAGTGCGCCGCCGAGCCGATGCGCGCGGTCTCGATCGTCGGCATCCAGGAGAAGCTCTGAGCGGCACGATGCCGGCGGCACGCGCCACACGCGCCACACGCGCCACACGCGCCACAGGCGCCACACGCGAGCTCGCGCTGCTGCGCCTGATCGCGCAGGGGCTCGCCGGGCCCCGCCCGGAGACACCCGCCGCCGCGGCCGAGCGGTTGCTCTGCCTGCAGGCTCAGGACTACTGGAGCGGGCTGGCCTCGGTTGCGGTCCGCTGCGGCATCGGCCTCGACCAGGTCGAGGCGGCGTTCGATTCCGGTGCGATCGTGCGCGCCTGGCCGCTGCGCGGCACCCTGCATCTGCTCGCCGCCCGTGATCTGTGCTGGATGCGCGAGCTGCTGGCTCCACGCCAGCTCGCCGGCGTCGCCCTGCGTGAATCTCGCGAGGGGATCGACGGTCCCCTGCTCGAGGCCGCCGAGCGGGTGGTCGTGGAACTGCTCACCGGCAACGAGCCGCAGTCGCGCGCGCAGCTCAACCACGCCTGGGCCGCCGCCGGACTCGACACGGGCGGACAGCGCAGCTACCACCTGATCTGGCATCTGTCGCACAGCGGCACGCTGGTGCTCGGACCGACCCGCAGCGGACAGCACCTGTTCGCGCTCGCGGACGATTGGCTGCCGCCCGGCAAGAGCATCGAGCGGACCGCGGCACTCCAGCGGCTCGCGTGCCGCTACTTCACCGGCCACGGACCGGCGACCGCCGCCGATCTCACGCGCTGGGCCAACATCACCGTCGCCGATGCGAAGCTCGCGATCGCCGCCGCCGGCGCCAAGCTGGAGACCCTCACCGTTGGCGACACCTCCTACCTGCTCGGTCCCGAGACGCGTGACACGCTCTCGGCCGACCGCAAGCAGGCCGAGGCGGTACTCGCACTCCCGCACTTCGACGAGCTGCTGCTGGGCTACCGCGATCGCGGCCCCACGCTTCCGCCCGAGCGTGATCTGGGCGTCTTCGCCAACCGCAACGGCGTTCCGGCGCCGACGATCGTCCACCGGGGCCAGGTGGTCGCCACCTGGAAGCGCCCGAGGAAGGGATCCGGCGCGGTCGCTGTGGCACCGCTGCTGCCGGTGACCGCGACGGTGCTGGCCCAGGCCGTGGCACGCGCCACCGAAATCTCCTGCAGGCCGTAGTCAGAGCAGAATTCCAAGAGATTTGCCCGATTTCGGGCAAATCTCTTGGCAAACTCGACTGGAATGTCGAAACTACCTATTGAATGGCGTCTGAGGACCTGACCGCACTGCTCGATCATCTCGAGGCCACCGGCGTCGCGCGCGGCCAGGCCGCGCGCCTCGTCGATGAGGTGCTCGCGTACTTCTCGGAGACGCCCGAGGAGTTCGTCCGCCGCCGCCACCGCGAGCTGCAGGCGCAGGGGGTCGCCAACGCCGTCGGCTTCGCCGCGATCGCGGCCGAGCTCGTGCAGCGGCTGGTGGCCGGTCCAAAGCTCTCCGAGCGCCAGATCAGGCGCGTCATCTACGGCTAGTGTCGTGATGCGGAAATTCGGGAGCGGTCTCGCGAGTGGCTGGGCGTGTGTGGCGTCGCCCGGTTCGCAAGGCAGATACTGGTGGTATCTGCCGCGAAGCGGGTGGCGTCACGCGCGTCCAGACGCCGTGAGGCGTCGGCGAATTTGTGAATCGGGACACTAGATCACGTCAGCCCTCGACGAAGTAGCTGCCGCTGCCCTGGCCCGAGGAGAAGTAGCGGCTGGTGATCGTCTTCTTGCGGGTGAAGAACTCGACGCCGTCGGTGCCGTGCGCGTGCAGGTCGCCGAGGAAGCTGTCCTTCCAGCCGCTGAACGGGAAGAAGGCGACGGGGGCGGCGACGCCTATGTTGACGCCGACCATGCCGGCCTGCACCTCGTGGCGGTAGCGGCGCACGGATGCGCCGGATTCGGTGAAGATCGAAGTGCCGTTGCCGAAGCGGCTCGCGTTGACGATCTCTATCGCCTGATCGAGCGACTCGGCGTGGATCAGCGTCAGCACCGGGCCGAAGACCTCCTCCTGTGCGATCTCCATGTCGGGCGTGACGCCGTCGATGATCGTCGGGCCGAGGAACGCGCCATCGGGGTGGACGCCGCCGACGCCGCGCCCGTCGAGCACGATCCGCGCTCCCTCCGCCACGGCACGCTCGATGTAGCCGGCGATGCGGTCACGTGACTCGCACGAGATCACCGGGCCGAGCTGCACCTGCTCGTCGTTGCCGTCGCCGACCCGCAGCGCCTCCGCGGCCTTCGTCAGCGGATCCAGCACCTGCCCGTGCGCGTCGCCGACCGTGACGATCACCGACCCCGCCATGCAGCGCTGTCCAGCCGCGCCGAAGGCGGACGCGACGATCCCCTCGACCGTCTTGTCGATCACCGCGTCGGGCATCACGACCATGTGGTTCTTGGCGCCGCCGAGTGACTGCACGCGCTTGCCGGCCTTCGCCGCGCGTTCGTACACGAGCCTCGCGATCGGCGCCGATCCGACGAATGAGACGGCGTCGATCCCGGGGTGCTCGAGGATCCCCTCGACCACCTCACGGCCGCCGTTGACGAGGTTGACGACGCCGGCGGGCAGACCGAGCGCGTCGATCTCCTCAAAGGCGAGAGCTTGAGTCATCGGCACCTGCTCGGAGGGCTTCAGCACGAACGTGTTCCCGCACGCGATCGCGAACGGCAGGAACCAGAAGGGCACCATCGCCGGGAAGTTGAACGGAACGATCGCCGCACACACACCGACCGGCTGGCGCACGGTCTCGGCGTCGATGTTGCGGGAGACGTCCTCCAGGATGCGACCCTGCATCGTCGTCGGCACCGCGGTCGCGGCCTCCACCATCTCGATCATGCGCGCCACCTCGGCACGCGCGTCGCCGATCGTCTTGCCCATCTCGGCGGTGACTGAACGGGCCATCTCCTCGCTGCGGGCGTTGAGTCGTTCGCGTAGCTCGAACAGCTTGCGCGCCCGCGCGATCACCGACACCGCCCGCCACTCCGGCAGCGCCGCCCGTGCGGCCTGCACCGCGGCATCAAGGTCGCCGCGACCAGAGAGCGGGACGCGTGCGAGTACCGCACCGGTCGCCGGATTGAGTACGTCCAGCTCACCGGTTGAGCTCTGGGCCGGAACCCACCTGCCTCCGATGTAATTGTCGAGCAGCCGTGTTGCGGTGGCGGTCATGTCTTGTTCGTCCTCTCAGCCTGTTGGTCTCAATGATCCCGGCGCTCGCCTGTTTCGCGTTCGCAGCGCCTGCTCTCGCGACGACCCAGGAAGGCGCGAGCGAGAACTGGGCAGGCTATGTGGTGACCACCAATGATGACAGCGGTTTCTCTGCCGTTTCTGGCCAATGGGCCGAACCCAAGGTCGCCTGTGCGGCCAACTCGGAGCCCACGTACTGCTACGGCGTACTACGGCAGCCCGGCGGTCGGCCTCGGCGTCATCGAAGCTTGACGCGGCGCTGCCACCATTGATGGGCTGATGCACGTGCGCCGCTCAACCCGTCTGCTCCCAAGGCTCGATCGGGCATTGTCGCCTCGGCAGATACTCGTCTGCCTGGCGATCCTGCTGGCGGCCGACTGGGCCTACCTGCACATCGGCGGTGACTCGTTCTTCCCCGAAGGACCGCTCGATGAGATCGCCCACTTTCTCACCGCGCTGCTGCTGCTCCAGTGGCTTCCGGCGAGACAGCGCGCGCGCTTCGCGGGGCCGGCGCTGTTTGCCTCGGTGGCGATTGACATCGATCACGTGCCGCAATACCTCGGCTATCACTTCCTGACGGCAGGGACACCGCGACCCTACGCGCACTCATTGCTGACGATCGTGGTGCTGCTCGCACTGGCGCTGCGATTGCGGCGCCGTCGGCGGCTCTTCGCCGCGCTCGCGCTCGGTGTCGTCCTGCACTTCTTCAGGGATCTGGGCGAAGGCGCCGGCAGCGCTGTCGCGCTGCTCTGGCCGCTCAGCAGCCATGGCTACAGCTACCCGCACGGCGCCTACCTGGCGGTGATGGTGGGAGCCGCCGTCGCCGCAATCGGTGCCGGCCTGCTCAGCCCGCGGATGTGGGCTGGACTTCCACTGCGGGCTCGTCGTCGACCAGCGTCGAGAGCCAGCGCCTAGCCTCGTCGAGCTCCCACCCCTTGCGCTCGGCGTAGTCCTCGAGCTGATCTGAGCCGATGCGGCCGACACCGAAGTAACGTGACTCGGGATGGGCGTAATACACGCCGCTGACCGATGATCCGGGGGTCATCGCGTAGCTGTCGGTGAGCTGGATGCCCGCGCTCTCAGGCGCCGCCAGCAGCGCGAACAGGGTCCCCTTCTCGGTGTGGTCGGGCTGGCACCCGTAGCCGGGTGCCGGCCGGATGCCGTCGTAGCGCTCGGCGATCAGCTCGGCGCTGCTCAGCTTCTCGTCGGGCGCGTAGCCCCACAGATCCCGGCGGACACGTTCATGCATGCGCTCGGCGAAGGCCTCGGCGAGCCGGTCGCAGAGCGCCGTGAAGAGGATCTTGTTGTAGTCGTCGTGCTCGCGCTCGAAGGCGGCGGCACGCTCGTGCTCGCCGTAGCCGGCGGTGACCGCGAAGGCGCCGATGTGATCCTGCACGCCCGAGCCGATCGGCGCGACGAAGTCCGCCAGCGCAAGGTTCGGATGCTCCTTGTCGCGGGCCAGCTGCTGGCGCAGCGTGTGCAGTGTGGCCAGCTCGAGCTTGCGGCCGGGATCTGCGTAGACGCGAATGTCATCGCCGTCCGAGTTCGCCGGCCAGAGGCCGATCACCGCCCGCGCTGTGACCCAGCGCTCGGCGATCAGCTGCTTGAGCAGCGCCTGCGCGTCCTCGAACAGTGAGCGAGCGGTCGGGCCGACGGTGGGGTCGTCGAGGATCTTGGGGTAGGTGCCCTTGAGCTCCCAGGTGCGGAAGAAGGGGGTCCAGTCGATGCAGGCGGCAAGCTCGGCGAGGTCGTAGTCGTCGAAGGCCTGCACGCCGATGCGCGCCGGCGCCACCGGTTCGTAGGCATCCCAGTCGATCCGCAGCCGGTTCTCGCGCGCCGCCTCCAACGAAACCCTGCGGCTCGCGCCCTGCCCGCTCCTACGGCGCTCGGCGATCTCACGGTACTCGGCCTTGACCTGGTCCGAGAGCGCAGCGCGCTGCTCCGGGTCGACGAGCGCGGTGGCGACCCCCACGGCACGTGAGGCGTCGGGCACGTAGACGGCCTGGCCGAGGTTGTAACAGGGGTCGATCTTGATCGCCGTGTGCAGCTTGCTGGTCGTGGCGCCACCGATCATCAGCGGCATCGTCATCCCGCGGCGCTCCATCTCGGCCGCGACCGAGCACATCTCCTCGAGCGAGGGCGTGATCAGCCCCGAGAGACCGATCATGTCGGCGCCCTGCTCAATCGCCGTGTCGATGATCTGGTGGCCCGGGACCATCACGCCCAGGTCGATCACGTCAAAGCCGTTGCAGCCGAGCACCACGCCGACGATGTTCTTGCCGATGTCGTGCACGTCGCCCTTGACGGTCGCCATGACGATGCGCCCGGCGCCACGCTCATCGCTGCGCTTGGCCTCCATGAACGGCTCGAGGTGGGCCACGGCCTGCTTCATCACGCGCGCCGACTTGACGACCTGCGGCAGGAACATCTTGCCCTGGCCGAAGAGATCGCCGACGACGTTCATGCCGTCCATCAGCGGACCCTCGATCACCTGCAGCGGCTCACCGAGCTCGATACGCGCGGCCTCGGCGTCCTCGACGATGAACTCGTTGACGCCGTTGACCAGCGCATGAACCAGGCGCTCGCGCACCGGCAGCTCACGCCAGGACATGTCGACCTCGCGCACGGCGCCGGCGGTGTCGCGGTAGCGCTCGGCGATCTCCAGCAGGCGCTCGGTGCCGTCCTCGCGGCGGTTGAGGATCACGTCCTCGATCCGCTCGCGCAGCTCGGGATCGATGTCGTCGTACTGAGCGAGCTGGCCGGCGTTGACGATCGCCATGTCCATGCCGGCGGCGATCGCGTGGTAGAGGAAGACGGCGTGGATCGCCTCGCGCAAGGGCTCGTTGCCGCGGAACGAGAAGGAAACGTTGGAGACGCCCCCGGAGACGCGCGTGCCCGGCAGCCGCTCCTTGATCTGCCAGGTCGCCTCGATGAACGCCATCGCATAGTCGTTGTGCTCGGCGATGCCGGTGGCGACGGCGAAGATGTTCGGGTCGAAGATGATGTCCTCGGGATCGAACCCGGCCTTCTGCGTGAGCAGGTCGTGGGCGCGCTCGCAGATCGAGACCTTGCGCTCGACCGTCTCGGCCTGACCGGACTCGTCAAAGGCCATCACGACCACGGCGGCGCCGTAGCGGCGGATCTTGCGGGCCACCTCCAGGAACGGCTCCTCACCCTCCTTGAGGCTGATCGAGTTGACGATCGCCTTGCCCTGTACGCACTTCAGCCCGGCCTCGATCACGCTCCACTTCGACGAGTCGATCATGATCGGCACGCGCGCGATGTCGGGCTCGGAGGCGACCAGGCGCAGGAACGTCGTCATCGCCTGCTCGCCGTCGAGCAGCCCATCGTCCATGTTGACGTCGATGATCTGGGCGCCGTTCTCGATCTGCTCGCGGGCGACGCTCAGTGCGGTGTCGTAATCGCCGGCCTGGATCAGGCGCTTGAAGCGCGCCGAACCGGCGACGTTGGTGCGCTCGCCGATGTGGATGAAGGTTGCGAGTGTCTCGTTGCTGGTCGCCGACATCTGCTGCTCCGATCAGGACCGGCTCACGCCGCGGCGAATGGTTCGAGCCCTGAGAGCCGCAGCGTCGGCTTGACCTCGGGGACCTGGCGCGGCGGGAGCCCGGCGACCGCCTCGGCGAGGGCGCGGATGTGGGCCGGCGTCGTGCCGCAGCAGCCGCCGACGATGTTGACCAGTCCGGACTGCGCCCACTCGCGCAGCTGACTGCTCATCTCCTCGGGACCTTCCTCGTACTCGCCCAACTCGTTGGGCAGGCCGGCGTTGGGGTAGGCGGAGATCAG
>DASZMI010000080.1:0-41804 GCA_035551915.1 Solirubrobacteraceae bacterium | reverse complement strand
AGCAGTCTCGCGAGTGGCTGGGCGTGTGTGGCGTCGCCCGGTTCGCAAGGCAGATACTGGTGGTATCTGCCGCGAAGCGGGTGGCGTCACGCGCGTCCAGACGCCGCGAGGCGGCGGCGAATTTGTGAATCGGGACACTAGCCCAAGTGGTTCGCCTTCAGGAACGCCTTGGCAACGGTCGCTGCGTTCTGCTTGTCGACCTCGACCGCCGAGTTCAGCGCGATGATCGCCTTCTGCGTGAGCAGGGCGCTGACCTTGTTGATCGTCTTGGTGAACGCGGGGCCCTCGGCCTTGGCGACACTGCTCTTGACGAGCATGCCGACGTTCTGGAAACCGAAGATGAACTTCGGGTCCTTGAGCAGCGTGTACTTGCCGGTCTTCAGCGGCGGGTCAGTCGTGAACACCGCAGCCGCGTTGACCTGATCTTTGTCGAGTGCGTCGTAGAAGCTCGGGATCGTCAGCGGCACGAACGTCGGGTGCGCGCCGTAGATCTTGTTCAGACCCTTGAGGCCATCCGGATAGCGGGTCTGGAACTCTGCGGCGCCGCCGAGCTTCACCGCGGACCCGAGCTTCTTGAGATCACCGAGCGTCTTCAACCCTTTCTTCTTGGCATAGGACGTCAGCACTGCGATCGCATCCGAATCTGAGAATGGGGTCACGTTGGTGAACGTGAAGCCGTGCTTGGCCGCCCAGTTCTTGGTCTCGGTCGCAGCCGCTGCGGGGCTTGCTGCGTTCTTCGTGATCCCGGCAACGGTCGCCAGCAGCGTGCCGTCATACTCCGGGTAGCCCTGGATCTGGCCGGACTTCAGCGCCTTCCAGGCGATCTCGGTCGACCCGAGGTTTGGCTTCACACTGACCGTATACCCCTGAGCTTCGAGCGCCTGCTGGTACAGGTCGCCGAGGATGTTCTCCTCGGCAAAGTTCTTGTCCCCCAAGACGACGGCCGGCTTGCCCTTTCCGGGCAGGCTGCGCGCCGCGCTGGCGCTCGCGGAGGCGACCAGCGCACCGACCAGCGCGGCCGCCACCATGGCAGCCACAACGAGTCGCGCGAGTCGCACGTCACTGAACCTCATGCTTCCTCCTGTTGGTTTCGTTCATAAGTCCCAGAAAGCCGGCAAGGCGTTACACGGCCTCGATCGCCGGCACAAACTGCTCGTCGGGCAACGCCAGCTGCTCGGCGCGCCGCAGCGGCTCCGGCGTGAGCGCCCGCTGCACGAGGGCGAGCACAACCTCGATCACGATCGCCATGGCGGCGATGCAGATCGCCGCGCCGAGCACACCGGACAGGTGATAGCCCGCCTCGTTGTTGACGACCTCTCCGAGGCTGTCGCCATATCCGGCGTATGCGGCCAGGGTCGTGGTCGAGATGACAAACAGCGTCGCCGTCCGCACGCCCGCCATCAGCAACGGGACGGCGAGTGGCATCTCAACCTGCCTGAGCACCTGCAAGCCGGTCATGCCCATCCCCCGCGCCGCATCGACCAGATCGGGATCGACCTCGTCGATGCCGACATAGGCATTGGTGATGATCGGCGGTACCGCCAGCACCACGAGTGCGACCAGCACCTCGTTCAGACCGATCCCGAGGAACGCCGAGGCCACCGCCAGCACCACGAGGCTCGGGAGCGCGCGCCCGATGTTGCCGAGGTTGATCGCCACGAATGAGCCGCGGTGGCGATGACCGAGCCAGACCCCGAGTGGCAGCGCGATCACCAACGAGATTCCCATCGCGAACACCGTGATCTTCACCGTGCCCAGCGCGTAGTAGGTGAGCGTTGTGAAGTGCGGCTGCCCCGGGATCTGCCCGTTGCGGAATATGAACTTGACGGCGTCGACGAAGCTGTTCATCGCGTTCCCTACGTAGCCCGCATCCGTGCCCACGGCGTCAGCAGCCGCTGTGCGCCGACGAGCAGCCCGTCCGCGGTGATCGCGAGCAGTACGGCCAAAGCGCCTGCGGCGATCAACTCGGTCTTGAAGTAGTAGTCGCCGATGCCGTCGAGGATCGGCTTGCCGAGGCCATAGTTGCCATCAACCAGCACAGCGATTGTCGCCAGCGCGACGGTGCTCACGGTGGCGATCCGCAAGCCCGCGATGATCGCCGGCATGGCCAGCGGCAGCTCGACGCGCAGTAGCGTCTGGCGGCGGCTCATCCCCATCCCGCGAGCCGCGTCGAGCACTTCGGTGGGGACGTTGCGCAGCCCTGTGAGGATGTTGCGAAAGAGGATCAGCAGTGTGTATGCCACTAGCGGTATCTCAGCGGTGACGAGGTTGAGGCCGAGCCCCGGGATCCCGAGCAGCAGCTCAAAGAACGCCAGTGACGGGATCGTGTACAGAAACGAGGTGAACCAGGTGACCGGCTGCTCGACTCGTTGGTAGCGGTGTGCGAATAACGCAAGGACCATCGAGATCGCAAAGCCGGCTACCACAGCGATCAGCACGAGCAGCACGTGCTGGCGCAGCGCCGGCCACAACGTGCCCGACCAGTTGCTGCTGAACCAGTCCCAGCAGAACAGACGGTTCGCCTTCTGGCATGCCAACGCATGCGCAGAGCCTCCGAAATTGGGGATTACCGGCCCGCCGCCCTTCATCTCTGCTCCGGCGCCTCCCGACGGCTGTGCACAGAATCCGGGAGCGCGCTCGAATTGCCGTCGAAGAGGCGGCCGATGGCGTCGAGTGTGGCCAGGCCACGCACCTCGCCGTCGTCACCGAGCACCCGCATTGGCTGCCCACCGGCAGCAAGCACAGCCGCGAGCGCGTCGCGGACGCTCATCGTCACGGGCACGTCGCCAGCCGGCTTGTCGCCGTTCATGGGCGGCAGCTTGACGTCGGCGAGGGTGGCAAGCCCGAGGCGCTTGAGCGCGCGGTCGGCTCCGACGAAGTCTGCGACGAACGCATCGGCCGGGCTATCGAGAATCTCGGCCGGCGGTGCGTACTGTGCGAGCGTCCCGCCCTCCCGCAGGATCGCGATGCGATCGCCCATCTTGATCGCCTCATCGATGTCATGGGTCACGAACACGACGGTCTTGCGGACCTTTTCCTGCAGTGCCAGGAATCCGTCCTGCAGCGTCGCGCGGTTGATCGGGTCGATCGCGCCGAACGGCTCATCCATCAACAGCAGAGGCGGATCGGCGGCCAGCGCGCGGGCCACGCCGACGCGCTGTCGCTGACCTCCCGACAGTTGGTGCGGGTAGCGCTTGCCGACCTCGGCCGGGTCGAGCGAGATCAGCTCGAGCAGCTCGCGCACACGCGACTCTGTGCGGTCCTTCGGCCAGCCGAGCAGCTTGGGCACGGTGGCAATGTTCTCCTGGACCGTCTGGTGCGGGAACAGGCCGACCTGCTGGATGACGTAGCCGATCTCGCGGCGCAGCTCGGTCTCCTCGCGCTCGAGCACGCTGCGCCCGCCGAGCAGAATGTCACCGCCAGTGAGCGGAATCATGCGGTTGATCAACCGCATGGCCGTCGTCTTGCCGGATCCGGAGGGTCCGACCAGGACGCACACCTCACCCGCCGGAACGGTGAGGCTGAGATCCGGGATCGCGGGATCGCGACGTCCCGGATAGCGCTTCTGGACGTTGCGCAGCTCGAGCTCGAGTGCGCTCGACGCGTCCCTGCCTCTGGCGTTGCCCACGGCCGGGCTCGCGTCTGTCTCCAGAGCCGAACCCATCAAATCGTGAATTTCGATTGCTTTAGCCGCGCTAGCTCGCTGAGCGTGCTCCAGCGGCGAGCCTGTCCCACGCCGACCGCGCGCGCCGGCGAGTACTCAACCTTTGGCGCGGGCCAAGTCGCGAGCAATGTGCTCTTTATTGCCACCTAACTGCACCTCCTACCCGCGTCGCGGGGTTTTCCTGCAGGAGCTGGACGTCGCTGACAATTGTTGCCGATGCCGATACTCGGCTTGGAAAGATCGTCCGGCCACCGCGGTCAGAAACGGTCCTCAATCGGCTGCGAGCGGAGCGCCCACCGGTGCGCTGACCCTGACGGCCTGCTTTCGCAGTCCGATCGCGCCGACCAGCGCCGAGAACATCGCGGTCGCGGCGATCACGATCCAGCCGTGCTGCCAGGCCGTCAGTGACGCATGGGCGCTCTTGGGGGTGCCGACCACCGCCACGAACACCGCCACACCGATCGCGAGCCCGACCTGGCGCAGCATGTTCAGGACCGCCGACCCGGTCGCGAACGCGTGCGCTGGCAGCGCGCCGGCGCCGCTCGACATGAACGTGGGCATCGTCAGACCGACCCCTGCGCCGGTGAGGAGCGTTCCGGGAAGCACCTGGCCGATGTAATCAGGGCGCAGACCGGCGCGCAGCGCCCACCAGCCGATGCCGATCGCGTAGATGCTCGCTCCGGCGAAGACCACCCTGCCGGGCCCGAAGCGGGCGATCAGACGACCGGTGATGACCAACCCGAACAGCGGCACCATCAGCGGGCCAGGCGCGAACGCGAGCCCCGTCTGCAGCGCCGACCAGTGCCAGACGTCCTGCATCCACAGCACGATCGAGAGCAGCATCGCGCCGAACGCGATCGAGTAGGTGAAGGCCACGATCGAGGCGCCGCGGAAGGCGCGTGCCCTGAACAGCGCCGGATCGAACAGTGGATTGTGGTGTCGCACAACATGGGCGACGAACCCCGCCAGCAGGATCACGGCGGCTGCCAGCGCAACGATCACGCGCGCCGAGCCCCATCCCCACGAGTTGCCTTGCACGAGACCGAGGGTCAGCAGCGCCACACCCGCCGTGATCAGCAGTGCTCCAAAGCCGTCGGGGGCCTTGACGGGGTGACCGGTCACATTCGGAAGCCGCAGCCAGCCGATGATCACGGCGGCGAGCCCGATCGGCACGTTCACGAAGAACACCCAGCGCCAGCCGAGCGCCACCAGCGGCCCGCCGAGCACCGGGCCGAGCGCCGCGGCGGCGCCGCCGACCGCGGTCCATAGGCGGACCGCGCCGCCCCGCTTCTCCGGCGCCGTAGTCGCGAGCACCATGCTCAGCGACGCCGGCGTCAGCAGCGCGGCCCCGATCGCCTGCACCACGCGGAAGCCAATCAGCATGCCGAGGCTCGTCGACGCGCCGCAGGCGGCGGACGCCAGCGTGAACAGCAGCGCACCGGCCAGGAACCCGTCCTGACGAGCACGCGCTTCCGAGAGGCGTCCGAGCAGCACCAGCAGCGAGGCGTAGACGATCGCGTAGCCGTTCAGCACCCAGGACAGCGTGCTCAGGCTGCGCTGATGAAGATCGCGGGCCATGCTCGGCATCGCGAGATTGACGATGAACAGATCGAGGCTGGCGAGCACCACGCCCGCGCAGACGATCGCCAACACGAGCGACGGCGAGGCGTCGCGACGGCGAAGCTGGCTTAGGTTTGACATAGCCAGCAACCTAGCATATCTGACTTCCGTATACTTATGTCAGCTACAATCCCGGTCATGTCCGCCTCCTCGATCCACATGACCGGCAAGCTCGCTCCGCGCGCGGACTGGCCGGCGCCCGGAGACCACTGCCCGATCGCGCGGACGTTCGAGGTCATCGGCACCAAATCGGCGTTCGTGATCCTGCGCGAGGCCTTCTACGGAGCCAGCCGCTACGAGGAGTTCGTCGCGCACACCGGTCTGAGCGAGCCCGCCGTGGCAGCGCGGCTGCGCGAGCTGAGCGCGGAGGGCCTGCTCGAGAAGTTCCCATACCGGGAGCCGGGACAGCGCGCGCGCAGCGCCTATCGACTGACCGACAAGGGCGGCGAGCTGCTGCCGGTGCTGGTGGCCATGATGCGCTGGGGCGATCGCTGGCTGTTCGAGAACGGCGCCCGCGTCGAGGTCGCCCACAGCGGTTGCGGCAGCCCCGTGCACGCGGTGCTGCAGTGCGACACGGGCCATCAGGTCGCGCCCGATGAGCTTGACCTCGTCCAGTCCCAGCGCCGAGACTAAGGCTCCGAACCGCGCGGATCCTCGTTGAGGGAATGGATCGCCGCCTCCGACGCGACGGCAGCGCCCGGGCTCGGCTCGAGCACTCCGCCCGCGCGCAGGCGCGCGGAGTAGATCGAGGCGGCACCGAGGCGACGCGAGACGACCGTCGCCAGCACGACCGCGACCAGCGTCGGCACCATCAGCGCTTGAAAGTGGTTGGTCAGCTCGAGCACCAGTACCGTGCCCGCCAGCGGCGCCTGCATCGTCGCCGCCAGGAAGGCGCCGCCCCCGATCAGCGCGTATGAACCAGGCACGCCGCCGTGCCAGACGTGACCCCAGAGCGCGCCGCCGACGCCGGCCAGCAGCACGCCCACCGCGAAGGTCGGGGTGAAGAGCCCACCGGGCGAGCCCGATGCCACGCAGGCAGCGGTCACCAGCGGCTTCAGCACCAGCAGCATCACCAACAGCCCCAGACCGATGTTGCCGGCGATCCCGAGCTGCACGATGCCGCGGCCGTTGCCGAGTAGCTGTGGGTACTGCAGCGACAGCAGTCCGAGTGCGCCGAACGCCAGCACCGGCGCGAACCAGCGCCCGATCTGTTGAGGCCGGTTGCGGTTGGCCCAGGCGATCAGCCGGGTCCAGCCGGTGCCCAGCAGCCCGATGATCGGGCCCATCAGGATCGCGAAGACCAGCTCGGCGGGCCTGAACCGATCGCCCGCCACGTGGTAGAGCGGCTTGCTTCCGAGGAAGATCCAGGCGGTTGCCGTCGCGCTCAGCGACATCAGCAGCGCCGGCAGGACCAGCGGCAGCGCGAGCGTGCCGAGCATCACCTCGAGCGTGAACAGCGCGCCGCCGAGTGGCACGTTGTAGACCGCGGCAAAGCCCGCGCCGGCGCCGGATGCGACCAGCAGTCGACGCTGCCAGACCGGCAGCGCGGCCCATTCCGAGACACGGCTCGCGAGCGCCGCGCCGACCACCTGGGGCGCGCCCTCGCGCCCGAGCGAGACTCCCATGCCGACGGTCACGATCGACAACACGCCGCGTCCGATGCTGCGCAGGAAGTCAAGCTTGCCCGAGCGCAGCCAGATCGCCTCGGTCACCTCGGTGGCCCCGGCCGGGGAGCGGCCGATCAGACGCGTGCCGATGATCGCGATCACGGCTGCCACCATCAGCACGGCGACGCGCCGCCAGCCCGCTACCGCCTCGACCGCGGCCAGCAGCGTCGCGCGATGCCCGCCATAGCTGAGCTGCTCGACCAGGCGCAGCAGCCCGATCAGCCCGGAAGCCGCGACGCCGGTGATCACCCCAAGTCCGATCACCAAGGTCCAGAAGCGAAGCGAGTATGAGGCCACGATTCCGAGGCCGGTCACGTTGCCCTGCGGCGATGACCAGCGGGTCTGATCGAGATCAGCGCCGCTCAAGGCCAGGCATTCTATGCCCGCCGGTACCGCCACCGCACCCCGTACCCTGGACCGGACCATGTGGAATCTCCAACCGACCCTCGAGGGACAGATCGTGTGGCTCGAGCCGCTCGCCCGCGAGCACCACAACGGGCTGCGCAGCGCGGCCGCACCGCCCGAGATCTGGGACTACTGGTCGTTCAACGCCGGCAACAGCGATGCCGCCTTCGATGCGTGGTTCGACGGCTGCATCGCCGAGGGCGCGGCGGGCGGCGACGCCCATTTCGCCACGATCCTGCAGGCCACCGGCGAGCCTGTCGGCAGCACCAGCTTCTGCGAGGCCCGTGAGGACGATCGCGGGATTGAGATCGGATGGACCTGGCTGACGCCATCGGTCTGGGGAACGGGCGCCAACACCGAGGCCAAGTTCCTGCAGCTGCGGTACGCCTTCGAGGTGCTCGACTGCATCCGTGTGCAGTGGGACACCTACGCGACCAACGAGCGCTCGCGCGCGGCGCTGACCAAACTCGGCGCGACCTTCGAGGGTGTCTGGCGCAACTACTCGATCCGCACAGAGGACGGGAGCAAGGTCTCCTCCGCTTTCTACTCTGTGATCGACGATGAGTGGCCGACCATTCGCGCGAACCTGATTGACAGCATCGCCCGTGCGCGCGGTAGCTGACGAACCCAACATAGCCCTGCGCCCCACCGGCGACGGTGAGGGCCAGGAGGTGGTGATGGCGTTCCCCTACGACGGCCATCTGGTCGCGGCCGTGCGCACGCTGCCGGGAAGGCGCTTCGACTGGGACCGCAAGGAGTGGTCGGCCCCGGCCGACGGCTGGGTCGCCGCCAAGCTCGCCGAGATCCTCAAATACCGCCCGGAGCTGCGCCGCACGGAGGAGTTCGACGAGTGGCTGGCCGCCGCCGAGCACCGCTGGATCGGGCACGTTCGCACCACTCGCTACAACGGCCAGGGCTGGTTCGCGCTCGACACCCTCGCCGGCACACCGCCGGACGTCCTGCGCGAGGGCGCACTCGAGCTCGATGGCCGCTGGCTGGTGCCGCTCAGACCCGAGACCGCGGCCGCGATCATCGAGCTGCGCGACCCGCGCCTCAGCCTCGGCGCGCGCCGCTGCGTCGAGGCGCTCGAGTGTGGAGAGCAGCCGCCACCGGCGCGCATGATCGTCACCCGTGGGGTCGCCGGCGAACGGCTGACGCTCGAGACCTTCTGGGATCCCGATGTCCAGGAGGCCTTCCAGCAGCTCCCGGGCGCTGCCGCCAACGAGCTCAAGCTCGACGCCTGGATCGTCGACCAGCTCGACGCCTTTATCGCCCTGCACGGAGTCGAGGTCACGCCTGGGGCCGCAGAGGCGCTCGAGCTGATGGCCGCCCAGTACCGCGCCGCCCAGCGCGCCGTCGCAACGTCACGGGCGACCACGGCCGAGGCGCTGCCCGAGGTCGCGGCGCGGCTCGGCGGCGAGCTCGCGCCTTTCCAGTGGGTGGCCGTCCACTATGCGCTCGAGGCGCGCCGCACCTTCCTCTCCGACGAGCAGGGCCTCGGCAAGACCGTCGAGGCGCTGGCGACGCTCGAGGCCGACGAGGCCTTCCCGGCGATCGTCATCTGCCCGGCGTCGATGAAGCTGACTTGGTCGCGCGAGGCAGCCCGCTGGCTGCCTCACCGCTCCCAGCAGGTGCTGAGCGGCCGCGGCGAAGGGCCGGTCGAGCAGGGGGCGGGCAGGGGCGCAGAAATCACGATCCTCAACTACGAGATCGTCCAGGCGCGTCTGGCGGCGCTCGTGGCCAGCGGGCCACGAGCGCTGGTGGCCGATGAGTCCCACTACTGCAAGAACCCGCAGGCCAAGCGCACCAAGGCGGTGCGGCGGCTGGCCGAATCGGTCCGCAGCGACGGCCTGCGGCTGGCGCTGACGGGGACGCCGGTGATGAACCACGCCGACGAACTGATCGCGCAGCTGCGGGTGATCGGCCGGCTCGGCGAATTCGGCTCGGGCGCCAGCTTCAGCCGCCAGTTCGAGGGTGAGCTCTCCGAGGAGCGCCTGCACTGGCATCTGCGCCGCCACTGCTTCGTGCGGCGGCTGAAGTCCGAGGTGCTGCCGCAGCTGCCGGCCAAGCGCCAGGTGGTCGTGCCCGTCTACCTCGACAACGAGGAGGAGTACCGGCTCGCCGAGGACGACGTGATCGAATGGCTGAAGACGCAACCGATCGACCTCAAGGTGCTCGACGCCAAGATCGCCGCCACGTTGCGGGCCGAGCGCCTGGCGCAACTCACGACGCTGCAGCGGCTGGCAGCGCGGGGGAAGCTCAAGGCAGCCCTCAACTGGATCCACGCGTTCCTGGCCTCGGGGGAGGCGCTGGTCGTATTCGCGCGCCATCGCGAGGTGCAGAAGGCTGTGCTCGAGCGCTTCCCGGACGCGCTGCATCTGTTCGGTGAGGACAGCATCGGCGCGCGGCAGGCCGCGATCGGTGCCTTCCAGGAGCCCGACGGACCCCAGTTGATCGTCTGCGCGACCCGCGCCGCCGCCCAGGGCATCACGCTGACGCGCGCCTCGAACGTCTGCTTCCTCGAGCTCGAGTGGACGCCGGCGATCCATGATCAGGCCGAGGACCGCTGCCACCGCATCGGCCAGCGGGACGCCGTCACCGCCTGGTATCTGCTCGCCGCGGACACGATCGACGAGACGATGGCGCGCCTGATCCAGCGCAAGCGCGAGGTGATCGACGCCGTCACCGACGGCAAGGCGCTGCCCGACGGCGGCCTGCTCGAAGGCGTCGTGCGCGAGCTGCGCGAGGGCCGGCCGTTCCGGCACCTGCACGCGGTCGCGATGGACACGGGCGCCGACGCGAGCCTCGCGGGTGGCGCCGAGAAGCGCTGGCGCAAGGCCTGAGCGAGCGAGCGCCAACCAGCCGGCGGCCCGTAACTGCCCTGTTACCTGGGGCTGCGTAGAACTCATCGAATGCCGGCGCGGCTCACAGCGGGTGTGCTACCAACTCTTGCCGCGCTGGCATGCGTTCTTCTGCTCGCCGCCTGCGGTGGTTCCTCGAAGCCCAGGCACAAGACCACTGCAGGAAGCGCGATGCTGGCGATGAGCAGGTGCATGCGCGCCAACGGCGTCACGAACTTCCCAGATCCCAACGGCCACGGGATCAACATCTCCGGCACCGGCATCGACCCGCGGTCACCGGCCTTCCAGGCTGCCCAGACGAAATGCTTCAGGCTGATGCCGGGCGGCGGTCCCTTCAGTCACAAGGCAAGCGCGCAGCAGATCAGGCAGGCCGACGCGACCGCGCGATGCATGCGCGCACACGGCGTGACCGGCTATCCCGACCCGATCATCTCGAGCAAGCCACCAACCTCACTGAACCCCGCGGACTACGGCTCGATCGAGGCAGGCAACGGGATCATCATCGCGATCCCGAAGACGATCAACGAGCGGTCGCCCGCCTTCCTCAGCGCCCAGAAGGCCTGCAACGCTGGTGGCTGAGGCAGCGGTCTCCCCGTCCGATCTCCGGAGCGCTCGAGCAGCTGCCTCGCCCCTTGCACACCCTCCACAGGTGTGACGAAAGTGTCACGACGTGTGACGAAAGTGTCACGACTGTGACGAGCCGGCAGCGGATGTTCGACCGGCAGCACCGCTACTCGACCAGCGCCACAGGGTCACCGCGCCTCAGAAGGCCGGGCGCAAGCACACCGCCGAACACCCCGAGAGCGAGCGTCTCGGTTGTGTCCAGCTGCATGCGGTAGTGACTCAGCAGCTCGAGCGTGGGCATATCGCCCCTGCCGGTGTCGGGGTCAAGGCCGGTGACGATGCAGCGGCCGACGTGGCCGTTGAACAGGACGGTTGCACCGCCGATCTGCAGCTGGCGGCCGACCCACGAGTCCTCCTCGTGGGCATCGATTCCGTCGACCTCGATGAGCATGCGGAAGCGCCGCGGGTCGACCGCTTGGCCCGCCTCCTGTTCGAGTCGCACGATCGTGGCCCGCGAGATCAGCGAGACTGTCCCCTCGAAGCCGCGGTCGGTACCGGGCGTGTCGTCGGCGACCATGACAAGCCGCAGGCTGCGACCGGTATAGATCGAGAGCGCGTGCGCCCACGGCCCGATCACGAGCGACGCGGGGATCTCGCGCGCGAAGAACTGCGGGCTCAGCCGCTGGCCGAGTTGGACCGGCCCCTCGACCGCCTTGCCATCCGGGAAGAGCACCGTCAGCCAGCGGCTCACGGGGTCGTAGCCGGCGACCAGATTGCACAGCATGCGCAGGCGCCTGGCGTTGACCATCCGATCGTCGTGCGTGATCAGGAAGAAGCGGCGATCATCGACCGCGCCGGTCGTCTCGAGCCGCAGCGCCTCGCGGGACTGCAGGCGCAGTCCCTTCACCGGCACGGTGAAGAGGGCGGTCACCGTCGCGACCTCGGGCCCGATCCTTGCCGCGTCATGCCCGCCACGTACAGAAGTGGTCACGACAATGCCCCGTACCCCGGGCAGCGCCCTTCGATGCATCGCGGCTTTCGGTGCGTCGCGGCCAGCAGCGGTATGTGCCCGACTCTAGAAGTGGCCGCGGTGCACAACCTCGTCGAACGGCCGCCGATTCGGTTTCTTGATCGAGGTCAGCGGTCGGTCGGCGGGATAGCCGAAATCGAGCACGTACTTGAGAACCTTGGTCCTTGGCAGGCCCAGGAGCCGGCGTGCGAGGTCCTGATCGCCGACCGCCGAGTGGCCCGAGCCGATGCCGAGATCGGCAGCCGCGAGCATCATCTGCAGCGAGGCCTGGCCAAGGTCGTAGGCAGCGATCTCAAGTTCGCGAGCGTTGTCGTAGTCATCGATCACGAGCGCTACAGCGGCTGTCGCGGCGGCGATGTGACCGCCGAACTGCCAGACCTTCGAGAGTTGCTCGAGCTCCGCGCGGTCGGTTACGACCACGAAGTCCCACGGCTGCCAGTTGCGTGAGGATGGCGAGCGCCAGCCCGCTTCGAGTATCCGATCCAGCGCCTCTGCCGGCAGCGCCTCGTCGGTGAATTCGCGAACATTGCGCCTGGCGGTGATCGCCTCCCAGGTCTCCATCGTGGACCTCCCATTCTGAGTGTTGCCCTACATGAGGATTGCTCTGCTGTCAGGATTGCGCGACTGAGATGCTGAAGGTTGCCTCGAAGTCCTGGCCGGGCTTCGCCCAGCGCAGGCCGTCCCCCGAGATGAGCGCATCAACCGGCGCCGTCATCGGCTCGTAGCAGATGAACTGCGAGGCCTCCGGGGCGTAGACCTGGGTGACCGGATAGCCGGCAAGGTGCTTGAGCGTCAGGCGCCGGCGGTCATCGGCGATCACGAACGCGGGCTCGTCGCCCCGCAGGACCGGATAGCTCGTGTCGAAGGTGCGCTCGCCGAGTGCTCCGTCGAGCTCGCCCTCGGCGATGTCGACGGTCTCGCCGGTGGGCAGCATGCGCTCGTCGACCAGCGCCTGCTTCGCCACCGGGATCTCAACGTGCCAGCCGCGGCGGTCGGAGCCAGGGAGTGTCAGATACGGATGGAATCCGAACGAGATCGGCACATCGACGTCGCCGGTGGCACGCACGCCGAAGGCGACCGTCATCGTCGTGCCCTCGATGCTCGCGGTGTAGCGCACGACGTGGGGAATCGGGAAGGCGGCCATGTACTCGGGAACGCGTCCGAAGTTCAGCTCCGCCGTGAGCGTGTTGCGATCGGCATCGGTGACCGTCCAGTGGGTGCTCGCCGTCAGCAGTCCGTGGATGGCGGTGCCCGTCATCGAGTCGCGATGTGTGATGGACGACCCGGGGTCGAGCGAGATCTGCTGCGCGCCGAGCTGGAAGTCCCATGAGCGCAGGCGGTTGGCCCACGGGTGAAGCACCGGCAGCGCGAAGGTCGAGCCGTGGCGCTTGTACGCCTCCAGGCCCTGCCCTTGGAACAGCAGCTCCTCGCCCTCATGGCGCAGTGAGTTCCCGATCATCCCGGCCGCCGGGACGAAGGTCGCCTCAAACCCGGTGTCGTGGTCGGCGATGTTGATCTCGTAGGGCATTCGGGGCTCCTATGGGCGTGGGAATCAAACGTCGGGACAGAGCAACCGGAAAGCTAGTGCGACTCACGACACTAGCCGGTATTCCGCAGACCGCTGGCGATGCCGTTGATAACCAGCAGGCTCAGGCGAGTCAGCTGCTCATCGCTGTCACCACGGCGCCGCCGCCGCAGCAGTTCGATCTGAATGAACGACAACGGGTCGACGTAGGGGTTGCGACGGTCGATCGACGACTGCAGCACCGGCTCGCTGTCCAGCAGCCGGCTGCCTCCGCGGATCTTGATCAGCTCGGTTCGGGTCAGCTCGAATTCGACGTCGAGCACGTGTCGGATCCGCTCGCGCGCCTCGACGTTGTCCCACAGGGCGATGTAGCGCCGTGCGATCCCGCGGTCGGCCTTGCTGCAGCCCATCTCGGCGTTAGCGATCAGCGCCGAGAAGAATGGCCAGTCGGCCGCCATCGCCTGCAGGATCTCCAGCCCATGGCGCTCGCGGGCCTCCCGCAGGGCGGTTCCTACGCCGAGCCACGCCGGCAGCACGATCCGCGACTGCGTCCAGGCGAACACCCATGGGATCGCGCGCAGGTCATCGATCCCGCCGGCCTGCTGGCGGCGCGCCGGACGCGAGCCGAGACGCAGGCGCGAGACCTCCTCGACCGGGGTCACGCTGAGAAAGAACTCGACGAAGTCCGGGTCCTCGTGCACGAGCCGGCGGTAGACGGCCTCAGAGGTCTGGGACATCTCCTCGACGACCTGCTCATAAAGCTCCGGGTGCGGTTTCGAAGGCCGCAGCTGCTCGTCGATCAGCGAGGCGGCCGAGGCCAGCAGCGTCGCGCTGGTCGTCAGCTCGAGCTCGCGGTGGGCGATCTCCCCCACGTTGTACTTGGCGGTCAGCACCTCGCCCTGCTCGGTCATCTTCAGCCGCCCGTCCACCGTGCCCGGCGGCAGCGCCAGGATCGCGTCGTTGGTGCGGCCGCCACCGCGGCCGATCGAGCCGCCGCGGCCGTGGAAGAAGATCCAGCTGATCTCATGGCGGCCCAGCACCGCAGCGATCCGGCGCTGCGCGCGGTATGTCCCCCAGCCCGAGCCGACATAGCCGACGTCCTTGTTGGAGTCGGAGTAGCCGATCATGATCTCCTGGTGGTCACCGACCGATCGCAGCGCCTCGCGGTAGACCGGCGTCTGCAGCAGAGTCTCGAGTGTCTGATCGGCAGCCGCGAGCGTCGCGCCCGCCTCGAACAGCGGCACGATCCGCAGCCAGGCGTCGACGCCGCCTGCCTGTGCCAGGCTCGCCTCCTTCATCAGCAGCAGAACCTCGAGCATGTCGGAAGGGCCCTCGGTACCGGAGATGATGTAGGCGTCGATCGCACGGCCGTGGACGCCGTCGAGCGCGCGCCTGATCATGCGGAAGGTCTCGATCGCCTCACGGGTCGAGTCCGAGAACCTGCTGGTATCGGCCGGAATCAGCGGCCGGCGCTCGGCGATGTGGGCGGCGAGCAGCGCTGCCCGTTCGGGCTCGGGGAGCGCGGCGTAGCCGTCGGCGATACCGAGCGTGGCGCAGATCTCGTCGAGCGCGGCGCGGTGCACCTTGACGTGCTGGCGGACGTCGAGTTTGGCGAAGTGGAAGCCGAAGACCTCGACCTGGCGGATCACGTCCCGCAGGTCACCGGCGGCGCTGAACTCGCCACCGTCGGCGCGCAGAGACACCTCGACGTCACGCAGGTCGGAGAGCAGCTCCGCGGGTGTCTCATAGGACCCCTCACCCTCGCCGGTGGTCGCGCGCACGCGCTCGCGTATGAAGGTCAGCGCGCGGCGGTAGGGCTCATCGGCATTGATCGACGCCAGTCGCCGCGCCAGGTCCGGGAACAGCTCCTCACCCAGCTTCAGGATGTCGTCGAGCCCTGGCCCTGGTGGCGCGATCTCATCTGAGAACGACAGACGTCCCGCCAGCATCTCGATCCGCCGTTCGAGGAAGCGCAGGCACTGCTCGCGCAGCAGGCGCAGCGTCTGCATGCTGGTCTCCGGGGTCACGAACGGGTTGCCGTCGCGGTCGCCGCCGATCCATGAGCCGAAGCGCAGCACCGGCGGCACGTTGATCTCTGCACGCGGGTAGGCATCGCGCAGCGCGCGCTCGAGCTCGCGGTAGACGTCGGGCACGACATCGACCAGCGTGCCGTTGAAGTGCACGAGGCCGCCGCGGACCTCCTCGAGCACCGTCGGCGAGATCGCCCTGAGCTCGTCGGAGCCCCACAGCTCCTGGACGGTCGCGCGGATGCGCTCGCGCGCTGCTTCGGGATCGCGCCCGAGCTGCTCGTCGAGCGCGCGCAGCTCGCGGAAGATGCGGGCCTGCTTACCGATCGTCGTGCGGCGCCGAGCCTCGGTCGGGTGCGCCGTCATGACCAGGCGGATCTCGGCCTGGGCAAGCAGCTCACTGACCGCCTCGGGGCCGATGCCACGCCTGACGATCTGGCTGATCGCGTCGTCGATCGAGCCGCGACGCGGTGCCGGCCACTCCCGTGCCTCGCGCGCACGGATGCGGCGCACGCGCTCGTTGTCCTCGGCCAGGTTGATCAGCTGGAACCAGCGTGTGAGCGATCGGATCAGCAGCTCGATCCGCTCGAGGTCGAGCTCCGCGATCATCCGCGCGAGCGCATCACCGGCCTCGCCGTCGCCGCCGCGGGCACGTTGGGCTAGCTCGACGGCGCGCCTGCGCAGCATCAGGATCTCCCCGGCGCCCGCGGCGTGGCAGACTTCGTCGAGCGTCGCGCCGAGCAGCTCGAGGTCGGACTCGAGGTCGCGCAGCGCGGTGATGGTCGGGGCTTCCCCCGCCGGGGTCTCGTGGTTCAACAAGGCTCCAGCGGGGTCGCGGTCACTCGAACTCGGGAAAGCCGGAGGCGGCCTCGTCGGCAGCGGAGGCGCTGACCGGAGTCGTCGGGGCGTCGGCGACCGGCGCCGCGGAGGAGTCTGCTTCGGCCGCCTGTGGCTGGTCCGCGGCCGCCTGTGGCTGGTCTGCGGCCGGCGCTCCCTCGGAGAATTTGTCCACGCCCTCCTCGACCTTCACGCCCACCTTGGCGATCTTGTTCGCATACCTGCCGTTGGTCCTGGTGTTGGCGACGTCACCGACGACCTGCACGGCGTCCTGAATCCTGTCCTTGTTCTCCGCAACGGCCTGCTGCGCCTGCCCACGCAGCTCCTTCAGCTTGTCCCCGAATCCCATCACGATCCCTTTCGTCTTTGGCTTCGCTCGCAGCCGGCCAGGAGCTTACGGTCGCAAACAGTACTTTTTCGGCGGACTTTTACGCCTCGCCGGTAAAAAGTGCGATCGCTCGCTCCCACTCGACAAGCGCCGACTCTACTGTCGAGCGATTCCCAGATGGCAGCCAATGGCACGCCCGCGTGCACCCGGCATTTGCCAACGCCTCGAGATCCTTCGGATCGCTCGGCACGGCGATGACCTGGAACTCGATCGGGCGCTCGGCGCGAGCGTGCAACTCGGCGGCGCGATCGAGCGTCTGCTGGCCGGCGAAGTTGGGAAACCAGGCGTCACCGAAATCGAGAACGCGGTCGAGCACCGTCGCCCCGTCGCCGCCGACGAGGATCGGCGGATGCGGGCGCTGGGCCGGCTTCGGCCACGACCAGATCCGCTCGAAGCTCACGTACTCACCCGCATAGCTTGCCTCGTCCTCGGACCAGATCTGCTTCATCGCCTCGACCCGTTCCTTCAGCAGGCGCATGCGCGTGCGCGTGTCGGTGCCATGGTTGGCCATCTCCTCGCGATTCCAACCAGCTCCGATACCGAACTCGAAGCGGCCACCCAGAGGTGATCGACCGAGGCGACCTCCTTACGATCGGATCACGCTCGATCACCAGGCAGACGCCGCTGCCGACGCGCAGCCTCGAGGTCGCCGCCAGTGCGGCGGTAGCGGCCACGAACAGGTCATAGGTGTGGGAGTACTTGCGCGGCAGTTCCGCCCCGCTGGGGTGCGGAGTCTCGCGGCTGGCGGGAATATGCGTGTGCTCGGCGAAGAACAGCGACTCAAAGCCGCGCTCCTCGACCAGTCTCGCGATCTGGCCGGGCCCGAGCCCGTCATGCGTGGGGAAATACCCGATACCGAAGTTCATTGCCGGGACCCTACCCGGCGGGGAGGGAGGAGCGTGTACGCGCCCCGCGGGACTTGTTGGCTGACGGCCTGTGACCCGGCTGCTGCGTTCAGGTCCTAATCGACCTGTCGAGATGAGCAAATCGCCAGCGGCTGCGGTGGTTCGCTCAACCGCGCCCGTGTGGCCAGCGCGGTCAAGCGAACCGGCGGCGGGGTCCGCGATTCGCTTAACGATGCAGCCTCTCTCCGCACCCTGCCCACAGGCACCGACTATCGCTTCAGCTATCAGCGAGACGGCGGCAGGACAAGCGCGCAACGCCAGGCTGGCGATCGTGTGTCGACGTGGTGAGCGGCGGGCGCCGACCGGATGGAAGCTGTGGACGTTTGCGCTCAGGAATGAGAGCAACTCCCCGAGCTTCAGGGTTGGGCGCCTCATAGGTGGTGCGAGGGTCCGTGGCTTCCAGCGCGAGCCGGGCCTGGTACTTCGGGTTGGTGTCTGGCCCGCGGGGTTGGTGGCCGGGCCTGCGCGGGGGTTGGTGGCCGGGCCCCTGCGAGTGTTGGTGGGCCCCGGGATTGTGGGACGCGCAGGCAGACCAGCGATGGCGACCGGTAGGGTCCAGGAATGCGACTTGACATGATGATCGAGGGACAGGAAGGCGTCACCTGGCCGCAGTGGCAGGCGCTGGCGAGGGCCTGCGAGGCGAACGGGATCGGGACCCTGTTCCGCTCTGATCACTACCTGAATCTCGATGGCGGGCACCCGGAGCGTGGTTCCTTGGATGCGTTGGGAACCGTGATCGCGCTGGCAGCGCAGACGACCACGCTGCGGTTGGGGACGATGGTCTCCCCTGCGACGTTCCGTCACCCGTCGGAGCTGGCCAAGCTGATCACAACCGCCGATCACGTCTCCGGCGGGCGCGTCGAGCTCGGACTCGGCGCCGGATGGCATGAGCGCGAGCACGCCGCCTACGGCTTCACCTACCCGGACCTCAGGACGCGCATGGAGGTGCTCGACGAGCAGCTGCAGGTGGTGCTGGGGAATTGGGCCCCCACCCACCCCGACGAGCCCTTCTCGTTCAGCGGCAGGCATTACCGGCTCGAGCAGCTCAACGCTCAGCCGAAACCCGTGCAGCGGCCGCATCCGCCGCTGCTCATGGGCGGGGCGGCCGGTCCGATGGCCGCCCGCCTGGCGGCGAGCTACGCCGATGAGTACAACACCGCGTTCGCGTCCGTCGCGCACGTGCGCGACCGCAGCGAGAAGATCAGGCAGGCGTGCGAGCGGGCCGGCCGCGAGCCGATCCCGTTCTCACTGATGGGGCCGGTGATCGTCGGTCGCGACGAGGCCGACCTCCGCACGCGGCTGAAACGCACCGCGGAGTTCCGAGGGCTCGATGCGGATGCGCTGCTGAGCGACCCGCCTGAGGGCTTCATCGTCGGGACGCTCGATCAGGCAGCCGAGCAACTGCGCGAGTACGAGCGCGCGGGAGCGAGCCGTGTGCTCTGCCAGCACAACCCGCACGACGACCTCGAGTTCGTGGAGTTGCTCGGCAGGGAACTGGCGCCGCTGGTCGCCTGAGCGCGCCCTGGCACACGGACCGCGTTCAGAATGCTCGCAGGCCGGTCATTTCTGACGCGCTGGCTCGCGCGCGGGTCAGCTTCACTTGGCCGCGACGGCCAGGATGCGAGAGGCGCGCCCGGAGCAGTCGTAGAGCACGGAGCCGTTCGAGGTGGTCGCGCGCCGGCAGGCCTCGCTGACCCACTCCATGGCGTCGCGGCTGCCGACGCGGCCATCGGAGATGCCGCCGCCAAAGCCGCCACGGAATCCGCTGGAGGAGTCGCCGTCGAGCACCCAGCGAATCTTGCCCGTGCGGACCTCCTGCGACAGCCAGCTGGCGCTCACCTCGGACTCGTTGCCACTGAAGCCGCCGATCCCGGCCACCTTCGCACCGCTCTCGATCACGGCCGTTTCGGCCGCGCTCTGGCTCGAGACCGCCAGCGTGCCGCCGCCGTGTGCCTTGATATAGCTGAGTGTCGAACCGAGCGACTCGCCGCCGCCGAACCCGCCGCCTCGGGAGACACCACCGGGAAAACCCCCGCCCGGAGAGCCGTTGCCGCCACCGGGGAAGCCGCCGCCGCTGAGGGCGCGGCGGCGCCTGGCCGAACTGGCGCTGCCGAACAGCGAGGCGATGCCGTTGGTGCTGGCGATCGCGTTGCCGCCGCCGCCGGTGTTGCTCAGGGCGCCCTGGGAGCCGCCCGCGCCGGGGAAGCCGCTACCGCCGCCGGGGAAGCCGCGGCGGCCGCCAAAGCCACCCGATCCGCCAGAGCCGCTGCCGGCGTTCTCGGGACCTCCCGCCGGAAAGGTGCTGCTGGTCGCGTGACCGAGCGTGTCGAACGCCCAGGCGGCGGGCGCGATCGAGAGCGTTCCCAGCACCGCCCAGACCGCGATCAGGCGCAGGCGCGGCCGGGCGAGCAGGATCAGCGCGAGCGTCGCGGCCGCCGCGACCCCGATGATCACCGGCTCGAGCCACCTGTAGGAGTCCTCGGAGTGCATCACCGCGATCTCCGTCATCACGCCGAGGGCGAGGGCCACGGGCGCGAGGATGCGGGCGTGGAGGCCGCCACGAACGATCTGTGCAGCCCCGGCTCCGACCAGCGCGGCGCTGAACGGCGCCAGCAACGAGACGTAGTAGGGGTGGAAGATCCCCTGGGCGATGCTGAAGACCACGGCCGAGGTCAGGGCCGAGCCGCCGACGGCCAGGATCCAACCGGTCCTGGGGTCACGGCGACGCAGACGCGTCATGACCAGCAAACCCAGACCGCTGACGAGTGCGAAGCCGATCAGCCAGCCGACCTGGCCGCCAAGAGCCGAGTTCAACAGCCGCAGCACGCCTGAATTGCCACCGAAGGTCGAGCCGCCACCGCCGCCGCCTCCAAAGCCACCGCCGCCGCCGACGAAGCCGCCGCCTCCGCGGATCCCGGCCGGTCCGCCGGACTGCCCGGCGATGCGCCCGACGCCGTTGTAGTTGGTGATAAGCGACCAGATGCTGTTGTCGGCCGTACCCGAGATCCAGGGCCGGTCGGCGGCCGGAGTCAGAGCCACCAGCAAGGGCCAGGCGCCGCCGACGGCGACCATCGCGGCACCACCGGCGAGCAGCCGGCGCGCGCGCCGCAGCGGCGAGACCGGCGCGGCCCAGAGCCAGGCGATCGCGATCGCCGGCACGACCAGCAGCGCGGTGCTCATCTTCGCCTCGAACCCGAGGCCGACCATGACACCGGACCAAGCGATCCACCTGGCGCGACCGTCCTCGAGGCCGCGGACGGCGAACCACAGCGCCGCAACGCAGCAGAGGACAACGGCGGCGTCGGGGTTGTTGTGCCGCGACATCGCGACGGTGATCGGCGTGAGCGCGAGCGTCACGCCGGCGATGAAGCCGCCGACGCGGCCGAAGCGACGGCGCACGAGGTCATAGGTCAGCGCGACCGTTGCCACGCCCATCAGCGCCTCAGGGACGAGGATGCTCCACGAGCTGAAGCCGAAGATCTTGGCCGACAGCGCCTCGAACCAGAAGGCCAGCGGTGGCTTGTCGACCGTCATCACGCCGCTCGGGTCAAACGAGGCGAACAGGAAGTTGTGCCAGCTCGAGACCATCGAGCGCACGGCGGCGGCGTAGTAGCCGTTGGCCCAGCCGTTGCGCGACAGATCCCAGAGGTTCAGGAAACCGGCCAGCGCCAGCAACACGACCAGCTCGGGCCGCAGGTTGCGCGTCAACCAGCTGCGCACACCGGTCAGCGACAGGCCGTGAAGCGAGCCCGCCCGCGCGGCCGGCAGAGCGACGGCATCGCCAGTGGCCGACGCCATCGTCCGCGCCGGCTTGGGAGAGGGGAATCCGGGTCCCAACATGAAGCGCGAAGAATGCCGCTCAGATGTGTGAAAAAGGTGAGAGGAACTTATGGATTGGGCACTGTGCTCAGGGCTTGCCCTAGGAAAGTCGCTGTCGATCGGCAGATGTCAGGGCAGCCGCGCGGTCGTCCGCGTCGAGCCGAGCGCCGCGGCCAGCAGCAGCAGCGCGGCGGCGAGCAGGACATAGGCACTGATGTCGCGCTTGCGCTTGACCGTGCTGAGCGAGCGTCCGAGCGTCTGGTAGATCGAGCGCAGGTGCTCCTCGGTCTGGGCGTCGTAGGCACGGCCGCCCGAGGTGCGAGCGATCTCCCGCATCAGCTCGGGATCGGGCGGAACAGGGACCGTCGGGCCGAACACGCCCTCCTGGAGCACGCCGTTGGGCGTGCCGAGGGCGACCGTGTAGATCGGGATGTGCTCGTGGCGGGCCTGCTCGGACACCACCACCGGACTGATGCCGAGGTTGGCGGCGCCATCTGAGAGCAGCACGATCGCCGCCGGAGGATGGTGCCTCTGCGCGCCATGCAGCAGCTGCAGCGCCAGCAGCAGCGCCGGGCCCGTGTCGGTCCCGCCGTCTGCCTGCTGGCTGTCGATCGCCGTGCGCGCCGCGGCGTGGTTGGCGACCGGCTGCTGCGCCGTGTCGGGCGCCGTCGAGAACGCCACGACCCCGACCTTGGCGCTCGGGGGCAGCTGATTGATGAAGGTGTTGGCCGCGCGTATCGCCGCCTGCAGCCGGGTCGGGCTGACGTCGTTTGCGTCCATCGACCCGGAGTGATCGAGCACCAGCATCAGCGAGGCGGCGCGGATCGGAACACGATGTGAGAGCCGTGGCGCCGCCACCGCCGCGATCAGCAGCGCCGCTGCCGCGATCAGCGCCGCCACCGGAAGCCGGCTGCGCAGGCGCCGGTCGCCGCCATCGGCCAGCGCCCGCTGCAGCGTCGCCGCGGCGGGAAAGCGGACCGCGTAGGTGCGCGTGCGCCGCCGCGAGAGCCGCTGCGCGAGCAGTGCCAGCGGCAGCAGCGCCAGGAGCAACAGCCACAGTGGGTCCGCAAAACTCATCCCGCGCCGCCCGCGACGGCGCCGATCCTGCGCCCCAGCTCGAGCAGCCAGTCCTGATCGGTGGACAGCGGGATGTGCGTGACGCCGAGGCGGCGCAGCTCGGCCGCGACCGCCTCGCGGCGTTCACGCTCGAGTTCGGCGAAGCGCTCGCGCAGCCTCGGGTTGGAGCTGTCGACGCGGACGAGCTCACCGGTCTCGGGGTCGACGAGCGCCAGGCGGCCGACGGCAGGCAGCTCGGACTCCGCCGGGTCGCCGACCTCGACCGCGACCACAGCGTGGCGCAGGCGCAGCGCGCCAAGCGGTCGCTCCCAGTCGCGCTGATCGCGGAAGTCCGAGATCACAACCACCAGGCCGGAGAGCTTGGAGAGCTTGAAGGTGCGGGCGATCGCATCGGCCAGTGTGCCGGGCTCGCCGCCGTCGCCGTCGGGGGCGACACCCTCCTCGAGCAGCTTGCGCACCGCCACCAGCCCGGGCTTCGAGCCGCGCGGAGGCAGCACGCGGATGCCTCCGGGCTCACCCGGGACGCCGCAGGCGACGAGGCCGACGCTGCCGGCACGGCGCAGGCCGAGGCGGGCGAACACGAGCGCGGCGCCCTCGGCGACGTCGATCTTGAGACGCTCGACCGTCCCGAAGGCCATCGAGGGCGAGAGATCGACCACGATCCAGGTCGTGAGCGCGCGCTCGGGCACGTGCACGCGCACGTGCAGCGTGGCGGTGCGGGCGCTGGCCGCCGGGTCGATGTGACGCACGTCATCACCCGCCTCGTAGGGACGCAGCTGCGCGAGCTCGGTGCCGAGCCCGACGCCGGTCGCGCGGCGGCTGCCGGAGAGCGTGCGCGCGATCAGCCGCTGGATCGCAACATCGAGTGCGTCGAGCAGCGCGGCTGGCATCGGCCCCGGGCCCTGGCGGGCATCGGGTGGCCGCAGACCGCTGACCGGCGGGCGGAGCCGCGGCGAGCCCGGCCGCCGAAGCAGCGGCGAGGCGGCCGCAGCAGCATCCGGCTCATGCACTCCAGGCATCGACCGTGCTCGGGCGGAGCAGGCGGGTGTCGGGGCCGGGCACGGCATCCATGATCTGCTCGAGCAGCGAATCGACCGTCACGCCCTCGCTGAGCGCGTCGTAGGAGAGCACGATGCGGTGGCGCAGAACATCGGCGGCGAGGTCGCGGATGTCCTCGGCGGCGACGGAGGAGCGGCCGCGCAGCAACGCCAGCGCGCGCGCCGCCTGGACCATGCCGATCGGCCCGCGCGGGCTCGAGCCGAACTCAATCAGCGGTGCGAGCTCGGGCAGGCCGTGGGCCTCGGGATGGCGGGTGGCGTCGGCCAGGGAGACCGCGTAGGCGATCACCTCCCGGTCGGCGGAGACGGTGGCGGCGGCCGCAGCGTGCGCCTCCAGGTCGGCAAGGCTCACGCATTCGCGTACCGCAACCGGTGGCTGCAGGCTGCGGCCGACGACCGCGGCCTCCTCGCCGGGCGTCGGGTAGTCGACCAGGATCTTCATCAGGAAGCGGTCGACCTGGGCCTCGGGCAGCGGGTAGGTGCCCTCGGACTCGATCGGGTTCTGGGTCGCCATCACGATGAATGGGTGCGGGACCGCGTAGGGCTGGCCGCCGATGGTGACCTGGCGCTCCTGCATCACCTCGAGCAGCGCCGATTGCACCTTGGCGGGAGCGCGGTTGATCTCGTCGGCGAGGATGAAGTTGTGGAAGACGGGGCCGAGCGCCGTGTCGAAGCGGCTCGTGTCGGGCCGCCAGATGCGTGTGCCGACGAGGTCGGCGGGCACCAGATCGGGGGTGAACTGGATCCGCCCGAAGCTGCCGCCGAGCACCGAGGAGAGCGTCTTCAGGGTCAGCGTCTTGGCCAGTCCGGGCACGCCCTCGAGCAGCACGTGGCCGCCCGCCAGCAGGCTCACGAGCACGCGCTCGAGCATCGCGTCCTGGCCGACGATCACGCGCTTGATCTCGCCGAGCGCCTCCTGCAGGGCGCCACGCGCCTGATCACGCGAACGGTGGATCGCATCCATTTCAGTCATGGCCCTCCGGCTTCCTGTTCGGATTCACATGTTCAACTTCACGCCAGCCGCGCAAACCAGAGCAGCGACAGCGCGGCGCCAAGCGCCACCAACACAAGCCCCACTCCCGCAAAGACCCCGACAATCCCGTCCTCGACGCGCTGGTGCCCGAGCACGCTGGCCAGATCGTTGTAGATCGAGGTGACCGTCGCGGGGTCAGCAGCGCTGTAGGGAGTTCCGCCGGCCGTGCGGGCGATCTGGAAGAGCTCCGTCGGATCGACCGGCACGGAGGTCTGCATCGGGCCGTTTCTGGTCGGGACCATCGCCGTCCCGGTGGCGGTCCCGATCGAGATCGTGAAGATCTTCACCTTCGCGTGCCTGGCGCGGGCCGCGACCGTGACGGGGTTGATCCCCAAGTTGCTGGCGCCGTCGGAGATCAGGATGATCGAGCCCGGCGCGCGCTTGTCGCCCACCTTGGGCGCGGTGCGGATCGAGTGCAACGCCTCGGCCAGGGCGGCGCCCATCGAGGTGCCGCCGCCGCCCTGCTTGATGCTCGCGATCGCAGCGCTGGTGAGCGAATGGTCGGTGGTCGGCGACTGCAGCAGCAGCACGTGCCGCGCAAACGCGATCGAGCCGACCTGCGTGGACGGACTCACATGCTGCAGGAAGCTCGCGGCGGCCTGCTTGGCGGCCGCGAGCCGTGACGGCGGCACGTCGTCGGAGCCCATCGAGGCACTGGTGTCATTGACGAGCATCACGGTCGCGCCCTTGACCGGCTTCAGCACCGCGTGCTGGGGCTTGGCCGCGGCGAGAATCAGCGCGAAGAGCCCGAGTAGCAGGAACGCGTACGGAGCGTGGCGGCGCCAGCCCGGGCTGCGCGGCGCCACCGATGTGCGCATCTTTGCGGCGACCATCGCTTCCATCTTGTGCGAGCGCCGACGATGCTCGGAGACATAGATCACCACCGCTATCGGCAGCGCTAGAAGGCCGAGCAGGACAAGGGGTGAAGCGAAGCTCACGGATGGATCGTTGGGTGCTGCGTCATCGGTAGCGACGAGGTCAGCTGCACGGATGAGCGCATCACCTCGATCGTGACCTCGGACCCTACCTTCAAAGCCGACGTGTCGGGCTCGAGTTCCGAGACGCTGCCGATGATGTGGCCGTCGACCGATTGGATCTGGTCGCCGGGCTCGAAGCCCGCCTGGTCGGCCGGGCTGCCGAGCCTGACGGTGCTGACGACCACGCCGTTCGGACTGGTGACGATCTGCATCCCCATCCAGGTGGCGCTCGGCCCCGTCACGGTTGGCACCGTGGTCGTGCTTGAGCTCTGCGTCACCGTCGGCGAGTTGTTGAGCCCACCACCGCCGGAGGTCTGCGGTTGCCCGGATGCGCCGGGCGCGTTCGAGGCCGTCGTGGCGTGGTGATGCGGTTTCGGGTTCTGGGCGCCGCCGAACGCGAAGATCAGCGTGATCGCGACGGCTGCGGTGGCGACGCCGGTGCCGAGCGCGATCGCGAACTGCTGCCGGGTGAAGCGCCCGGAGCTGGGTGCCGGCGCCGGCTGCGGATCGGGTTCCTGATCGACGGTAGGCGGACGAGCCGCGGCGGGCTGCCGCGACTCGTGTTCCCAGTCTCCTGACCAAAGATGCTTGGGTCCGCTCATAACCTCTTGGGCGCCGAGCCTAAGGGTGGAAATTCCAGACGCCGTCAAAACCGCAGATCATCTGTGCCCGGAGCCTAAGCGCACATCGTGAGAGGCACGTAAGAGCCCCGAGCGCCAGGTCTTGGGCAATCGAACTGCCGCGAGGCTACCGATCAGCCCGCGTTCCGACGATGGCCGGTGGACTGCGAGCCCTCCCCGGAGGCGCCGGTGTTCGGATCCGGCGGGTCGTGCTCGGAGGCTTTCCTGCCGCTCGTGCGCGGCTCCGGATGCATCCCGTCCGGACGGTGCCCGCTCTGCCCTTCCTCCCGGTTCTGGTCGGAGACCGCTCCCGGGGGGTCGCTCTTGGGATCGTGGCGCTTCTGCTCAGTCATCTCAAAAACCTCAGTCCGTGTCGGGGTCCGGCGTCGGCTCGGGGGTCTCCGGCGGATCCGGCTGATCGGGCGTGCTCGGCCGCTCCGGCGCCGGCGGCGTGTCGGGCTGGTCGGGCTGTGCGGGTTCGGGCACGATCGGCGTCGCCGGTTCGTCGGGCTGCGGCACCGTCGAGGGCTCCGCGGGATCACCTGGCGTTCCCGGGTCCGGGACCGCTGGGGTCACCGGCGCGTCGGGCACGATCGGCGTGGCCGGCTCGCTGGGTATCGGTACCTCGCTCATCGCAACCCCCGAGCTCGCAGACGCTCGATCTGCGGATCGATCGTGTAACGCGGATCCTCCGCCGACCGCATGCCGGCGGCAAAGATGCCGAAGCGCGTCAGCCCCGAGGAGGCCACCAGCGCCGCACCGGCGCCGACCGCGGCCAGCCGGCTTCGCCGTCCGAGCAGCGCGGCGGTGATCACGCCGCCGGTCGTGAGCGCCTTGGCCAGCTTCATGCGGCGGCCGGCGACACCGGACTCGAGCGTCTCCTTGACTCCGGTGCGCGCGAGGCGGTGCTCGTAGAGCTGTCCGCTGATCAGCTCGCCGGCGCCGCCGAGCAGAGCCATGCGCCAGGCCGGCGAGTTCTCGCGGCGCGGAGCCAGCACCAGCCCCATGCCACCGGCGGCCAGCGCCGCCGAGCTGCCGAACAGGAACGGCAACTCGCGGTGGCCCTCATGCCAGGCGGGCACGGCGGTGTCTGCGATCAGCGCGCCGGTATAGGTCGAGACCAGCGTGCCAAGCGCACCGGCGCCGAGTCCTGCGGTCCTGCCGAGGAGCGGGAGCCGGCCGGTGAGACTCGCCGTGCTGGTCCCGAAGTTGAGGGTTGAGTAGGCCGACACGATCCAGGTGCCGACGTTCATCGGCGAGCTCGGCTTGAACACGCGCAGCATGTTGATGAAGCGCTCCGGCCTGCCCAGATCCTTGATCAGCGCATACAGGGAGAGGCTGATCGCGCCGCTCGCGGTCAGCTTCGCACGGTGGGCGAGGCGCGGTCGCCCGGTGGCGTCCGCGACCGTCCCGAGCAGCGAGCTGGCCCCGGCCAGTCCACCCAGGAACAGATAGCCGGCGATCTCCCTCTCCTCCCACACGGGCGGGTTGATCACCGACATCTCGTAGTAGGAGGACCGCTGGCGGCTGCTCGGACCCGTGGGGCGGCGGCGGCCGCCGGAGGCGGGCGGCACATGCTGGTTGGTTGCGGTCACCGCTCACCTCCGATGGCGGACAGGACGCCGATGCCGAGCATCGCCATCGCTGCGATCCCCACATTGCGCCACATCGTCGGCAGGTCCCTGGTCGTGACCACCGGATCGGGTGGCAACCCGTACACCTCGGGCTCGTCGAGCAGCAGGAAGAAGGCGCCGTCGCCGCCGACGCCGTCGCCGGGGTCGCGGCCGTAGAGCCGTGCCTCGCTGACACCGGCCGTGTGCATCCGCTCAAGCCGCGCATCTGCCCGCTCGCGCAGCTCGTCGAGGTCGCCGAACTGGATCGAGTCGGTTGGGCAGGCCTTCGCGCAGGCCGGTTCCTGACCGTCCTGCAGGCGGTCGTAACAGAGCGTGCACTTGAAGATGCGACCGTCCTCCTCGCGCTTGTCGAGCACGCCGTAGGGACACGCCGGCACGCAGTATCCGCAGCCGTTGCAGATGTCCTCCTGCACCACCACGGTCCCGAACTCCGTGCGGAAGATCGCTCCGGTCGGGCAGACGTCGAGGCAGGCGGCATGCGTGCAGTGCTTGCACACGTCGGAGGCCATCAGCCAGCGGAAGCCCTCGCTCTCGCGCTGGAAGTTGGGTGTGTGGCCGGTGAGCGGCGTCGGCTGCTCGATGAAGGCGACGTGACGCCAGGTGTCGGCACCGAGGCCCTCGGAGTTGTCGAACGACATCCCGGTCCAGTTGAGGCCGTCCTCGGGGACGCTGTTCCACTCCTTGCAGGCGACCTCGCAGGCCTTGCAGCCGATGCAGATCGAGGTGTCGGTGAAGAAGCCCACGCGCGGCGGATGCGTCTCCCATCCGGCGGCGGCGGCCGGGTCATGGCCGCCGACGAGTGTGATCTCGAGCAGATCGCTCATGGCGCCATCCCCGTCTGCGCGGTCACTCCGGCCTGCTCGCGGTAGCGCTTGAGCAGCGCCAGGCGTTCGGCGCCGCGCGGCCGCCTGCCGGGCCGGATGTCGACAGTCAGCGCCTTGACCTCCTGGATGTGCGAACTCGGGTCCAGCGAGATCGAGGAGAGCTCATTCATCGAGTCACCCGTTGCGTAGCCGTTGGGTCCCCAGTGGAACGGCAGGCCGATCGTATGCACGACCTGGCCGTTGGAATGCAGCGGCGTCATCCGGTCGGTCACCAGCACGCGCGCCTCGATCACGCCGCGGGCACTGATCAGCGTCGCCCATTCGCCATGCCTGAGCCCGCGCTCGGCGGCGAGCTCAGGCGAAACCTCGCAAAAGAACTCGGGCTGCAACTCCGACAGGTAGGGCGTCCAGCGGCTCATGCCACCGGCGGTGAAGTGCTCGGTCAGGCGGTACGTCGTGACTGCGTACGGGAACACGTCGGCGCCCGGCTCGCCCGGGCTCGGGTGGTAGCGGTTGTCCTCGTGCTCATAGACCTGGCGTGCGGGACTGCGCTGCTGACGGTGCAGCAGGTTGGGCACGGGCGAGTCCTGGGGCTCGTAATGTGTCGGCAGCGGCCCATCCGCGACACCGGCAGGCGCGTACAACCACCCGCGGCCGTCGGCCTGCATGATGAACGGGTCGTCACCGGCGATCGCCGCCGGGCCGCTGGCGTCATCGTCAGGCCGGTAGTCGGGGCGCTTGTCCGCCTCGAAGTCGGGGGTGTCGAAACCCGTCCATTTCCCCTGCTGCTCGTCCCACCAGACCAGCTTCTTGCGTTCTGACCACGGGCGGCCCTGGGGATCGGCCGAGGCACGGTTGTAGAGGATGCGGCGATTCGCCGGCCAGGCCCAGGCCCAATCCGAGCAGGTCCAGTTCTGATCGCGTGCCGGGGTCCTGCGAGTCGTCTGATTGACACCCTCGGCGTAGCAGCCGCAATAGATCCAGCAACCGCATGCCGTGCTGCCGTCGTCCTTGAGCTCGGTGTAGGAGGAGAGGTACTTCCCGGTCGCGTCGTAGCCGTTGATCTCGGCCAGGACAGCCTCGGCACTGGGCTCCTCGTGCTCCCCCTCCGTTGGGTAGCTCCAGGTGAGATCGAGCACCGGCCGGTCGCGCTCGTCGCTGGAGCCGGCGAGCTTCTCCCGGATCCTCCGTCCCAGGTGGAACATGAACCAGAGGTCGCTGCGCTGGTCGTCCTTGGGGTGCACGGCACGGTGATGCCACTGGACCATGCGCTGGGTGTTGGTGAAGGTCCCGTCCTTCTCGGTGTGCGCGGCTGCCGGGAAGAAGAAGACCTCGGTGCCGTTTTGCTCGGTCTCGAGCTCGCCTGAGTCGATCTCCGGTCCATCCTGCCACCAGGTCGCCGACTCGATCAGCGAGAAGTCGCGCACCACGAGCCAATCGAGCTTAGACATCCCGAGACGCTGCATGCGCGAGTTGGCCGAACCGACCGCGGGATTCTGTCCGAACAGGATGTAGCCCTTGACCGTGCCCTTGATCTGCTCCATGACAGTGTCATAGGTCGAATGGCTGCCGGTCAGGCGCGGCAGGTAGTCGAAGCAGAAGTCGTTGTCCGCTGTGGCTGCGGCGCCCCACCAGGCCTTCAGCAGGCTCACGGTGTATTCGCTCATGTTGCCCCAGAACCCGCGCTTGGGCGCGTCGCCGGCGAGGAAGGACTCGAGGTTCTCGGCCGTGTGGGCGTGCGGCATCGGGATGTAGCCCGGCAGCGTGTCGAACAGTGTCGGGATGTCACTGGAGCCCTGAATCGAGGCGTGGCCGCGCATCGCCATCACGCCGCCGCCGGGACGTCCCATGTTGCCCAGCAGCAGTTGCAGGATCGATGCGCAGCGGATGTACTGGGAGCCGATCGTGTGCTGTGTCCAGCCGACCCCGTGCACGAACGCGCCCGTGCGCTCGCGTCCGGAGTTCTCGATGAAGAGCCTGCAGACCTTCAGGAAGAGGTCCTGCGGGATACCGCAGACGCGCTCGACCATCTCCGGCGTGTAGCGCTCGAAATGGCGCTTGAGGATCTGGTAGACGCAGCGCGGGTGCTGCAGCGTCGGGTCGGCGTGTGGCTTGCCGCGGGCCTCCTCGCCGCCTTGGCCCTCGCCGCTTGAGCCCATGCGCCTGATGTTGCCCTCCTGGTCGCGCTGCCCCGCCGCGGCGGCGACGAAAGCCCCCTCGTACTGCCAGCTGGTCGGGTCGTAGTCGCGCGACTCGGGATCGAACCCGGAGAACATCCCATCGATGTCGGCGTCCTTGAACTCCTCACGGATGATCGTCGGCGCATTGGTGTAGTTGACGACGTACTCGCGGAAGTCGGACTCGGTCACCAGCACGTGGTTGATGACGCCGCCGAGGAAGGCGATGTCGGTTCCGGGCCGGATCGGGACGAACAGGTCGGCGAGGGCGCTCGTGCGGCTGTAGTGCGGATCGATATGCACGATCGTCGCGCCGCGGTTCTTGGCCTCCACCACCCACTGATATGCGACCGGATGGGCCTCCGCCATGTTCGATCCCTCGAGCACGATCAGATCAGAGTTCTGAAGGTCACCGGGCAAAGTGCTCGACGCGCCGCGGCCGAACGATGTGCCGAGCCCGACCACCGTCGAGCTGTGACAGACGCGTGCCTGGTTCTCGATTTGGATCACGCCGAGAGCGGTCAGGAACTTCTTGATGAGGTAGTTCTCCTCGTTGTCGAGCGTCGCTCCCCCGAGCGCGGCGAGGCCCATCGTGCGGCGCGTGCGCTTGCCGCCGCGCTCCCACTCCCAACCCTGCTCGCGCGCGCTCAGCACGCGCTCGGCGACCATGTCCATCGCCGTCTCGAGGCTCAGCTTCTGCCAGTCACTCGCGTACGGGGCGCGGTAGAGCACCTGGCTCTCGCGCGCCGAGCCGGTGGTCAGCTGCAGCGACGCCGACCCCTTCGGGCATAGCCGTCCGCGGCTGTGCGGGGCGTCCGGGTCTCCCTCGATCTGGATCACCTGGTCGTCCTTGACGTAGACATTCTGAGCGCAGCCGACCGCGCAGTACGGACACACGGACTTCACGACCCGATCGGCGGATGCCGTCCGCGCGACCAGCTGCCTGGAGCCGCGCGACTTGGCGGCGCGGCCACGACCCATCGGGTCCGTGCCGCTCAGCTGGCGTAGCAGCGGCCAGTGGTCTGCGAGCTCGGCGAACTCGACCATCAGCGCAGCTCCCGCGCCGCACGTCCGCGCACCCAGGCCTCGATCAGCTCGTTGCGCAGTGGGTTGTGCGCCCGCGGGTTGACCAGTGATTGTGGGCTGCTCGGCGCGGGCCCGGGGCCGGTGCGCCCCTCGAGCTCCGGTACGCCGCTGCCATCGGCGGGCAGGCCGGTGGCGACCATGAACGCCAGCCCCGGCTTCACTCCCAGAGTCTGGGCTGCGACCTCCCAGGAGTGCTCGGCCCGCAACGCCTCGAGGACCTGCTCGCGGGTGACCACAACCTCGCCCTGGGACTCGTTCATCGGATCACCCGCGATTCAGGAATTCAGGCAGCTTCTGCCGCAGGCTCTCCTTGACCATGCGCGAGGCATGCGTATCACCGCCGAGCACCGAGTGTGCAAAGGCCTTGGCCTGCTCGACCGTGATGTGCGGTGGCAGCGGCGGCACCTCGGGATCGGTGACCGCCTCGAGAACGGCCGGCCGGCCGGCACCGAGCGCCTCGTCCCACGCCGCCCCTACCTGGTCGGCCGAGTCCACCCGTACGCCCTTCAGCCCGAGCATCTCGGCGTAGCGCGCGTAGGGGAAGTCCGGCAGATCCTGCGAGCCCGGGTACTTGGGGTCCCCGTTCATGACCCGCTGCTCCCACGTGACCTGGTTGAGGTCGCGGTTGTTGAGCACCATGATCACGAAGCGCTGGTCGGCCCAGCGATCGTGGTACTTGGCGATCGTGATCATCTCGTTGATCCCGTTCATCTGCATCGCGCCATCCCCCATCAGCGCGAACACGGGACGGCGGGGATGCGCGAACTTGGCCCCGATCGCGTACGGGACCCCGGCTCCCATGGTCGCGAGCGTGCCCGAGAGCGAACCCATCATGCCCTTGCGCATGCGCAGGTCACGGGCGTACCAGTTGGCAACGGAGCCCGAGTCGGCGCAGACGATCGCGCCATCGGGAAGGCGCTTTGAGAGCTCGGCAACGACGAGCTGCGGGTTGATCGGGTCGGCCGGCTCGCGGCTACGCTCGTCCATCAGCTTCCACCAGTCGCGGACCTCAGACTCGATCTTCTCGCGCCAGCCCCGGTCGGGCTTGCGCTTGAGCTTCGGGATCAGCGCCCGCAGCGTCTCAGCGCTGTCACCGGTGAGCGCCACCTCCATCGGATAGCGGATCGAGAGCATGCGGCCGTCGATGTCGATCTGCACCCCGCGCGCCTGCCCCTCCTGGGGAAGGAACTCCGAGTACGGGAAGCTCGATCCCACCATCAGCAGCGTGTCGCAGCCGGTCATCAGCTCGTAGGAGGGGCGGGTGCCGAGCAGGCCGATCGAGCCGGTGACGAATGGCAGGTCGTCGGGCAGCACGGCCTTGCCGAGCAGCGCCTTGGCGACGCCCGCGCCGAGCAGATCGGCGACCGCCTCGACCTCCTCGGCCGCGTTCATCGCGCCCTGGCCGACGAGCATCGCCACCCTCGTACCGGCGTTCAGGACCTCGGCGGCGCGCACGAGCGCGTCGTCGGGCGGGATCACCCGCGGCGCCACCCAACCGGGTGCCGAGTGCACGGTGCCGTGGCTGTGCGGCGGCTGGTCGACCGCCTCCTCCTCCTGCAGGTCGTTGGGCACGATCACGCAGGTCACGGTGCGCTCGGCCAGCGCGATGCGGCAGGCGCGGTCGATCAGGTGGCGCATCTGCGCGGGGCCCGTCGCCATGTGCACGTACTCACCGGCAACGTCCTTGAACAGGCTGACCAGGTCGATCTCCTGCTGGTAGTTGCCGCCCAACCCGGACCGCGCCTGCTGGCCGACGATTGCAACCACCGGTTGGTGGTCGAGCTTGGCGTCGTAGAGGCCGTTCAGCAGGTGGACGGCCCCGGGCCCGGAGGTTGCCAGACAGACGCCGAGCTCACCGGTGAACTTCGCGTGCGAGCTCGCCATGAAGGCAGCCATCTCCTCGTGGCGCACCTGAATGAACTCGGGCCGCGGCGTGCCGTCGCTCGAGCGCTGGAAGGCGCCGATGATCCCGTTGATGCCGTCGCCCGGGTAGCCGTAGATGCGCTCAATGCCCCACGCACCGAGGCGCTCGAGGATGAAGTCACCAACCGCGTTGCTCATCGAATCCGCTCCTTGATCGTCATCGCGACCCGGCGCCGCGAAGGCTTGATGCGACCGACTCGATCAGCTCGTGGAACGAGTCGGCGAACTTCTGTACACCCTCACGCTCGAGCGTGGCGACCACGTCGTCGTAGTCGACGCCCGCGTCCGAGAACGCCTGCAGCGTGCGCCTGGCGCGGTCGACGTCGTCGTCGATCGTGCGCGCGACCTCACCGTGATCCTCGAACGCCCGGATCGTCTCCAGCGGCAGCGTGTTGACCGTCTCCGGCCCGATCAGCTGCTCGACGTAGACAACGTCGCGATAGGCGGGGTTCTTGGCCGAGGTCGACGCCCACAGGCACCGCTGCGGCGTGGCGCCGGCGCCGATCAGCTCCTCCCACTCCAGCCCGGAGAAGACCTCGCGATAGGTCTGGTAGGCGAGCTTGGCGTTGGCGATCGCGAGTTTGCCCTTGAGCTCGTCGTGGCCGCCGATCTCGTCCAGCCGCCTGTCCGCCTCGGTGTCGACGCGTGAGACGAAGAAGGACGCGACGGACGCCACCGCGCTGAGCTCGCCGCCCGCCTCGTGGAGGCGGCGCAGCCCGCGGACGTAGGCCTCCGCCGCCTGGCGGTGGCGCCGCAGCGAGAACAGCAGCGTGACGTTCACCGGGATCCCCAGCGCCGTGGCCGACTCGATCGCGCCGAGCCCCTCCTCGGTGCCGGGGATCTTGACCATCAGGTTGGGACGGTCGACCAGCTCGTGCAAGCGCCGCGCCTCGGCCAGCGTCGCCACCGTGTCGTGCGCGAGCCGCGGATCGACCTCGAGCGAGACCCAGCCGTCGCGGATCCCCCTGGGGCCACGATGGGCGTGCGTCTCGGCGAGCTGGTCACAGGCGTTGCGGATGTCCTCACACGCGATCTCGATGAACGCGTCGTAGGGATTGATGTCGTCGCTCGCCAGCTTCTGCAGCTGCTCGTCGTAGAGCTCGTCGTCTGCGATCGCCTTCTGGAAGATGGTCGGGTTGGAGGTGACCCCGACGGCACCGTCGCGAATCATCTGGCCCAGCTCGCCGTCCTCCAGGAACCTGCGGGTGATGAAGTCGATCCAGGGGCTCTGCCCCTGGTCTCTGAGGGCCTGCAGCTGAGTGGGCATTCCCTGCGGAGGATTCCCGAGCCTGCTCGGCGCGAAACGAGCCAGAGGCCCGGCGTCACAGGGAATACCTGTTTGCGGTACGCGCGTCAACCGCACGACCACGAGGCCGCGTGGCGGTTTGCTGACGGGTAGTGCAGACGGCAGCTGTCACCAACCAGCGGGAGTACCTTGCGGGCGCACGACGGGTGTTCACAGATCGAGGAAGTCACCCGCACGCCGCCTCACGGCCGTCGTCGCCGGCGCGGCACCGGGCAACGGCACCGCTGCCATGGGGCTCGATTGGCACGCTCACTGGTGCTGCTGATGGCCTGCGCGCTGCTGATCTGCGGCTGCGGCAGCCCGCAATCGATGTTCCGTTCCGCCAGCAAGCAGAGCCACGACATCGACCTGCTCTGGTGGTGGATGCTCGGGGCCGCCGCGCTCGTCTTCTTCGGCGCCCTGGCACTGCTCGGAATCGCCTGGATTCGCCGCGACACGCCCGGGCTTCCGTTCTTCGGCGAGCGCGAGAGTGTCGCCGAGCTCATGGTGCTGGCGTTCGGGATCGCGATCCCGGTGGTGGCGCTGGTCGCATTGTTCGGCGTGTCCGACATCTATCTGATCGGTGAGTCCTCGCCACCCGACCCGCGCAAGACCGCGATGACGATCCACGTGATCGGGCATCAGTGGTGGTGGGAGGTGAAGTACCCGGGCACCGGCGTGGTCACGGCCAATGAGATCCACCTGCCGGTGAAGACCCGGGTGAACGTGGTGGTGACGACCGTGGACGTGATCCACAGCCTCTGGGTGCCCGCGCTCGCTCGTAAGGTCGACACGATCCCGGGCGCTCACAACCGGATCCTGTTCGACGTCGGCCGCGTGGGTGTCTACCGCGGCCAGTGCTCGCAGTACTGCGGACTCGAGCACGCCGACATGGCGCTGAAGGTCGTCGTCCAGACTCGCGCCGCGTACCGATCCTGGCTGAACGGCCAGCAGCGACCCGCGCCGGCCACGGCCACTCCCCTGCAGGCGGCGGGCAGAAACGTATTCATGAATAGCCAGTGTGCAAGCTGCCATACGATCGGCGGCACCAGCGCCCGTGGCGCGATTGGCCCCAATCTCACGCACGTCGGCAGCCGCACCTCGATCGCCGCCGACACGCTCGCCAACACGCCGGCGAACCTCGCCGCCTGGATCCGCGATCCGCAGGCGATCAAACCCGGTGTGCTGATGCCCGACCTAGGGCTCTCCAAGCCGAAGGTGCGCGAGCTCACCGCCTACCTGGAAAGCCTCAGGTGAGGTAGGCATGGCGACCACCGTCCCCCGCGAGGGCCAGACCTACGTCAAGCGCCTGGAGCTGATCTGGGCTCCGCGCCCGGGCCTGCTCGGCTGGCTGACCACCACAGATCACAAGCGCATCGGGATCCTCTACTTCTTCACGTCGCTGCTGATGTTCGGCGCGGGTGGCGTCGAGGCGCTGCTGATGCGCACCCAGCTGCTGGGCCCGCACAGTCACGTGATCTCGCCGCGGGTCTACGACGAGATGTTCACGATGCACGGGATCACGATGATCTTCCTGTTCGTGATCCCGATGACCACGGGCGCGTTTGGGAACTACCTGCTGCCGCTGATGATCGGTGCCCGTGACATGGCGTTCCCGCGGATGAACGCCGTCTCGTACTGGATCTATCTGTGCTCGGCGATCTTCATGTACATCTCCCTGGCCGGCGGCCATGCGCCAAACGCGGGCTGGTTCGACTACGTGCCGCTCGCCTCCAAGCGCTTCGACCCCGGGGTCAACATCGACTTCTACGGGTTCGGGCTGATCTTCAACAGCCTCTCCAGCACCGCCGCGGCGATCAACTTCATCGTCACGATCTTCAAGATGCGAGCGCCGGGGATGTCGCTGAACCGCATGCCGCTGTTCTGCTACGCGTTCCTGGCAGCGTCCTTCGCGCTGCTGTTCGCGCTGCCGGCGCTGAGCCTGGCCGCGCTCTTCCTCGAGCTCGACCGCAACCTCGGCTTCCACTTCTACGACCCCGCCCACGGCGGCAGCGTGCTGCTCTGGCAGAACCTCTTCTGGATCTTCGGCCATCCGGAGGTCTACATCATCATCCTCCCCGCCTTCGGGATCGCGACCTCGATCATCCCGACGCTGACGCACCGCCGCATGGTGCTGTTCCCGCTGGTGGCGCTGGCCGAGGTGATGGTCGCCTTCCTCGGCTTCGGCGTCTGGGCGCACCACATGTTCACGGTCGGCCTGCCGACCTCGGCGACGATCTACTTCGCCGCCGCCAGCCTGATCATCGTGATCCCCAGCGCGATCCAGCTGTTCGCCTGGATCGCGACGATCCTCACCGGCAAGCCGGACTTCAAGACGCCGTTGCTGTTCATCGTCGGCTTCATCATCTACTTCATCCTCGGCGGCCTCTCCGGGATCACGCTGGCGGCGATCCCGTTTGACCAGCAGGTGCACGACTCCTACTACGTGATCGCGCACTTCCACATGGTCATCTTCGGGGCCGCCGTGTTCCCGATCCTCGGTGGTATGTACTACTGGTTCCCGAAGGTCACGGGCAGGATGTACAGCGAGCGTGCGGGCAAGGCCAGCTTCTGGCTGACCTTCCTCGGCACGCTCGTGACCTTCTTCCCCATGCACATCCTCGGCCTGCTGGGGATGCCGCGCCGGAATTACACCTATCCGGCTCACATGGGCTGGACGTTGATGAACTTCATCGAGTCGATCGGCGCCTACATGCTCGCCGCGGGCCTGCTGATGATCGTGCTCAACCTGCTCATCAGCCTGGTGTTCGGGCAGGAGACCGACGACCCGTTCCACGGCGACACGCTCGAGTGGTCGACCAGCTCGCCCCCGGCTCCCTACAACTTCGTCGTCATCCCCACGGTCACGACGCCATACGGGATGTATGACACCGAGGACCGCCGCCGCGACAACAAGCGGCTCGCACGCGGCGAGGGTCTGCTCGACGAAGGCCACGAGACGCCGATGACCACGGCCCAGGACGCCGACCTCGTCGAGATCCTCGAGATGCCGCCGCATTCGATCTGGCCGCCGGTCTGCGCGCTGCTGCTCGCCGGCATGTTCGCGATGCTGCTGCTGGTCCACTACTGGATCGCCGGCGCCTTCCTGGTGCTCGCCGGCATGGCGCTGCTCGCGTGGCATTCACATGAGGAGCAGGCATGAGCTCGCCCGAGCTATCCGGCGGCGGTGCGCAGCGCATCGCCAGGACGCTGGGCCGCGCCGACCCGCGCCATTCAGCCCCCAGCGGCGTCTGGGGAATGGCGCTCTTCCTCTGCGCCGAGGTGGCGCTGTTCGGCACCATCATCGGCAGCTACTTCTATCTGGAGTCGGTCGACAGGAGCTGGCCGCCGCACGGGGTCGAGAAGCCGGAGGTTCTCCTGCCCGTGCTCGCCACCGCGTACCTGCTGCTTACGCTGCTGCCGATCCATCTGGCGGCGCGCGCGAGCAGGCGTGGACGGCGCGGCCGCACGGTCGCGGCGATCGCCGTCGGCCTCGCCGCCCAGTGCGGCTACCTCGCCTGGCAGATCCTGCTCTTCAGCAGTGACCTGCACAAGTTCTCTCCGCGCCAGAGCGCGTACGGATCGGTCTACTTCACGATGCTCGCCGTTCACCACGCCCATGTGCTGCTCGGCCTTGCGCTCGACCTGGCACTGATCTCGCAGCTGCTCGCCAAGGGGCTGACCCGCTACTGGCTGATCGCCGTGCGCAACCTGGCGCTCTACTGGTACGTGGTCGGCGCGCTCGCGGTCTGTGTCCTGTTCACCCAGATCTCCCCGTCTCTGTGAAGACGGCGCACTCGAATCTCGTGATCTGGTTCGGCGTGCTCGGCGGCTCGGTCGCCTGGGCAGCGCAGTTCGTGACCAGCCTCTTCCTGACCTTCTACGACTGCGGGGCGGAGGCGCGGGCGTCGGTCTCACTGCACCCGATCGAGACCGCGCTCGGGATCGCCGCGATCGTCGTCGGACTCGCGTCCACCGCCGTCGCTGCATGGCTGTTTCGTGACACCAGGCGGGCGCGCGAGATGAGCCTCGAGGTGATCCGCGGCTTCGGCGGAGAGCCGCCGCTCGCACGCGTCCACTTCCTCGCGATCGTCGGGCTGACGGTCAACTTCCTTGCGGTCGCGATCGTGGTGCTGACCACGATCGGCAGCCCGCAACTGCTCAATTGCCAGCAGTCATGAGCAGGGCGCGGCTGACAATCCTCGCCGCGACCGCGCTGCTCGCGCTGGCCGCCTCGCTCGTGCTGAGCGGCGTCGCGTTCATCTCCCCCGCGGCGGCCCAGCCGCCGGCCGGGATCGTGCGACCCGACTCTGAGCCCAACAAGCCGACGCTCGAGCTCGGCAGCGAGCTGTTCGCGGCCAACTGCTCCACCTGCCACGGGATCGCGGGCCGCGGCATCACGCACGCGCGCCCCGGCGCCGGCGACCTCTATGGGCTTGGGCCGCCCCTGCGCCACGTCGGCGCCCGCGCTGCCGACTTCTATCTGCGCACGGGCCTGATGCCGCTCGACAATCCGCACCACGAGCCCTCCAACGACCGCGTGCTCTTCTCCGGCAATGAGATCCGCTCACTCGATCGCTACGTCGCGTCGCTCGGCGGCGGGCCGGGGATCCCAGACCCACACCCGCGGCGCGGGAACATCTCGGCGGGCACGCAGCTGTTCACCGAGGACTGCGCCGGCTGCCATCAGGAGGATGCTCGCGGCGGCTATGTCACGGGCGCGCGCGTGCCCCCGCTGCAGGGTTACACCGACGCCGAGATCGCCGAGGCGGTCCGCATCGGCCCCTACCTGATGCCCAAGTTCTCCTCCAGGCAGATCTCCAACGCCCAGCTCAACTCGATCATCAGGTACGTGCAGAGCCAGAACCACCCGTATAACCGCGGCGGCTGGGGCATCGGCAACATCGGCCCGATCCCGGAGGGCCTGGTCACATGGCTGATCGCGGCACCGCTGCTGCTGATCACGTGCCTGATCGTCGGCAGGAGGCTCAAGCGATGACCGGCAGGAGGCTCAAGCGATGAGAGAGCCCCGCCGTGGCGCCGAGTTCACCGTGCTCGCGCTGTTGCTGATCGCAACCGTCTGCGCGATCGGCTTCATCTTCGTCTACGCGTTCTTCAGTCCGGCGGCGATGCCCAACGCGCTGCTGGGAATCAGCATCGGGCTGTGCCTGATCTGCATCGCCTCGGCGCTGGCGATCATCGGCAAGCGGCTCGTTCCCAGCGACGAGCTCGAGGACGACTATCCGACCGAGCATCCCGACAAGCAGGCCGAGGTCGTCGAGCAGATCCACGCGGCGGGCAGCATGATCACGCGCAAGCGCCTGCTGCTCGGGGCCGGCACGGCCGCGGGCTGCGCGCTCGGCGCCGCGGCGCTGACGCCGGTGCTGTCGCTCGGCCCGTTCTGGGACACCGCGCCGCTCGATCGCACACCCTGGAAGCGCGGGGTGCGGCTGGTCGATGAGTCCGGCGATCCGATCGCCGCCGGCGACGTCCTGAAGCAGACCTTCTACACCGCCTTCCCGGAGGGCGCCGACCCCGAGGAGATCGGCGCACCGATCGTCGTCCTGCACCTCAACGCCGCCGATCTGCGGATGCCAGACGACCGCTCGGGCTGGACCCCGCGGGGGATCGTCGCCTACTCGAAGATCTGCACGCACGCCGGCTGCGCCGTCGCCCTGTTCCGCAAGCCGACCTTCGCGACGGTCGAGCCACAGGAGGCGCTGATCTGCCCGTGCCACTACTCGACCTTCGATCCGTTCACCGGCGGCACCGTCACCTTCGGGCCCGCCGGGCGCCCGCTTCCGCAGTTGCCGCTGCAGATCGACAGCGCCGGGCACCTGCGAGCAGCCGGCAACTTCTCCGCGCGCGTCGGCCCCGGCTGGTGGAACGTCAGGGAGCAGCCGACATGAGCGGCGCGGCCGGCAGCGCGCCGGGCGCGCAGCGGCGCGACCCGGCGCGGGACACGCACCGACCCGACCAGAAGGACCCCTTCGCCGACCCCGTGCGCTTCATCGACGAGCGCACCGCGGCGGCACCGCTGCTGCGCAAGACCCTCGGCTACCTGTTCCCCGACCACTGGTCGTTCCTGCTCGGCGAGGTCGCGCTCTACGCCTTCATCGTGCTGATCGCGACCGGCACCTACCTGGCGCTGTTCTTCGATCCGAGCACCGCCAAGACCGTCTACCACGGACCCTACGCGCCGCTCGACGGCCAGACGATGAGCGCCGCCTACAAGTCGGTCGTCAAGATCTCCCTGAGTTACAAGGCCGGCCTGCTGATCCGCCAGACGCACCATTGGGCCGCCGACGTGTTCGTCGCCTCGATCGTCATGCACATGATGCGCGTGTTCTTCACCGGCGCCTTCCGCAAGCCGCGCGAGCTGACCTGGATCGTCGGCCTGATCCTGCTCTTCACCTCGTTCTTGGAGGGCTACCTCGGCTACTCGCTGGTCGACGACCTGCTCTCAGGCATGGGCCTGGCGATCGGCTACGGCGTCGGACTCTCGATCCCGGTCATCGGCGGGCCGCTGATGCTGGGGATCTTCGGTGCCCCGTTCCCCGGCAACCACGACTTCTGGAGCCGCATGTTCATCATGCACGTATTCGTGCTGCCGGCGCTGCTGGCGACGCTGATCGGCATCCACCTGGCGCTGGTGATGGCGCGTCATCACACCCAGTTCAAGGAGACCGAGCGTCAGACCAACAGGCGCATCGTCGGGCTGCCGCTGTTCCCGGCCCAGACCTTCCGCTCGCTGGCGCTGATGCTGTTCGTCGTCGGGATCCTGTTCCTGCTCGGCGG
>DASZMI010000079.1:0-5853 GCA_035551915.1 Solirubrobacteraceae bacterium | reverse complement strand
TTGAGCTCGGCGGCATGGAACGCCGCCGAGATCTGACCGCTGTTGCCTGAGTTGCTGCTGTTGTTGCCGTTGTTGGGGCCACTCGAGCCGCCGCACGCAGCGAGCACGACGGCCGCAGCGAGTGTCGCTGCTGTGACGGTTACGGTGCGAAGCATGGCCGCATTTCTATGTGGCAGCCAGTTACCGCAAGGGAACACAAACGTAAGAACTCTTCGGAAGAGGAGGCCTCCTCCCGTTGCTCCAAATTTCCACTTACTATGCACCGCAAAGTACTGGTCAGAGACGCAACCCAATCGCTTGCTGGGTGATCCCGAGACCGACCTACCGCAGAATTTCGAGCAGGCGCGCGAAACCCACTACGCCGCGCTCTCTAAGTCCCCATCCGCCAGTTTCCGGAGGACGTGAGCTCGCGCTCGGGAGGCTCGTGAGCTCGCGCTCGGGAGGCTCGTGAGCTCGGGGCCCGCTGAGGCTCGCCTGAAGGGCGCCCCAGCGGGGGCGCCCCCCGCCTCTGCGCTCGTTCCGCCGCGGCGGCGCTGCTGGGTAGTCTCAGTTGGACCGAACGGCACCGACGCAGCGGTCAACATCATCAATGCGGTTGTGGAATCGTGTTGAGCAGAGGCAGAGCTTGTTGATCAGGAACGAGGAGAGGCTCGATGGCTGATTTTGCGGTGGTCAACCCGGCGACGGGCGAGACGATCAAGGAGTACGAGACGATCTCCGACGCGGCGCTGAAGGACGCGATCGCGGCGGCTTACCGCTCCGAGCAGGAGTGGATCCCGAGCACCACGGTCGCCGAGCGCGCGGCGATGATCCGCCGTGTCGGTGAGCTGCACAGCGAGCGGCGCGAGCAGCTCGCGGAGATCATCGTGCGCGAGATGGGCAAGCCCGTCGAGCAGGCGCTCGGCGAGGTGGACTTCTGCGACGGCATCTATCAGTACTACGCCGACAACGCCGAGCACCTGCTTGCCGACGAGCCGATCACGCTGCTCGACGGCGACGGCTCGGCGATCATCCGCCGCAGCCCCTACGGGGTGCTGCTCGGGATCATGCCCTGGAACTTCCCGTATTACCAGGTGGCGCGGTTCGCCGGACCCAACCTGATCATCGGCAACACGATCCTGCTCAAGCACGCCCCCCAGTGTCCGCAGTCGGCGCTCGCGATCGCCGATATGTACAGGGACGCGGGCTTCCCCGAGGGCGCCTACAACAACATCTTCGCGGTGCCGGAGCAGATCGAGTCGGTGATCGCCGACCCGCGCGTGCGGGGCGTGTCGCTCACCGGCTCCGAGCGTGCCGGCGCCGCGGTCGCGCAGCTCGCGGGCAAGCACCTGAAGAAGGTCGTGCTCGAGCTCGGCGGCTCTGATCCGTTCATCCTGCTCTCGACCGACGACCTCGATGCGACCGTCGAGGCGGCGGTGGCGGCGCGTCTTGACAACACCGGGCAGTCGTGCAACGCGGCCAAGCGGTTCATCGTGATCGATGGGCTCTATGACGCGTTCCTCGAGAAGTTCACGGCCGCGATGACCGCTGTGCAGCCGGGTGATCCGACCTCGGCGCAGAGCGCCATCGGCCCCCTGTCCTCGAGCATCGCCGCCGAGCGGCTCGATCAGCAGGTCAAGGCCGCGATCGCGCAGGGTGCGACCGTCGCCGCCGGCAGCGCCGAGCGCAACGGGAACTTCTACTCGCCGACCGTGCTCACCGGCATCACACCCGAGAACGAGGCCTACAGGGAGGAGCTGTTCGGCCCTGTTGCCTCGCTCTACCGAGCCAGCTCCGAGGATGAGGCCGTCAAGATCGCCAACGACACCCGCTTCGGTCTAGGGTCCTACCTCTTCACGACCGACCCCGAGCAGGCCGAGCGCGTCGCCAACAAGATCGAGGCCGGCATGGTCTACGTCAACATCGTCGGCGCCGACGCCGCCGAGTTGCCCTTCGGCGGCGTCAAGTCCTCGGGCTTCGGCCGCGAGCTCGGCCGCTACGGCGCCGACGAGTTCGTCAACAAGAAGCTGATCCGAGTGGGCGGCTGAGCGAGCTTCTCCCGCGGCAGCCCGCTTGGCTGCCGCGGTCGCCCGGCCGGCACCGACGATCACCGACATGACGGTCGCCGAGGCGATCCTCCGAACCCTGACGGGCGCCGGTGTGGACACGGCGTTCGGCCTGCCTGGGGTGCACAACCTCGCCTTCTGGGAGGCGGTGGGTGCCGGCATCCCCGAGATCATCGGCACCCGGCACGAGCAGACGACCGTCTACGCGGCGGACGGGATGGCGCGAGCCGGAGGCGGACTGGGGGTGAGTCTCACCACCACCGGTCCTGGCGCCGCCAACGCGCTCGCTGCCTTCGGCGAGGCGGCGGCCAGCGGCAGCCCGGTGCTGCTGATCGCCAGCGACACCTCGACGCGCATCGCCCGTGCCGGGGTCGTGCGCGGGGGCCTGCACGAGTCCGCCGATCAGGCCGCGATGTTCGAGACCTTCGCGAAGAGTGTCCACCGTCCGCCGACCGCTGCCGAGGCGGTCGAGGCTGTCGCGCGCGGTGCCGAGACCGCCATGCAGTGGCCGCGTGGGCCGGTCTACGTGGGTATTCCAAACGACCTGCTGCGCCAGCCCGCCGAGCCGCTCGGCGTCGCCTCGCCGGATCGGCTCCCGCCGCGAGCCGAGGACCTCGGCGCCGCCCTGGATCTGATCGCCCGCGCGGGCGCGATCGTGCTGTGGATCGGCGGCGGTGTCGTGCAGTCGGATGCCTGCGAGGAGGTCACGCGACTGGCCCGGCGGCTGGGCGCGCCGCTCATCGCCACTTGGGCCGCCCGCGGCGCCGTCGCCCCAGGCAGTCCCTGGCTGATCGACCTTCCCCCGCACGAGCCCGAGATCACCGAGCTGATCGCGGCCGCGGACCTGATGATCGCCGTCGGCACCGCCTTTGACGGGCCCAGCACGATGAATTGGAAGCTGCCGCTACCGGAGCATCTGATCACGATCAATGCCGATCCGATCGACGCTGCCAAGAACTACCCGGCGTCGGTGGCGCTTGTGGCTGACGCACGCGAGGCGATACGGGCCCTCGCTGACGGTGTGGCGGCTCGCGTCGGTGATCCCTCACGAGTGCGGGAGCTGTGCGCGCGCGTGCGGCGCCGTATCGCCACCGATGCTCTCACGCGAGATGCATGGCGGTTCGTCGCCGCGATCGATGACGTCGTCGCTCGCCGCGATCCGGTGATGGTCAACGACATGGCGATCCCCGGCTACTGGGCAGCCGGCTACGCCCGTGTGTCGGCTCCGCGACGGATGCAGTATCCCGTTGGCTGGGGCACGCTCGGGTATGCACTGCCGGCGGCGCTCGGCGTGGGCGCGCTGCGCGAGCGCCCCGCGCTCGCGATCTGCGGCGACGGCGGCTTCATGTTCGCCCTCGGCGAGCTGGCGACCCTGCGCCAGCACCAGCTGCCGGTGACGGTCCTGCTCGTGGATGACGGCGGCTACGGGATGCTGCGCTTCGACCAGACGCTCGCCGGGGAGCCCCACCGCGGCGTCGATCTTGTGCGCCCCGACTTCCCCGCGCTCGCCCGCGCATTCGGGATCGAGTGCCGGCGTGCGGACCTGCCTGGCCTCGGCGCTGCAGTGGATGAGGCGCTCGCTGCGGGCGCGCCGCGCATGGTGCTGCTTGAACACGGTCTGCACCCGCCCATCTCCGTATCCGCGCGCTGGCCACGGTGAGCAACCCGATCAGCTGATGGCCAAAGGATCACTGTGGGGAACCCCGCTTCAGGGTCGCCGGTTGGCGGCCGATAGGTCTGTTGTGCGGCGGCTTCACATCGGTCAGACGGTAGGCCTGAGCCTCGACGCGGCTCCGCGATCGATCGCCTGTAGCGTGCTGGACGTGCAGGGATCTGTGAGCCGGCTCGCTTATCGCGATCGGCTGCCGCCGCGCGTGGTCGGCCAGCTGGCCGTCGGCGCTTCGGGATTCCTGGTCTTCAACGACCGTCGCATCCCTGTCGGGCTCCGCGTGGCTGCCCGCGCGAGCCCGCCAGATCTGGAAGCGGCCGTGATCGACCGAGTGGGCCTGGCGGAGCGGCGTCACGGTGGTACGAGGCTCGGGCTGGTGACACGAGTCCGGATAGCCTGCCCGGACGAGCCCGACGGTGACCGATCCGATTGGACCGAGACGATCAACCTCAGTGAGCGCGGCGCGCTGCTGCGCCAGCATCCGGCGTTGGATGCTGACAGGCGGGTCACGCTCGAGCTCATGTTCGGCGATGACCCGCGGCCGATCACCGCGCAAGCCGAGGTCACGCGGCGTTCGCCGGACGCCGTGGGCGTTGCATTCGACGCGATCCCGACGGATGATGAGCGGCGGCTTGGCGAGTACCTGATGGGCCTGCGGCACGCACGCCGCGCAGCCCTCGGCGACTGAGCCCTGATCGGACCGGCGACGGGACCCCAGTAGCGTCTCACCATGAGCATCGTCATCACCGCGTTTGAGCGATCGCCCGACGGAGGCAAGGGCCTGGCGCGTGACACGCGCGTTCGCTGGGCGCTGGAGGAGGTGGGTCAACCCTACGACGTCCGCTTGGTCTCGTTCCGGGCGAAGCAGGAGCCCGAGCATCTGCGCCTTCACCCTTTCGGCCTGATCCCGACCTATGAGGAGGATGACCTTGTCCTCTTTGAGACCGGCGCGATCGTCTTGCGCATCGCCGAGCGCCACGCGGGCTTGTTCCCCGACGACGCCAATGCGCGGGCGCGGGCCATCACCTGGATGTTCGCCGCGTTGAACACCGTGGAGCCGCCGATCCTCGAGCTCGTGACCGCCAGGATCCTGGAGGGCGATGAGCCTTGGGCGCAGGCGCGTCTGCCCCTGGTCAAAGACCGCATTCGCAATCGACTGGGCCAGCTCTCCGCCAGGTTGGGCGATGGGGAATGGCTCGATGGGACGTTCACCGCAGGGGACCTGATGATGGTGTCGGTGCTGCTCCGGCTGAGAGCTTCAGGACTTCTCGACGAGTTTCCAAGCCTGGCTGCCTACGTCGTCCGCGGCGAAGCGCGGCCTGCCTACAAGAGGGCCTTTGCCGCACAGTTGGCGGTCAACGCTGGGAGCGCACGGGCCGACTGAGGACGCCCGGAGCGCGCACCTCGCCGTGATCTGCCTATCCGAAACGAGCGTGACCGCACGCTGCCGCACGCGTGGTGCCGTTTGGCGCTGCTCGCTGCTCGATCAGGTTCACGCTCGCGATCGTGAGCCCACGTCAACCGCTTGCGAGGGTCCCGCGGCGACACGCGGGGCCGGAGGAGTAGCTTGAGTCGCCGATGACCGATCCAGAGCCGTCGCTGCGGGAGCAAGACGCTGACTCCGATCCGTTACGCCAGTTCGCCACCTGGTTTGAACAGGCCGTGCGGGCTGGGGCGCCGCAACCGGAGGCCGTGGCGGTCGCGACCGCCACGCCGGATGGCGCTCCTTCCGTGCGATACGCACTTGTCAAGAAGTTCGACGAGCGCGGGTTCGTGTTCTTCTCCAACTACGAGAGTCGGAAGGGGAGAGAGCTTCGAGACAATCCCCGCGCGGCGCTGCTGTTCTATTGGGAACCGCTCGGACGGCAAGTGCGCATTGAGGGGCTCGTCGAGCGGGTCGCCGTCGAGGAGTCGATCGCCTACGCGCGCACCCGGCCACGCCGGAGCCAGCTGAGCGCGCTCGCCTCGCCCCAGAGTCAGGTGATCGAAAGCCGCGAGTGGCTCGAGCGGCGTGTCGCAGACATCGCCGAACGCTACCGGGATCAAGAACTACCCTTGCCCGACGGCTGGGGCGGGCTGCGTGTCTCACCCGCAAGCTATGAGTTCTGGCAGCACCGCCGAGACCGGCTCCACGATCGG
>DASZMI010000078.1:0-61680 GCA_035551915.1 Solirubrobacteraceae bacterium | reverse complement strand
AGCAGGCTCGGGGGCGAGACGTGCGGGTGCTCGTACTCGCGGCGGCCGGCCCACTCCCGGCGCAGCGAGTCGATCGCGGCCAGCACCACGACCGCCTTCTCGATCGCGTTGACGGCGCCGCCGCGCCGCCACTCGGGCTGGTGCACCTCGGCGTGGCCGGGTCGTCCCGGTACCGTGATCACGCCGTACTCGGATCCACGGCAGGCGACCCAGGTGTCGAGGTTGGTCGGCTCCGTCACGATCCCGGCGTCGGCCCGGATCCCGTGCTGCACGAGCGCGCTGCCGCCGGCGCCAGAGGACTCCTCGTCGGTGTTGGTCGCCACCAGCAGGTCACCGCGCAGCGGGATGCCGAGCTCGGCCAGGACCTCGGCGGCCATCACCATCGACGCGATCCCGCCCTTCATGTCGCAGGCGCCGCGACCATAGAGCTTGCCGTCGCGCACCTCGGCCACGAACGGGTCCGAGCTCCACCGCTCACGCGGCTCCACGGAGACGACGTCGATATGGCCGTTGAAGACCAGGCAGCGGCCACCACCGCTCCCGCGCAGGGTCGCGATCAGCTGCGGGCGTCCGGCGAAGTCGAGCCCCGGGGGCACAAGCGGTCTGCCGGCCATCTCGGCAGCATCGGGCTCGAACAGATCGATCTCGGCACCGGCCCGGGCGAGCCTGTCGGCCAGGTACCCCTGGAGCTCCGCCTCCTGCCTGGCCGGGTCGCCCGGGTTGCGGGCGGTCGTGTCAAAGCCGATCAGTGCGCAGGCGAGCTCGACCAGATCCTGCTCGCGCTCGGCGACACGCTCACAGACTCGCCGCTCCTCGGCGGTCAGACCCATGCAGCGGCACCCTATCCGGTCAGCGCGGTGCTCACCAGCCGCTCGTCAGCACCTCGTCGAGCATCGCGACGAAGAAGTCGCAGGCGTCGGCGTCGACGCACAACGGGGGCTTGATCTTCAGCACATTCTGGTGATCACCGGTCGGCGCCATGATCACGCCGAGCTCGAGCAGCCGGTCGCAGATCGCCTCGGTCTCGGCGGTGGCCGGCTCGAGCGTCTCGCGGTCGCGCACGAACTCGACGCCCAGGTAGAGCCCGGTGCCGTGCACGGCACCGACCAGCGCATGCTTCTCACCCAGCTTCCGCAGCCCCTTCCTGAGCCGGGCGCCGACCACCTGTGCGTGCTCCTGCAGGCCCTCTTCTGCGATCACGTCGAGCACCGTCAGGCCGACCACGCTCGAGACCGGGCTGCCGCCGGTGGATGAGAAGAAGTAGCCGCTGCTGCGGTAGCGCTCCGCCAGCTCGCGGCTGGTGATCACGGCGCCCAGCGGATGTCCGTTGCCGATGGCCTTGGCGACGGCGACAATGTCCGGCACGACGCCCTGCTGCTCGAAGCCCCAGAACCACTCACCCAGCCGCCCGTAGCCGACCTGCACCTCATCGGCAACCGCCAGACCGCCGTGCCGGCGCACCGCGGCGTAGACCTGCTCCAGGTAGCCGTCCGGCAGCGCCAGCCCGCCGGCGTTGCCGTAGAAGCTCTCGGCGATGAAGGCCGCGGGCGGGCGACCGGCTGCCGCCAGCTCGTCGATCACGGCCACCGCCTCGGGCGCGTAACGGCTCGCCTGCTCGCCACGGTGGCTGCCGCGGAAATGGTTGGCGGCGTCGACCGTGTGCACCCACGGCGGTCGCGTTCCGAGCGCGTTCGGGTTGTCGGCGATCGAGGTCGAGACGGCGTCGGATAGGTAGGTCCAGCCGTGGTAGGCCTCGCGCATCGCGACCACATCGGGGCGGCCGGTGGCAGCCAGCGCCACCCGCAGCGCCAGGTCGACCGCCTCCGATCCGCTGTTGACCAGGAAGACGCTGTCGAGCGGCTCGGGCGCCAGCGCGGCGAGCCGTGTGGAGAACTCCGCTATCGCCGCGTAGTGAAACCGCGAGTTGGTGTTCAGCCGCCGCAGCTGCCGGGCCACGGCCGCCTGCACGCGCGGGTGCGCGTGCCCGAGGATCGTGACGTTGTTGACCATGTCGAGATAGACGCGGGCATCGGTGTCGATCAGGTGATGGCGCCAGCCGCGCTCGATCCGCGGCGGGCGCGCGTAGTAGTGCTCCTGCACGGATGCGAGCGAGCGCTCGCGCTGCCCGATGAGATCGTGGTCGCGCTGCTGCTGCGCGCGCTGCAGCAGCAGCAGCCCAGCGGCGTCCGCGGTCAGCGGCAGCCACCCGGGCGCGTACTCGGGGCGCACGTGCGGCGGCACCGGGTCGGCTCCGATCGTGAGCTGAATACCGATGCGAGCACCGGCGGGTGCGGTGGCGAGCGCGGTGGCGCTGGGGTTCGCCCCTGCGAGCATCAGCGTCAGCCCCAGGCCTGAGTTCTCGAGCACGACCAGCCCCGGCCGGGAGGTGGTGGTGTCGCCCGGCCAGGGCGCGGCCAGCTCCGTGTCCTGCTCGAACCAGACCTCTGTGAGCGTTGGCACCGTCGGCTGCGAGACCTGTGAGAGCGCCCTCGCGCGGGGGAGCTGAGGCAGGGCGTGCGGCAGCGCCACCGCGCCGCTGCGCACAAGCGCCTCCTGGATCAGCCGCGGGACGGTGTCCGGTTGCAGCCAGTCGCCCGCGTCCATGAGATCAGACTGCGTCGACAGATCGAGCAGCTCCGGGGGGCGGTCGATCAGGGCACCACAGGAGCGCGGAAGCCGCGCGGCGCTGACTTCGAGACCGAGCCTGTCTGCGATCAGGTTGCTCATCACCGCGGGCGGCACCGAGGTCGCGCGCCTGAAGATCTCGAGCTCGTGCTCGAGCCCCACCGAGGCGTGGGTGCGATCGCCATCGAGCGCGATCTGCTGATGGCTCGAGACGGCCAGCACGGCGCTGCGGATCACGACCAGCGGCCACAGCGCGGCAAGCTCCTGCTCCGCGAGGCCCCGCAGCTCATGGAACGCCTCGATCGCGGGCAGCAGCGTGTGCGGTTCGGCCCCGGGGTGATGCAGCAGCGAGCTGATCGTCGTCGCGAGCTCGGCCACGCGCCAGGACAGCGAGAGGTCGCCGAGGTCGATCACGCCGTCAGGCATCGGGATGCCGCCGGGCGCGGTGGTGAGCAGGTTCTCGTCAGTGAGGTCGAAGTGGCCCGGCTGCAGCGGCAGCGCGTCGGCCAGCGTCGAGACCGTCCCCCAGGCAGCCTCCGTGGCGCTGCTCAGACGCGCACGCAGCTCGGGGTCGGGCACCTGCCCGGCCAGCAGCTCGACCACGCGCGCGCCGTTGCGCAGATCCCACTGCAGCACACGCGCGAGCCCGCCATGCTCGAAGTCCTCGAGCGCCCCGCTGACGCACGCGGCCAGCGTTCCGAAGGCAGCCACGACCGCGGGTGAGAGATAACCGCGCTCGCGCAGCGCCTGCCCCGGCAGATACCTGACGACGTGCGCGACGAGCGGGCCCTCGGAGCTCTCGACGACGTCGAGCATGCGCTCTCCGTCGCTGTCGAGGAGCGTTGTTGCGACACGGATGTCAGCCAGCCGCCGCGCCAGCACCTCGGCGGCCCTGACCTGTGCCTCGATCTCCTCGCGGCCTATGGATGAGTTGGCGAGCTTGAGCACGCCGAGCGGCCGCTCGCCATCCCTGCCGCTCAGCAGGAAGTTCTGGTCCTGCTGGCTGCCAAGCGTGTGCGCGGTCGCGTCGATGCCGAAGCGCGCACCGGCGATCCACGTAGCCTCAGCCGCACTCAGGCGCGGTGCGGGCAGCGCTCCCAGCGCGAAGAAGTCGACCCCTTCTGCCATTGAGCAGACCAGGTTGCCAGAAGCGCGCCGGTCAAAACGTCAAAACGATCTTGCCGAGCTTGCCGCCAGCGGCGAAGGTGTCGTAGGCCTCCGCGGCCTGCGCCAGCGGGAAGGTCTTGTGGATGGGCACGCGCAGCGCCCCATTTGAGAACAGCGGCAGCACGTTGCGCTCGACCGCCCGCGCGGCCAGCGCCTTCTCCTCGAGCGCGCGACCACGCAGCGTCGAGCCGTGGATGCGCCCGCGTCGAGCCATCAGCAGACCCAGCGGAAACTCGTCCACGGTCGCGCCGGCGGCGGTGCCGATCACGCTGATGCGGCCGCCGCTGCGCAGCGCCCGCAGGTTGTTCACGATGTTGGTCGCGCCGACGAGCTCGAGCACCACGTCATACGGGCCCTCATCCACGAAGTCATCGGGTGCGAGCACGGTCGCCCCCAGCTGCGCGACCGCGTCGCGGTGCTTGGGGTTGCGCACGGTCGCCGAGACGCGCGCACCGGCGGCGCGGCCGAGCTGCACCGCCGCCACGCCGACGCCGCCGGCGCCACCGTGCACCAGCAGCCGCTCGCCGGGCTCGAGCCGGCATTGCGTGAAGAGCGCGTCGTGAGCGGTTGTGAAGATCTCCGGCACCCCGCCGGCGGCGGGCCAATCGAGCTTCGAGGGGACCGGCATCAGCGTGCGTTCATTGACGCGGACGAGCTCCGCCTGGCCGGCACCGCCGATCAGCCCCATGACGCGCTCACCGACCCCGAAGCGCTCCGCTCCCGGGCCGTTGGCGATCACCTCGCCCGCGTACTCCATGCCCGGCATCTCAGCCGGGAACCCGGCCGGCGGCGGGTAGCGACCGCCGCGCTGGAGGATGTCGGCATTGTTGAGACCGGCCGCCTGGACCTTGACCAGCACCTCGTGAGACCCGGGCTCCGGATCAGGGCGCTGCTCGACGGTGATCCCGCCGTCCCTGATGACGACCGCGCGCATTACCCAAGTATGTACCCGGTTCGGGTCAACTACCCCGAGCGGCGCTCCAGCTGCGCGACGCACTCGATGTGCGGCGTCTGCGGGAACATGTCGACGGGCCGCACCTTGGTCAGCTCGTAGCCTGCCTCAACCATCTGCGCCGCGTTGGGCGCGAGCGTCGTCGGGTTGCAGGAGACGTAGATGACCCGCTTGGGGTTGGCCTCGATGATGCGCCGCACGACCTTCTGCGAGAGCCCGGAACGCGGTGGGTCGACCACCAGCACGTCGGGCTTGCCGGCTTTCTCGACCAGCTCGCGCAGCGCCAGGCGCACATCACCGGCGAAGAAATGAGCGTTGTCGATCTCGTTGCGGCGCGCGTTGGCGATCGCGTCGGAGACGGCGTCCTGCACGATCTCGAGGCCCCACAGCTCGGCGACGCGCGGCGCCATCAGCAGGCCGATCGTCCCGATCCCGCAGTACAGGTCATAGAGGCGCTCGTAGCCCTTGAGCTCGGCGTACTCGATCGCGATCGCGTAGAGGCGCTCGGCCATCTCGGTGTTGGTCTGGAAGAAGGCCTCGCCGGAGATGCTGATCGACAGGCCTCCGAGCTGCTCGTCGTAGCTCTCTACGCCCGAGAGCAGCTCGGTCTCGCCTCCGACGGTGGTTTCGGCGACGCTCACCAGCTTGGTCCAGAGCAGACCGTCGGCGGTGGGCGTGGCTGCGGCCAGAGAGTCGGTGTCGAGCTTGCCCCGGGAGGTCACGAGCCTCACCTGGATCTCACCGGTGCGACGGCCCTCGCGCACGACGAGGTTGCGCAGGAAGCCCTGGTTGGTGCGGCGGTCGTAGGCCTCGAGCCCCTGGGCGCGGCACCAGGCGACGACCTCCTCGCGGGCCCGGTTGCCCTGCTCCGAGGCGAGCATGCAGTCACTCACCTCGACGATGTCCTCCCAGCGGCCCGGGGCGTGGAAGCCGCAGATCAGGCGGGCGCCGTCATCGCTGCCGAACGAGTACTCGAGCTTGTTGCGGTAGCGCCACTCCTGCAGCGCCCCGACGATCGGCTCGAGCGTGTAGCCGTCGAGCCTGCCGATGCGCCGCAGCGCGTCGTCGACCTGCTCGGCCTTGATCTCGAGCTGCCTGGCGTAGGGGATCACCTGCCACGGGGCACCGGGATGGGGCGCGACGGGTTCGAGGCGGTCGCGACTCGGCGTGAGCACCTCGAGCACCCGCGCCTCGGCGTAGGCGCGCTTTGATTTGCCGACCTCGACCAGCACGGTGTCGCCGGGGATGGCGCCCTGGACGAAGACGACATAACCCTCGTGGCGAGCGACACCGGCACCGCCGTAGGCGAGCGTGTCGACGGTGAGCGTGAGCTGATCCCCGCGACGGGGACGGGTGGTGGCGGTCTGGTCCATGGCTTGACTGAGGGTAGAGGGGAGCGCTGCGATCAGGGCCTCGAAGCAGCGGCGAGAGGCCTCAGTGGGCGCCCGAAGCAGCGGCGAGGGCGCCGAGAATCAAGCGCAGAGCAGCTCGAGCAGAGCCTTCTGGGCGTGGCGGCGGTTCTCGGCCTGATCCCAGATGCGCTGCCGCTCACCGTAGAGCAGCGATTCGGTGATCTCCTCACCGGGGTGGGCGGGGAGGCAGTGCAGGGCGATCGCGCCGGGCGCGGCGGCCGCCAGCAGCTCGTCGCTGAGCTGGTAGTCGCGCAGCGCCTGGCGGCGAGCCTCGGCTGTCTGGGGTGAGTCGTTCATGCTCACCCAGACGTCGGTGTAGAGCGCGTTGGCGTCCCTGACGGCCTCGTGCGGGTCCCGGGTGAGGTGGGCGCCGGCGACCGGCTCGAGCTGGTAGCCGTCGGGCGCGGCGATGCTGACCTCGACACCGGCCATCGCACCGATGATCGCCAGCGAACGGGCGACGTTGTTGCCGTCTCCCACATAGGCGAGCTTGAGGCCCTTCAGCTCCCCGAACGTCTCCTTCATGGTGAGCAGGTCGGCGAACGCCTGGCAGGGATGATGGCCGGCGGTGAGCATGTTGATGACGGGCACGGTCGCGTGCTGGGCGAGTTCTTCGACGAGCTCGTGGGGGCCGGTGCGGATGCCGATCGCGGCGACGTTGCGGCTGAGCACGTAGGCGGTGTCACGGATCGACTCGCCGCGGGCCAGCTGCGTGTCCTCGGTCCTGAGGATCATCGGGTGGCCACCGAGCTCGACGATGCCGGTCTCGAAGCTCACGCGCGTGCGGGTCGAGGGGCGCTGGAAGATCAGCGCGACGCTGCGCCGTTTGAGCACCTCCGAGCCGTAGGGGTTGGCCTTCATCCAGGCCGCGCGCTCGATCAGCTCCCGAAGCTGGTCGCTGCTGAGCTCTTCGCCCGTGAGGCAATCAGTTGGTCGCAAGTTGCGCAGTCTACGTGTGTGCAGGGGGGTTAACGGCATGCTCTTTGGCGCTCTATTACGCAATGACGTATCGCCGCACCAAAGAGCGGGTCGGGCGGTTTGCCGCGAAGCAGCAGGGGCGTATCACCCTCGAGCAGCTACGGCAGCTCGGAGTCAGCCCGTCGACCGTCGAGGGATGGCTGGCACAGGGCTACGTCGAACGCCTCCTTCCCTGCGTATACGCGGTCGGGCACACCGCCCCTAGCTTGGACGCAGCCCTGTGGGCGGCCGTGCTCTACGCCGGCCCAGGCGCGATGCTGAGCCACAGGACGGCGGCCCGCTGGCGTTCACTGATCGACTACGGGCCGCAAGTGATCGAGGTGAGCACTCCGAGGAGAATTCGCTCCCTTCAAGGCGTCAAGGTCTTCAGCCGCCGCCAGGGCCTGGTTCGCGAGTTCCACCGCGGCCTCCCCGTCACCCAGATCCCGGTGACGATGGTCGACCTCGCGGCGACGACCGGCCCGCGTGCGGTGCACCGAGCGCTCGGACAGCTCGACTTCCAGAAGCTGCTCGACGTCGACGCCCTGCTGTCCGCGTGCGCCTACGGACGTCGCGGTTCAACCGCGCTGCGCACGGCGATCGAGGAGTACGACCCGCGGCGCAAGCACGCCAACGGCCGCCTGGAGGAGGACTTCTACGACCTCTGCAAGCGTCGGGCGCTGCCGCTGCCGTTACTGAACACCTACATGCACCAGATCAAGTGCGACGCCTACTGGCCGCAGCAGGGCCTGGTCGTCGAGCTCGACGGCGAGCCCGGGCATTCGAGCCCGGCGCAGCGCCGGCGCGACCGACGCAACGACATGATGCTGCGCAGGCACGGGCTGACCGTGCTGCGCTACGACTGGGACCTGGTCCACCGCCAGGCGACCGAGGTGTGCGACGACGTGCTGATGACGCTCCGGCGACTGGTCGCGGAGCAGGGCGCGCGGGGCCGCACCGCCGAGCAGAGTTAGCCCCCTTGACGACGCTTCGCGACCAGCAGACTCATGCGAGCTTGTCCGCGCGCTCGCGGACGAGCTCGACGATCTCAGGCGGCGCCTTGCTGACTGAGCCGCCCGCGAACGGCGGCTCGGGGTCGTACTCGATGCCGAGCTGGATCGCCTGCGCCAGCTCCGGACCGGCGATCTCAGCCGCGAGCGTGAGCGCCATGTCGATCCCGGCGGAGACGCCGGCGGCGGTGATGATCTTGCCCTCGCGCACGACGCGCTCCTCGATGGGCGTGACCCCGTACGGGCGAAGCAGGTCGTACTGCAGCCAGTGGGTCGTGGCGGTGAGCCCATCGAGGATCCCAGCCGCGGCCAGCAGCAGCGAGCCCGTGCAGACCGAGGTCGTCCAGCTCGAATGCCGGTGCGCGTGGCGCAGCCAGTCGAGCATCTCCTCGTCCTCCACCAGCGCGCGCGTCCCATTGCCGCCGGGAACGACGATCACGTCGGGTTCGGTGAGCTCGCTCAGGGCGTAATCGGCGACCAGCGCCAGCATCCCGTTTTCGGTGCGCTTGGGCCCCGGCTGCTTGGCGATGAAGTTGACCTTCGCTCCCGGCAGGCGCGAGAGCACCTCATAGGGACCGATCGCGTCTAGCGCGGTGATCTGGTCGAAGATGGGAATCGCGATGTCCATGGTCGGTTAAGTCTCTCTGATGGGCGCTGTCGGCGAGTGCCGGCTCAGCTGTAGAAACGATCGCCAAACCGGAAACCGGACGGTCCGGTGAGAGATCCTGTGCAAAGACTCAGCGGCTGCCGCGCAGGCCAAAGCCGCGCACCATCAGCATCGCCTTCTCGCCGAGGGTGCCACGGCCCGGCAGCACCCCCAGCTGCATGGCGGTGTTGTAGAGGTCGAAGAAGGCGCGCACACGCAGCAGGCGGCCGCGCTCGAGCTCGCAATAGAAGACGATCGGCACGACGATGAAGCGGCCGGTGGCGGGCAGCCCGCCTATCGGCTCGCGGTGCGTCGCGAGCAGCTTGCAGGGCGCCGCCGCCATGTGGTCGTCGCAGAGGCGGGGACCGAGCTGCTCGAGTCGAGCGTCGGGAAACGACTCCCAGAGCCGCTCGGCGTGCGTGATCAGTGCCGGGATGCCCTCGAGCGGCTCGCCGGTGAGCGGGTCCTCGTAGTGCACTTTCGGGCTGCAGAGCGCGCGGAAGGCATCCTGGTCCTTGTCAGACCAGGCGTCCTCCCAGGCGTCGAACAGTTCATCGACAGTGCCCTCACGGGCCTCCACGTCGCGTGGGCTCACGCACGCGATCGTAGTAGGTGAGCCCGCCGAGGCTGCGGCTCCTGAGAGACTCCGTGACATGCTCGAGAACCCACGACAACGGCTTGACGACGCGCACCTCTACCTGCTGTGCGAGGACATCGAGGACGAACGCCTGGACGCTGCCCTGCGCGGAGGCGTGGACATCGTCGAGCTGCTCGACGGAGGCCGGGGCGATGCGGAGCTGCTCGACGCCGCGGCCAGGCTGCGGGCCGTGTGCGAGCGCCGCGGGGCGCTGCTGATGCTCAACAATCGCCCTGAGCTGGTGGCGCAGGCGGGTGCCGACGGTGTGCACATCGACCGCCCCGGCATCGACCTCGCACAGGCGCGCGCGCTCATCGGGCAGGACAAGCTGCTCGGCGCCTCGACGCACAGTCCCGAGGAGATCGAGGCCGCCCAGCGTGCCCCGCTTGACTACATCAGCGTCGGGCCGGTACACGCAACGCCGATCCGGCCCAATGCCACGCCCGTCGGGCACGCGCTGATCACCTACGCCTCGCGCAGCTCGAAGCTGCCCTTCTTCGCGGTCGGCGGGATCGAACCCGACAACACCGGCGCCGTCGCCGCCGCCGGCGCCCAGCGGATCGCGGTCGTGCGAGCGATCACCGAGAGCGCGGACCCGGAGCGCGCCGCGGCCGTGCTGCGGTCCGAGATCACGACGCCATCCGACTTTCTGGAGCGCTACCGCGCCCGAACCGAGGCGCAGAACGCCGCGGCCAGAGCGCGGCTCGAGCCGCTTGCGCCCGGCGAGCGCCCCTGGCCGCTGCAAGCCTCGGTCGCCGTCGCGGCACTGGCCGCGTTGGCCAACCTGATCGCCTATCTGGCCGGCGCGAAACTGAGCGGCAGCAGGCTGCAGACCTCGGAGCTGATCCCGTTCGTGGTGATCATGGCGATCCTCGCGGCGGGCATGTGGCGGCGCTCGGCCGCCGCCGTGCTGCTGTTCATGGCGCTGCTCTCAATCATCGTCGTGCTGTTCTCGCTGTTCCTGATCGAGGCGAGCAACCTGCTCGGCGTTGCCGTGCCGCTGGCCTTCATCGGTGGCGGCGGCTGCCTGTTCTGGAAGCTCGTGCGCGTGCTGGGACGGATCCAGGCGCCCCAATCCCGCTAGCCTCCCTCACGTGCCTGAATCTGCTTATGACGTCATCGTGATTGGCTCGGGGCCGGGCGGCTACGTCACCGCCATCAGGGCCGCCCAGCTTGGTTTCAAGACCGCCGTCGTCGAGAAGGACCAGGTCGGCGGCCGCTGCCTCAACTACGCCTGCATCCCGGCCAAGGCGGTGCTGCGCGTGGCCGATGTCGCGACCGAGATCCGTGAGGCCGATGAGTTCGGGATCACCGTCGGCGAGCCGACAATCGATTTCGCTGCGGTGATGGAGCGGCGCAACAAGGTCGTGAAGACGCTCACCGGCGGCGTCTCGGGGCTGTTCAAGAAGAACGAGATTGAGCTGATCGAGGGCGCGGGCGCGCTGGCCGGCGACGGCAAGGTCAAGGTCGCCGATGACACCTATCAGGCGAAGTTCATCGTGTTGGCGACCGGTTCGGTCAAGCGCCCGATCCCGGGCACCGAGTTCGGCGGCCGCGTGATCGGTACCGAGGAGGCATGGGCGCTGGCGGAGCTTCCCAAGACCTTGGCGGTGATCGGCTCGGGCGCGTCGGGCTCTGAGATCGCGTCCGCGTACGCGCGGCTGGGTGTGCAGGTGCAGCTGTTCGAGGCTTTGGATCGGGTGCTGCCCTCCGAGGACGCGGACATCTCGAAGCTCGCCGAGCGTGGATTCAAGAAGCAGGGCATCGATGTGCGCACCGGCACGCTCGTGAAAGACATCAAGAGCGGTGAGAAGTCGGTCACGTTCGCCTACGGTGATGCCTCAGGTGAGGCTGACTACGTCGTGATCGCGGCGGGCCGCGGCCCCGACATCGAGGGACTCGGGCTTGACACCGCGGGCGTCGCATTGGATGAGCGCGGCCTGATCGCCGTCGATGGGGCGATGCGCACCAATGTCGCGGGTGTCTACGCGATCGGCGACCTGGTTCCCGGACCGGCGCTCGCGCACAAGGCCTCCGACGAGGGCGTGATCGCGGTGCAGGACGCGGCCGGTCAGCACACGCACCCGATCAGCTACATCGACATTCCGCGCGCCACGTTCTGCACCCCCAACGTCGCCAGCTTCGGGCTGACCGAGGAGCAGGCCCGCGAGCAGGGCTACGACATCGCGGTCGGCAAGGTCCAGTACGGCGCAGTCGGTGCCGGCACCGTCTACGGCGACCGCCAGGGACTCGTGAAGATCATCGGCGACAAGCAGTACGGCGAGCTGCTCGGCGGCCACATCATCGGCGCCAAGTCCACCGAGCTGATCCAGGAACTGGTCAACGCCAAGCTCCTGGAGGGCGGCTACCCCGAGATCGCACGGATCATCCACGGGCACCCGACCCTGTCCGAGGCCGTCATGGAAGCCGCCCGCGCGGCGGACGGGTGGCTCATCCACGGCTGAGCAACCGCTCGGATCTGCCCGGGCGTTCCGGATTCCGGTTATCTTGGGGCCATGAGTGAGCCCGCCACACCGATCTCCGATCGTGGTCTCAAGGGCGAGATCACGACGGCGGAGCTGGATCGGCACGAGCGCACGCTCGCCCGCCGCAGCGCCGAGAGCCGTGCCACCGTCCCAACCGTCGAATACAGCAACATCGTCGACGTCGACGCGCTGCTCGAACGCGAGCTGGAGGTCGGCTGCGGGGTGACCGCCGCCGTGATCGCGGCCACGGCACACGCGTTGCGCACGATCCCGCGCGTCAACGGCTCCTACCGTGATGGGCGTTACGAGTTCTATTCGCGCGTAAATGTCGGCGTGACGCTGATCAGCGAGGGCCTCCACGTGACGCCGACGATCTTCGATGCCGACGCCAAGGCGGCGGTCACGATCGGTGGTGAGCTCGGCGACTTCTATGCGCGCGCACGCGAGACCGAGCTGCACCCGTCGGAGCTGTCCGGCGCGACCTTCACCGTGGTCGACTCGAGCGAGTACGACATCGTCGCGGTGACGCCGCTGATCCTGCCCCCGCAGGCGGGCGCGCTGGCGTTCGGCCCGATCCGCGACGTGCCGATGCTGCGCGATGGCGACGTCGTCCCCGGACGCACGATGCAGCTTTCATTGGCAGTGGACCACCGGATCGTCTATGGACACCATGCGGCGGCCTTCCTCGAGGAGGTCAAGGCGTTTCTTGAGGAGGCACGTATATGACAGGCACTGACGTCGACCTCGAAACACAGGCGAACCAGATCGCGGAGCGCGGGCGCGACGCGCTCGTCGAGCGCATGCGCGCCGCCTACGGCGATGCGGCCGCGGCACACGCCGATCTGATCTCGCTCGACGAAGCGCGCATCGAGGCGATGGCGCAATCGGCGGCCGACCGGGCCGATGGCCTGCAGTGGCGCCGTGCGCTGGCGGCGGTCGCGGCCGACGCGCTGGGCCTGAGCCCCACCGAGGCGCTTGCGCATCCTGCCGTCGTGCGCGCCCAGGCACTCGTCGGTGCCCCCTCGTACGAGCAGAGTCTGGCCGAACTGATCGCGCGGCCGGTGCCGCTGCCGGTGCCGACCGCCGAGAACGGCTCGGGCGCCGGCGCGAGTGTGGAGGAGCACGGGGCGATGGAGACACCAGTGACCGGCGTGCCCGAGCCGGAGCCCCCTGAACCGCAGCCGCCGCTGCCCGAGCCGATCCCCGAACCACCGGCGCCCGAACCTGTGCCGGGTCCGGCGCTGGCCCCGGCGAGCGCATCCTCGGGCCAGCCGGACGCGGGTTCCGGCGATGATGAGACCTCGGACGAGCTCGAGGCGGTCGAGGCAGATGACGTCGTGCTCGAACTGCTGCCCGAGCCCGACCCGATCGACTATGAGACCGAGGCCTACGACGTCGAGTCGAGCTTCGCCCACGAGCAGGTGCCGCCCGCGCCGGCCAATCCCTTTGCCACACAGACCGCTCACGAGGCCGCTGCAGCGCAGGAGCAGGAAGCGGACCCAGCGCACGAGCAGGAAGCGGAGCCGGTGCAGCAGGACGCGGGGCAGGAGCACGAGTTCGTGACCCCAGCCGTCCACCTCGGCGGCGTCGCGAACCTCCCGACCAAGCGTGAGGGCCTGAGCGTGCGGCTATCCGCGGATGGGCTGGACATCATGCAGGGCCCGCGGGACATCATCGGCCGGCTCGTCTGGGACGAGATCGAGGCGCTCGAGGTGCCCAACCTGCGTGCGCGCCGCCGGTCAAAGCAGATGCGAGCGCGGCTGGTTGTGCGCACTCCGCACGGCGATGCGAGCTTCGACGTTCCCGAGATCTCGGCGGAGGACCTACGCGAGCGCGTCGAGCCGCTGATGCGGCTCTACGGCGGCAAGTAGGCCCTGGTCGCCGAGCCGGTTGCGCATCACCTCGATCGCGGTCGGATTGGAGTCGATCAGCACGAAGCGGCGGCCGAGCTTCTGGCAGACCGCGCCGAGCGTGCCGGAGCCGGCGAAGGGATCGAGGCACCAGCTGCCCGGGCGTGAGGACGCGGAGACGATCCGGCGCACCACGCCCTCGGGCTTCTGCGTCGGGTAGCCGGTCTTCTCCCGCCCATTGGTGGGCACAATCGTGTGGAACCAGACATCGGTCGGGCGCTTGCCGCGCGCAGCCTTCTCGGCGCTGACGAGCCCGGGTGCCATGTACGGCTCGCGCTCCACGGCGTCGGCGGCGAAGTGATGCGCACCGGGCTCGCGCACGTACACGAGGATCGTGTCGTGCTTGGCCGGCCAACGGCGGCGCGGCTTGGCCCCGTAGTCATAGGCCCAGATCAGCTCGTTGAGGAAGGCCTCACGGCCGAAGATCTCATCGAGCAGCAGCTTGCAGTAGTGAGCCTCGCGGTAATCGATGTGGAAGTACAGAGTTCCGTGCGCAGCCAGCAGCCGGCGCGCGCACTGCAGCCGCGGCTCGAGGAAGGCGAGGTAGTCGCCGAAGGCATCGTCGTAGCTGAGGCTCTGCAGCAGCCTGCTGGAGTAACGATGGCCACCAAAGCCCGTGCGCGCGCCGGGACCGTCGGCATCTGGTGTGCGGCTAACCTCGAGCCGCGAGCGCGTCTGCGCGCGGCCCGTGTTGAACGGTGGATCCATGTAGATCAGATCGAAGGCGGCGGCGGGCAGTGCGTCCAGCACCGCCAGGTTGTCACCGGCGATCACCAGGTCGTCATCGAGCGTCACCCGCTCAGCTGCCGTCTGCACGCGCATATCCCCCGCCACCATACGAAGTACGCTGGACACGTGGAAACCGAGCGCAGCGCGGCGCCTCCCGCCCGGCCCGCCCTCTACCTGCGGCTCAACGGGTCCCGGTTCGCCGTCAAGGCCGCGCGCTACGCGATCGGATCCGGGGTCGCGCTGATGACGAGCGTGATCGTGTTCGCGTTGCTGCTCGGCGCGGGCGTCGGCACCACCGCCGACTCGATCCTGGCGTTCATCGCAGGCGCGCTGCCGAACTGGATCCTGAACCGCCGCTGGGCTTGGGAGCGGACCGGTGAGATGGACGTGGCCCGCGAGGTCGTCGGTTACACGCTGATCTCGCTGCTCGCACTCGCGGCGTCATCGGCCGGCACCGGCTGGTCTGACTCGCTGCTGCGCCGCCACCTGGCGCACGAGCATGCTCTGCGTGTCCTGCTGGTCACGTTCGCCTACGTGATCGTCCAGGGCCTGCTGTTCGTGGCGAAGTTCATCGCCTACGACCGCTGGGTGTTCACCGACGGTGGACGCCTGCGCGCAGCGCTCCGAGAGCGTCGCGCCCGCGGACTCGCGGCCGAGCCGGCGCTCGAATCAGACTCGGCAGCCTAGCCTAGCCGCGGCGCCGCGCCGCAGCCCGCTTGAGCGGCTGCGCGGCGGCTGCCGCCGCCGCGGCGGAACCGTTGCGGCGCCCATCGACGGCCGCCGCCGGGGGTGCGTCGGCACCGTGGAAGGCGAGCGCGCCCTCGACCTCCATGTCCTTCCACTCCTCCCAGACGCCGGTGACGCCGGTGGTGAAGTCGAACTGCGGAGACCAGCCGGCGCCGTGGGCGCGAGCGGGATCGACGATCACGGCCGGCATCTCACCCGGACGCGCGGGCCCGTGCGTCACGGGCAGCTGCGCGCCGGAGACGCTGCGGACCACGTCGATCACGTCGAGCACCGACAGCGATCTGCCGGCGCCGATCACGACAGGACCGGACCAAGTCGCATTGGTCAGGCCCATCATCATTCCCGAGACCACATCCGCGACGTGCACGTAGTCGCGCACCTGCAGCCCGTCACCGTAGACCTCGAAGGTGTTCTCCAGGCGGATCGCGCGCATCAACCGCGCGACGATGCTGTCCTTGGCCTGCATCCCCGGCCCGTAGACGTTGGTCAGGCGCAGCGCCGTGCAGCGGACCCCGTAGACGGCCGTGTAGGCGGACATCATCATCTCCCCGGCGGCCTTGGTGGCACCGTACGGAGTCAGCGGGCGCAGGCTCGAGCGCTCGGTGATCGCCGGGTCGAGCATGGGGCCGGTGACGGCGTTGGTCGAGGCGAACACCAGCGCACGGACGCCGGCGGCACGGGCGCCCTCGAGCACACGGTGGGTGCCGGCGACGTTCGTCTGGTAGGTCAGCTCGGGGCGCTGCACGGAGCGCAGGACGGAGGTGACGGCCGCCAGATGGACGACGCCGTCGAAGCCTCCCTCGAAGGCGGCCTCGATCACCTCGGGGTCGGCGATGTCGCCGCGTACGATGTCAACCGCGGGGTCCGGATGGGCCTGAAGGTCGACGACGCGGACGTCGGCCCCTGCAGCCGCCAGGGTACAGACAACGTGCCGACCGATGAAACCTGACCCGCCGGTGACCAGAACGCGCTGGCCCCGAAGGGCGCCCGCCCCGATGCTCACGCTCCCGCCAGTACGGCGGACTTCAGACAGAGGATTCGCATTCGGGTGCTCCTAAACCTTCGAGTCGATTTGGTCCTCGGCGCTAGCTGCGGCTCGCGACCCCAACGAAGAAGTTGCGTGCCGAGGGACAACGTACGAGACAACACCTGCGCGTAGAAAGACGCAGAATAGCCAATCACGCAGGCAGCCGCCAAGGACCAGCAGTCGGCAGGAACATCACGCGAAACTCTCTGGAGCGCGTCCGGCACCCCAACTGGATACAGATCAGGATAGCCCCGGCTGTCAAGAGGGCGTAAGCGCGCATTGACCGGGCCCCGGTTCACGCATTCAACGGCCCGGATGGTCGCCTGGACCGTGCTCGGCGCGCAGCGCGTCGGCGACGCTTGCGGCGGCGCTCGCAACGTTCGCGGCACGATCGGCCTGCGCCGCGGCCGGCGGGGCGATGCGCGCCTCGTAAGCTGCGCGCTCGAGCGCGTCGACGTTGGTGAACATGCGGTTGGCACCCAGCAGTCCGCGCAGCGGCTGGACGACCGCCCGGGGAAGGATCGTCTCGAGCCTGACCAGCCAGCCGAGCTGCCGCGGGACATAGGCTTCGCGCCGCCCGCTCTGCAGCACGGCGACGATCGCGGCGGCAACCGCCTCGGGCGTGACGATGCGCGCAGCGCGCAGCGCCCTGACGCCATCCGACATGTCCGTGCCGGTGAGGTTCGGGAGGATCAGATGCAGTTCGACCCCGCTGCCGTCGAGCTCGATCCGCAGCGATTCGGTGAGGCCGACGATCGCGTGCTTGCTGGCCGCGTAGGTGACGATCCCGGGCGAGGGCGTGCGGCCGAGTCCGGAGGAGACGTTGACGATATGCCCGGCGCCACGCGGCAGCATCCGCTCCAGCGCCAGCTTGCAGCCGCGCATCGTGCCGGCGACATTGACCTCGAGCACCCTCTCCGCGATCGCATCAGGCTCACGGGCGAACTCCCCCAGGGGCGCGATGCCGGCGTTGTTGACGAGCACGTCGAGCGGGCCGAGTTCACGCTCGACGCGGTCGAGAAAGCCGCTGAAGCTCTCTCGGCTCGTGACGTCGAGGCCCAGCCCGATCGCACCCGCGCCGAGCTCCTGCGCGACCCTGCGCGTGAGCTCGGCGTCGAGGTCGCCGATCGCGACCCGCGCGCCACGTGCGAGCAGCGCCGCCGCGGACGCGCGCCCGATGCCGCGCGCACCTCCGGTGATCGCCACCACCTGTGAGTTCAGTGCCCTCAGCTGTCTCGCCATCTCTCTCCGGTCTCGCAATAATCGCTAGCTGATTTGACGTGGCCTGGCCGGCACACCGGTCACGGTCACGCCCTTGGGCACATCCTTGGTAACCACCGCCCCGGCTCCCACCACCGCTCCCTCACCGATCACGAGCGGCCTGCCCGGCAGACCGTTGACCGTCACGGCCCCGGTTCCGATGAAGACCTGGGGCTCGAGCGTGACGTTCCCCGAGATGTGCACGCCGGGTGAGAGTGTCGAGTAGGCGCCGATGACTGCGTCGTGACCGACCGTGCAGTCGAGGTTGATCTGGGCATGCTCCCGCACCTCGAGGTTGACGGTCAGGATCGAGCCGGCGCAGACGACCACGCCTGCGCCGAAGCTGACGTACTCGGTGTCATATTCGACGCTCGGATGCAGCAGCGGCGCGGTCGCGACGAGGCCGGCGGCGAGCGCCTTGGTGATCAGACGCTCGCGCAGCTTGGGATCGCCGACGGTCGCGAGCACATGGGCGCCAGGATGGCGTGCGGCGGCCTGCTCCAGCGTCAGCACCGGGCGGCCGTTGAGCTCGGTGGCCGGCGCGTTGTCGTCGACGAAGGCCGCGACCGCGAAGCCCTCGCCCCGCCACTGCGCGCGCCCGGCCCAGGAGGCCACCTCGCGCCCGAAGCCGCCCGCCCCGAAGATCAAGAGCTCACGCGTCCCCACGGCGGCGATCCTACCCGTCCGCGTCGGTCGGGGCGGACGGACCGAGGTCGACTCCACCGCTCGCATCCGCGTGGTAGAGCCCCTGCCCGCCGAACACCATCCGCACGGTCATCGCCAGGATCCGCAGATCGAGCCGCAGCGAAAGGTGCTCGACGTACCAGATGTCAAGCTCGATCCGACGGGACCAGGGCAGCGAGGCACGGCCGTTGATCTGCGCCCAACCGCTGATCCCGGGGCGCACGAGCAGGCGTTCGCGCTGCCGCTCGGTGTAAAGCTCGACCTGGCCGATCAGCGTCGGGCGTGGCCCGACGATCGACATCTCGCCGCGCACGACGTTCCACAGGTTCGGCAGCTCATCCAGTGACGTGCGGCGCAGGAACTCGCCGATGCGCGTGATCCGCGAGTCACCCTGCAGCACCGCCAGCCCCGCGCCGACGTGCTCGGCGCCGGTGACCATCGTGCGCAGCTTGAAGATCCGAAACGGCCTGCCGTCGAGTCCCGCCCGCTCCTGAGTGAAGATCGGGCTGCCGCGCGACTCGAGCCGGATCAGCACACAGAGGCACAGCACGATTGGCGCGCTCACGATCGCGGCCGGGACCGCGATCAACAGGTCGAGGGTGCGCTTGAGGCCGTAGCTACCGGCCGGCGGGCCATTGGCTGCGTCGAGCTCACGTTTCCGGTTGCCACCGTCGAGGCCTCCGGCGGTCACCGGGTCCCCTCCACCGTCTCCCAGACCGGCGAGCGCTCACCGCGCAGCCAGTCCCACAGCCCGGCCGCGAGCGCCCAGTTGGTGACGACGTAGTAGCGAGCGACCAGCAGCAGGCGGGCCGGCACCAGCGACGCGAGGCCGGCGAGGCCGTACAGCGCCAGCTGCGCCACCAGCGTCGCGACGTAGATCAGGCCCTGTCCGAGCAACGCAACGTTGAGTACCAGCGCGAGCAGGTGCAGGAACGGCACGAGGTAGCGCAGGATCCGGTGCGAGAAGATCATCAGCGCGTAAAGCGGGCCGTAGCCGCGGGGTGAGATCAGCCCGCTGCGCAAGACCGTGGGCCAGGTGCGGCGGGCCATGCGGCGCTTGCGCGCGAACTCACCCTCGATCGACGGCGCCATCTTCTCGGTCGCATGCGCCTCGGTGACGTAGATCGCGCGCCAGCCACGCTTGACCATGTTGAACGGAAACGAGAGGTCGTGGCCGGCGAGCGGGTCGACTTGCAGGTAAGCCTCGCGGCGGGTTGCGTAGATCGCACCGTTGCCCGAGGTCACCGAGTGCAGCGCCGACTCCATGCGACGCAGCCACATCTCATAGCGCCAGTACAGGCCCTCCTGGTTGTCACCGCCGGCGTGCAGGAAGCTGACGTCGCCGCACACGTAACCGATGCTCGGATCGGCGAAGGCGGCGACCAGACACCTCAGCGCGTCGCGATCCCAGACGGCGTTGGCGTCGGAGAAGACCAGCAGCTCGCCGCCGGCCTGCTCGACGGCGGCGTCCTGGGCGCGGATCTTGCCACCCCGCGGAAGCTCGAGCACGAGATCGGCGCCGGCGGCTCGCGCGCGTGAGACGGTGTGGTCACTGGAGCCGTCGGAGGCGACGATCACCTGCACGCGATCCGGCGGGTAGTCGAGACTGCGCAGGTTGGTGATGCGCTGCGCGATCACTTCCTGCTCGTTGTAGGCGGCGACGATCGCGCTGACGTCGGGGAGCTGACCATCCCAGCTTGGCGCGGTCCGCTGCGCGCGCAGCAGCCGTGCCAGCAGCGCCAGCACCAGCGCATAGCCGATCTGCGTGTAGACCAGCAGCGCGATGCTCGCCCAGAAGAAGATCGCGACTACGGTCATGGCGCCGCGATTGTCTCGTAAAGCGCCAGCGTCGCCGCGGCTGCCGCATCCCAGGAGTACTGCTCGGCTGCCGCCTTGGCCGCCGCTGCGGCCAGGCGGGCGCGCTGGTCGGGATCGGCGATCAGCTCCACGAGCGTCTCCCGGAGAGCCTGCGGATCCCCTGGTGGGATGAGGCGCGCCGCGCCCAGCGCACCGACCTCGGTGAAGCCGCCGATGTCGCTGAGCACGATCGCTTTGCCGTGGCCGAGCGCGGTCGCCAGCACCCCCGAGAAGCCGAAGCGCTGGCCGCGCTCATACGGCAACACGACTATGTCGGCGCGGTGGAACAGGGCGGCCTGCTCCGCCGCTGTGACGTAGCGCGGGACGAGCCGCAGATTCGGTCCCGCCCACCCCGCGGCGGCGAGCGGACGGGAGACGTCCATCATCGGGCGCCCGACGATCCAGAGCTGCGCGTGCTCGATCCCGCGCCAGGCCTCGAGCAGGGCCTCGATCCCCTTGTAGGGGCGGATCAGGCCGTAGCTGAGCACCACCGGCTCACCGGTGTCGTTGAGCTCCGCGGGGAGCGTGCGCACCCTGGCGGTGGCAAACGCCTCCCCGGCACCGAGCACGCCGTGGCGGATCACGTGTACGCGCTCCGGCTCGAGTCCGTGCTGCGCGATCACCTGCTCGCGGGCGTAGGACGAGTGCACGACGATCGCGTCGACACACTTGAAGGCCGCCGCGGGCAGCGGTTCGCGGGCGCGCCCGAGCGGGTCATGGATCGTGAGCACAGTCGGGCGGCGCGGCAGCAGCCGCAGGTCCAGGCGCGGGACCGTCAGCCACTGGAAGTGGACGACGTCGGCGCCGCGCACCGCGGCGGGCCGGTAGCGGAGCATGTCGAGCGGGTGCTCGGCGCGCTTGCTGAGTGCCCGCAGTCGCGAGCCGGGCGCGCCGAACGCGTGGCCGTAGAACAGCTCATCCCGCGTGTAGCCATCGGGCGCAGGCGCGTCTCCGTAGGCGAAGGCGCTGGTCACCAGGCGGACTGCGGCGCCGTGGCGCGCGAGCCCGGCGGCCAGCGCGTGATCGTATGGAGGCGAGTAGGCCGGCGGGTCGACGAGATCGACGCGCATCAGCGCGCCCTCCGCACGCCGAGCCGGCGGTTGCGGCGCCCGGCCTCGTTGGACATCCGCAGCCCGATCTGCTCCTCGATCGCCAGATACACCTGCACGAACAGGAACTGCACGCGATCGCAGCGGCTGAGCCGTGCGGACGAGGCGGCGGTGCGTCCGTCGGCGCGGAAGCCGACCCCCTCGCCGACGCCCAGTCGTTTGAGCAGCAGGCGCGCGCCGCGGTTGAGGCCGGGGTCGGGCTTGAAGTCCGGGTAGCGCTGCGACAGCCAGCGCGCCCCGGCGGCGTAGCCGCGCCACTGCCTGCCGAGCGCGCGCAGGGTGGTGCGATAGGCGTGCTCAACCACGGCGCGTTCGTTGAAGGCGAGCGTCCATCCCGCGGCCTGCAACCGCCAGGTGAAATCGGTGTCCTCGGCCGCCCAGATGCCCTCCGTGTAGCCACCGACCTGCTCGAAGGCGGCGCGCCGGACGAGCAGGTTGGCACTCGAAGCCCGCGGCCTGACCGGGTTGTTGACGTGCGAGCGCTGGCCGAGGAAGTTGCGCGCCGTCCCGTAGCGCGCCGCCAGCGTACGGGTGTCCGGGATGCCGGCAATGTCACCAGTTATCGCACCAACGTGCTCGCCGATCGGCTCGGCGAAGAAGCGCTCGAGCAGATCCGGTGGCGCGGTCACGTCGGAGTCCAGGAACAGGATCCACTCGTTGCTGACCGCGGCGGCGCCGGCGTTGCGCGCGTGCGAGGCGGACGCCTCACCGGCCGCACGCACGACGATGAGCTGGCCGGCGCCCGCCTCGGCCGTGCCGCTGTTGTCGGCGATGATCAGCTCGTCGCCGCCGCCCGTGTCGAGCCCTCGGAGCATCGTCGCGACCGCACGGGCCTGCTCAACGCCGCCCGCGAAGGGCGCGACCACGCTCACCGGTGGGCGGCTCATGCTGCGCCCATCCGGGTCCGCAGACCATGGAGCACCGCCAGGCCCTGCTGCAACTCGGTGCGGTGCATGAACCCGGTCAGCCATAGCACTGGCGGGATCGCCAGGAAGACGAGCGCGCGCAGTAGGAACCCGCCGGGCCCCGAGGTCGGCAGCAGCAGCTCACCGCCGACGGTGAGCCCGCCGATGACGGTCGCCAGCTGCAGCAGCCGGCGCCACTCGAAACTCACCGGGAAGGCGCGGCGGATCAGGACGTGCATGACGCCGAGCATCGCAACGTAGGCGCCGCAGAGCGCAATCCCGCCACCGGCGATGCCGTACCGCGGCACCAGCAGGATCAGCAGCAGCACGTTGAGGGCCAGGCCGACCAGCGCGGCCGGGAAGTTGCGGCTCGTGATCTTGGCGCGACCGGCGACGACCAGCAGCACGACCCAGAGGCCGTACATCGCCCAGCCCAGCGAGACCCACGGGATCGCCCGGTAGGAGCCGAAGTAGCCGGGGTGCGGGGTGAGCACGCGGATGATGAAGCGATCCTCGAGCGCCAACCCGGCCACCACCCAGCCGGTGATCAGCGCGTAGTAGGTGGTGACAAGCGCGTACAGGCGCGCCGCCTGGGCGTCGTCGGTGATCGAGTAGGCGAGCGGCGGCCATGCGTACTGGAAGGCGGTGACGATGAAGGTGATCGCGCCCGCGACCTTGAGCGCGATCGCGTAGCGGCCGGCCGCGGCGGCGCCATGGCTGTGCACGATGTACTGGCGGTCGATCACGCTGAGCGCGTAGACGGATGCCTCGGCCGGCACCGTCGGCAGACCGAAGCGAAACAGCGTGCGGAAGCTCTCGGCCACTGCCGGGGTGGGCGGGACCGCAATCAGGCGCGCGCGCAGATGCCACCAGAGCCCGAGCAGCACCAGCGTGCTGGTGCCGTAGTTGGCGATCAGCAGCCCCTCGTAGCCCCTGCCGAGCCCGATGACCAGCACCAGTGACGCCGCCACCGTCACCACCACGTTGACGGAATTGACCAGCGCGTAGGCGCGCAGGCGCTCGTCGACGCGGAGCACCGCCTGGGCCAGCTCGAGGTTGGTGAACGACCAGATGCCGAGCACCGAGATGCGGAAGGCGGTGGGGACGTGCTCGCTGGTGATCACACGGGAGAGGGGCGCGGCCGGGATCACGAGCACCACGCAGATGACGGTCGTCGTCGCCAGCAGGAACCACACCGAGCGGCGCACGAGCGCATCACGGCGCTCCGGGTCGTGGTCGATGAAGTAGTAGCGCAGGAACGACTCGATGATCCCGAAACGCGCGACGATGCTCACGAAGATCACGAACGTCGCCAGCGTCTCGACGATGCCATAGCCACCGGGAGCGATCCTGCCGGTGTAGACGGGAAGCAGCAGCACCGCCAGCAGCTTCTGGAGGACGCCGGCGATCTGGTAGGCCCCGAGCGCCCCCAGCAGGCGTTTCATATATCCGGCCATCTGGGCGAGCAGCGTAGTCCGTCGGCGCGCGGCAGCCCTTACTGCGACAGCAGCTGCCAGACGTTGTTCAGCAGACTGGCCGCGTCGGCGTTGTGGGCGAGGCTGGCGGCGAAGCCGGACAGCCCGACCTCGACCACCGTGCCGCTGCCGTAGTGGAAGGCGACGATCGCGGGCGCGGCGCTGCCGATGCCGATAGCCGAGACCGTGCCGCTCGCGGCGTCGGCCGGCGGGCTGATCGGCTGGTACTGGCCGAAGCCGCCGAACTCCCCGGCGTTGCCGAACAGGGCGAGGGCGTCGTCGCTCACCGAGGAGATCAACTCACCTCCGGTCGGGGTGAGCTGGCCGCGTCTGGCGCCGAACAGATCCGTCGGTGTCGCCCGGGGCGCACCCGCCCCCGGCGCCGCCGGGAAACCGCTGATGTGACTGGTGGCGCTGAGGGCGCCGGTGCCGAGCACCAGCACGCGGCCGCCGGCGCGGACGAACCCGCGCAGGGTGAGCTCGAGCCCGGCCGGCAGGAACTGCTCGCTCTCGCCGAAGATGACGCCGCCGCGGTCCGCGAGCGAGGGGCCGACTCCCTCAGCGAGCGCCACATCGGTCGTCAGCTGGTAGCTCAGACCGTGCGCCGCCAGGTACGCGAGCAGCTTCGCGTCCCCGCCGAAGCCGGCGGGCGGGCCGTCGACCAGCGGCCGCATCAGCGCGACGGCGTCCCCGGCACGCAGCGTGTCGGGCAGACCGTCGCCGCTGTCATCGACCGGTGTGTCGCCCATCCAGGTGAGCATCGGCAACACCACGAGCACGCGTGCGTGCGCGGCCGCGACGCCCCGCTGTGAGGCCACCAGAGGCACCGCGGCACTCTGCGTGCCGGCGTTTATGGTGAGCGTGTACAGACCGGTCTGGCGCCGCGGCATCGGCACGCGAATCGTGGAGCGTCCCGCCGCGCCGGACCCGTGCGCCAGCACCTTGCCGGCGCCGGGGCGGCGCAGGCTCCATGTGAAGGCGGCGGCCGCCGAGTCGATCGCGACGCGGGCACGCGCACCCGAGGAGGTCGGCGTGAGCGGCGGCGTGACGCTCAGGTAGCGGACGGTGACACCGGCGCCCGCGGTGCTGCCCGGGGCCGGCGACATCGGGGGCCACTGCGCGCTGTTGCAGGCCAGATCGGTCGCCCGGATGCCGATCAGATACGTGCCCGCCGGAGCGGGAGCGCCGGCGATCTCGCCATTCCATGTGGTCCTGCCGCGGTCGGGGTGATTCACGGTGAGTGGGTCGACCAGCTCTGGCCGGCCGGCCACGTCGGTGCGGTAGATGTCGATCACGACACTGCGGTACCTGTGCGGGCTGAAGCTGATCTGTACGTGCCCCTGCGGCGGTGAGAGCACCACCGGGCCGGGAAGAGGCACGAGCTTGCCGCTTGCAGCGACTGTGCTCGTGCCGGCGCTCGTCGTCACGGTGGCGGCCGCCGTGCCCGTACCGGTGGTACCCGTCCCCGTGCCCGTTCCGATCGGCCCGCCGCCGAGCAGCCGCACGCTCAGAACCCTGACGACGGGCGGCTCGTTGATCACCTGGACCGGCCGCTGCGAGAGGTTGACCGAATGGTCCTCGTGCTCGAGCACGATGCGGAAGAAGTACCTGCCGTCAGGAGCCGGCTGGCCGCCCGTGAGCCGCCCGTTCCACCGGAAAACCCTGGGGTACTCGCCGGCGAACTTGGCAGCGCGCATCGGCGTCCCGCTCGAGACCGTGTCGATCGTGTTGCCCGTGGGATTGTCGGCGTTGACGATATAGACGCCGACCGTGTCGGCGTGCGTCACCGAGAGCTTGAGTGTGGCGTAGCGGTAGTTGAGCGCGACACCGTATGGATGAGCCTTGGTCGGCCGCGAAACACAGGAGCGGCCGATGATCGGGCTGATCGCCGCCGGGATCGGGCTCGGCGTCGTCCAGAAGACCGGGGCCTTCGTCTTCAGGGTCTGCACCACAAAGAACGCGCCGATCGTCGCCAGCGCCAGGCATCCGAAGGCGATCTGCGGAAGACGCCTGGTCAAAGCTCGACGACGCCGGTGTTGGGGACGTCGTATTCATGGAAGGCATCGAGTCCGCGGGGGTCCGCGCGGCACATGACCGCCCTGATCGAGCCGCGATGGCAGACCACGAGCGCCGGCAGTGGACCGCTCGATCGGATCGCTTCGAGCGCCTCCCAGACGCGGTCCGAATGCTCCTGCAGCGACTCGCCCCCGGGAAAGCGGAAGCCGGCGCCGCCGCGCATCCAGCCCGCGTAAGCGTCAGGCTCATCGCGCGCGATGTCGACGAACAGCCGCCCCTCCCAGTCGCCGCGATTGCCCTCCCGCAGGCGTGCGTCGAGCCGCGGCTGCAGGCCGATGCGCCTGCCTACGACCTCGGCCGTGACGGCCGCCCGCGCGAGGTCGGAGCTCCATAACGAGCCCACCGCGTAGGCGGCCGCGACACGCTCGGCGAGCGCGTGCGCCTGCTCGAGGCCGACCTCGTTCAGCGGTGTGTCGCGGAAGCCCTGCGCCCGCAGCGGTTCGAGGTTGTCGTCGGTCTGGCCATGGCGCGCGAGCAGCAGGCCGCTGCGTCCCGATGGCGGCTGCTCGCCGGGCCGCTCGCCTTGGCGAGCGGCCGTGTGGACGTCGTCCATCGCGTGCACCGGCGCAGGTGCCGTCCTCAGCCGGACGCGGTGGCGAGATTCACGCGGTCCTGGCCGACCGAGACGATCACTTCGGCACGGCAGGAACCCAGTGAGGCGCCCGTCGCGCTGATTGTGCAGCTCTGAATCACGTTCGCGCCGGCCGGGTGTACGCGTGCCGCCGGCAATGCCAGCGCCTTGGCGACGTGCCGTGCGGCGATGCGGTTGGCCTTCGCGCGCCGGCCGGTCACGAAGTAGACGAAGGTCGAGCTCTCGGTCTGGGAGGCGGCATTGGTGACGTTGCCCTGCCTGAAGCCGGCACCCGCGAGCTTCTTGCCAACGTCGCCGGCCAGCCCCTGCTGAGCCGTGCCGTTGAGCACGGCAACGGTGACGTTCGCTGGTTTGAATGGCGCCGGCCTGTGCTGCCGCTTGTTGTGCAGCGCCTGCCCGGTCGTGGCCGCGGTGTTGTTTTTGACGGCCCCGCCCGTCGTCGGGCCACCGCTGTTTCCGATCACGATCAGGCCGGCGATGATGATGGCGACGGCGATCACCGCGATCAGCAACGGGAGCATGGCGCCGGAGAAGCGGCGCCCGCCCCCGACCGAGTCGTCGTCGAAGGCCGGCAGTGGCACCGCAGCGGGCTCTGGATGGCCGCCGATCCGTCGGATCTTCGGGGAACCGCCGGCAGCGGTGCGTGCGGCGGCGGCCTCCTCGGCGCCGATCTGCATCCGCGGCGGGGCTCCACCCGCGCCACGGGGCGATGCGCCAGCCGGACGCGCGGCTGCTGCCACCGCGGGCTTCGGCGCGGCGGCGAGCACGGCCGTATGCTCGGCGTCGGCCTTGCCGTTGGCGACCGCCGCCGGCACGAACATCGTGTCGTCGGGGGCACCACCCCGCGCCGCGTCGGGGATCGCCCTGGTTGCCGACGCGAGCGCCGGAGCACCGACGCCGGCGGGTGCGGCCGGAGCTTCAGCGGTCTGCCGCGGCGGCACGGCGGCCTGGGCCAGAGCCGCCGCCGGGGCGGCGGCCGCGGCGCCGGCGGCGGTCGCCGGATTGGGCACCCGTCGCACCGAGCCCTGGGGCGCGCCCGCGGGGCGCACCGGCGGAGCGACCGGCGGCGGCGGGCCGGCTGTGCGGCCGCGCTGCTGCATCTGGAGCAGCTGCCCGATCCTGGCCTCCAAGCCGCTGATCCGTTGCTGCGCCTCGTCAAGGCGATCGCGCAGGGTCGCGGTCTCACGCGCGTGGGCGAAGTACAGGACGATCAGGATCGCCACGGCGACGATCGAAGCGAAGCCGACGTAAGCGCCGACGGAGTTGACGAAGTTGTGGATCGAAAGGGCGAAGGGAACGGTCATAGGAAGCGCCGCAGTCTACGACTCAAGCCTTAGCGGCGGTTGCATTCCCGGCGGCTCGTTGGGCGTCGAGCTTGGATACGTGTTCGGCAAGCGCGGCGGCGTCGCCCTCGAGCACCAGCAGGTTTATGTGATCGAAGGTCTCCTTGACCCAGGCCGGATCGAGCCGCGCGCGCTCGGCGTGCAGGATCTTCTGCGCGGCCGTGGGCTTGTTGCGCTCGTACGGGTTGAACAGCACCTCGTCGAACTTCTCGCCGGGGCGGGCGCCGACGACCTCGATGGCGATGTCGCGGCCAGGCTCGAAGCCTGAGAGCCTGATCATCGTCTCGGCGAGGTCCATGATCTTGATCGCCTCTCCCATGTCGAGCACGAAGACCTCGCCGCTGCGCTCCGACAGCGATCCCGAACGAATCACCAGTTGGACGGCCTCCGGGATGGTCATGAAGTAACGGGTCATGCGCTCGTCGGTCACGGTCACCGGCCCGCCGGCCGCGATCTGGCGGCGGAAGATCGGCACGACCGAGCCGGAGGAGCCGAGCACGTTGCCGAAGCGCACCGTCGAGAAGCGGGTGTCGGGATAGCGCGCCGCCATCCCCTCGACCGCCCACTCCGCCAGCGCCTTGGAGGCGCCCATCACGGTCGCCGGCTTGACCGCCTTGTCGGTCGAGATCAGCACGAACGTCTCGGTCCCGAACTCGCCGGCGGTGCGCGCCATGAGCAGCGTTGCGAGCGAGTTGTTGCGGACCGCCTCGACCGGGTTCATCTCCATCATCGCCACGTGCTTGTAGGCGGCGGCGTGGAAGATGACCGCCGGGCGGTGCTCGGACAAGACCTCGCGCATGCGCTCGTCCTCCTTGCAATCCGCCAGCACCGGGACGGTCACGTTGAGGTGGCGGTCGTCGGTCAGCTCGCGGGCGATCTCGAAGAGGTTGTCCTCGGCGTGGTCGACCAGCACCAGCTTGCGCGGGCCGACGCGGGCGATCTGGCGGCAGAGCTCGGAGCCGATCGAGCCACCGGCGCCGGTGACCATCACGACCTTCCCCGCCAGGTAGGCACCAACGCGGTCGAGCTCCATGTGCACAGGCTCGCGGCCGAGGATGTCCTCGACACGCACCTCGCGCAGCTGCCGCGTGACGCGCAGCTGGCCGGCGCCGTCCTGCAGCATCTCGAACACGGTCGGGGTGGTGCGCACGGGAATGCCGCGGTGGCGGCAGGCGCTGACCACGCTGGCGCGCACGGTACCGGGCGCTGACGGGATCGCGATCACGACCTCGTCGGGCTCGAACTCGTCGAGCACGCGCTCGAGCTCCTCCTGCCTCGTGGTGCCGAGCACGCGCAGCCCGTATTCGTCCTTCAACCGCCGCTTGCGTGGGTCGTCGTCGATGAAGCCGACCGGGCGCATGCGCAGCTCCGGGTTGCGCAGCAGCTCGCGCACGACCAGGCGACCGCCCTCGCCGGCGCCGACGATCAGCACGTCACGCGTGCCCTTGGCCACGCGGAAGTTGCGGACCCGGCCCTCCGTCACCAGCTGGGTCAGGAAGCGCGCGCCCGAGAGCAGCGCCGACATCAGCAGCAGGAACAGGACGGCGACGCTGACAGGCAATGTCACCGCTTGACGGGGCGCGTACACCGTGATGTACGGATGGACCAGGGCGACCATCCCGACCACCAGCACCGAGGCGACGAATGCACCCTTCCCGACCTGCTCGAAGTCCCGCTGCCCGATGTAGGTCCAGAGCCGCTCATACACTCCGAAGCCGGCAAGAACCGCCAGCGTCAGCGGGACGACCCACCAGATCGTGTGGTCGAAGAGGTGCACATATTTCGCGCGGTCCCCGGTCGCGGAGAGACCGTCGAAGCGCAGCCAGAAGGCAAGCAGGTAGGCGAAGGCGACCAAGAACCCGTCCAGGATGAACTGCAGTAGCGAGTGCCTGTGGACGGGCAGGGCCGCGGACCGAATGCGTCCGCTCATCGGCGCCGATTCTATTAGCAGAAACTGTAAAGGCGGCTAAGTAATCGCTGGGGACGTCAACAGCTCGACCAGCAACCGCGGATTGCGGCGAATCCGCTGCAAACCGCGCTGTCCGTCCTCGCGCTTGACGAGCTCTACCTGATCGGGGTGTTCGAGCCTGCGCAGGCGGCCCTCCTCGATCAGGCGCTCGTCGACCGCCCCGAGGCGGCCCTCGAAGACCGTGAACACCGGGGTTCCCAGCGCCACCGCCTCGCGGTTCATGGTGCCGCCGGCCGACACGACCAGGTCGGCGTATGCGATCAGCGACTGCGCGTCGATCGCGTGCTCGGGGACCAGGAAGCCCCCGGCGCGGGTCAGCTCCTGACGCTGCTGGGGCGTGCGCGGGAGCACCACCGCCTGAGTCCCCTGGAGGCGCTGCAGCACCTGACTGAAGAGGTCGTTCTCGAAGCGGTGATACAGCGAGACCGCCGGCGGCGTGCGCACGACCGCGATCGGCTCTGCCGGATCCAGCCCGAGCTCGCTCAGCACCGCCGGGTCCGGTTCGAAATCGTAGAGGTAGTACTCCTCCTTGAGCCCCGCGTAGCGGCGCAGCTTGTCGGTGGCGCCGTAGCGCGCCAGCCGCTCCACGGGAATCACGTCGGGCACGACGACCGCCTGGCAGAGGCGGCAGTTGAGGTTGTGCTGCACGCTCGCCCACTCGTAGTCGAACATCGTCGAGCAGGGGATCCGCAGCAGGCGGGCAGCGACGCTGATGTCGTTGGAGCCGTGGCCGATCGCGAGGTCAAAGCCCCGGCGCGAAGCGAACCGCACCAGTTGCCAGGAGCGATCGACGAGGCCGCGGGCCTTGTCGCTCAGCGCCGCGCCGCGGTGATGGCCGAGCGCGTAATAGCCGATCCCGAGCCGCTCGCAGAGCTCGAGCGTCTGCGCAAAGTCGCGTGCGGTGACCTGGACCTCATGACCCTGCCGCTGCAGGCGCCTGATGATCGGCGCCAGCACCAGCACGTGCGGCGAGTTGGTGAGATCAACCCAGACCTTCACGGCCCCGTCTCCCGGATCAGGCGGCGGCCAGCGCCGCCACGACCTCGTCGGCCTGGGCGCGCGTGAACACCGGGCTGATCGGCAGCGCCAGCCCGGTGCGGGCCAGCTCCTCTGTCACCGGCAGCTCGAGCGCACCGTTATGGCGACCGACGTATGGCGCCATCGCCGGCTGGCGATGCAGCGGCACCCGGTAGTAGGCCCGGGCCTGGATCTCGGCGTCGTTGAGCAGCTTCAGCTTGGCGTCGGCCTCAGGGTGGCTGGCCACGTACAGATGCCACGCCGGGGTGGCGCCCAGCGGGGCGCCACCGAGTTCAAGGTGGTCACCGAGACCCGCGTCGATGTAGGCCTGCGCGCCGGCGCGGCGGCCGTCGCACCAGGCGTCGATGAGCGGCAGCAGCACGCGCAAGACCGCCGCCTGGATCTCGTCAAGGCGCGAGTTGTAGCCGACGTACTCGAAGTGCTGCTTGTCGCGCGAGCCGTGGAACCGCAGCGCCCGCACACGCTCGGCCAGCTCGTCGTCGTCGGTCGTGACCGCGCCACCGTCGCCGAATGCACCGAGGTTCTTGGACGGGTAGAAGGAGAAGGTTGCGATGTCGCCCAGCGCTCCCGCCTTGACCCCGTTCAGATCGGCGCCCAGCGCCTGCGCGGCGTCCTCGATCACGGGCAGGCCGAAGGCGTCGCGGATCGCGCCGATCTCGGCCGGCATCCCGAACAGGTCGACGGCGACGATCGCCCTGGTGCGGGGCGTGATCGCCGGCCGCACGGTGTCCTGCGTGATGTTGCGCGTGTCACGGTCGACGTCGCAGAAGACGGGGATCGCGCCCATCGCGGCGATCGCCTCTGCGGTCGCGTAGAAGGTGTATGAGGGCAGCACGACCTCGTCGCCAGGCTCGACGCCGAGCGCCCGGGCGGCGATCGTGATCGCGTCGGTGCCGTTGCCGACACCGATCGCGTGGCCGACGCCGACGTAGGCGGCGAGTTCCTGCTCAAAGGCCTTGACCTCCGGACCGAGGATGAAGTGACCGCCTTCGATCACGGCGGTGACGCGCTGGAGGATCGTAGGCCTCAGGTCGGCAAGTGGGGTTTCGGTGTCAAACAGAGGTACAGGCATGAGAACGACCTTAGACGTACAGACAGTCCGGGTCGACAACGGTACATTCAGCCCGTGCTTATAGATGCTTCGGTCACGGCCCAGCTCGTGACATTCGCCACCAACGTCGTTCACGATCTCGGCTATGCCGGCGTGACGCTCATGATCGTCATGTCCCAGGTCGTCATCGTGCCCGGGACCGAGGCGACGATGCTGTTCGCCGGCTTCAACGTCGACACCCACAACCTAACGCTGATCGGGATCATCGTGGCCGGTGTGCTCGGCGACGTGATCGGCGCCAGCGTCTGCTATGCGATCGGCTACTTCGGCCTCCATGAGGCGCTCGCACGTCCCGGCAGCCCCGTGCACATCGACGAGCGCAAGATCGAGTTGACCCACCGCTGGTTCGAGCGCTACGGCGCGCCCGTCGTCGCCGTCTCGCGCCTGATCCCCGTGTTCCGCTCGGCGCCGCCGTATGCGGCCGGGATCGCGCGGATGCCCTACTGGCGCTTCGTTTCGATGGCCACGCTCGGCTCGATCGTCTGGATCACCGGCTGGGCGCTTGTGGGCAAGGCCGTCGGCCACCAGTGGCAGCAGTGGAAGCACCATCTCGACTACATCGACTACGCGGTCGTCGTGATCGTCGTGCTGCTGGTTGCCTGGTTCCTGGTGCGTTGGATCCGCAACCGGCGCACCCCCACAGCAGCAGCCTGATGCCCTCGCGGCGACCCGCGCTCGGGCGCGCGCTCGCACTGGGGCTGATGCACGGGCCCGCCGAGCTGCTGCCGATCTCATCCTCCGGTCACGTCGAGCTCGTGCCGTGGCTGCTCGGCTGGGAGGGCGTCTCCTCCGATCCGGAGGTGCGCAAGGCTTTCGAGGTCGCGCTGCACGCCGGTACCGCCGCCGCGCTGGTCGTGATCCTGCGCGACGAGCTGATCGAGGCGGCGCGTGAGGCGAGTCTCGACTCCGCGGCGGTGATTGCGCTGTCGCTACTGCCGCCCGTGGCCGTCGGCTTCGCGCTGGAGCGGCCGATCGAGCGCCACCTCGGCAAGCCGGGGACGATCGCCGTCGGGCTGATCGCCGGCGCGTTGGCACTGGCGCTGTCCGATCGCAAGCCCCAGGAGCGCACGTTCGACGATGCGACCCCGATCGACGGTCTCTGGCTGGGCATCGGGCAGGCCTGCGCGCTGTTCCCCGGCGTCTCGCGCAACGGCGCGACGCTGACCGCCGCGCGCCTGCGCCGCTTCGCCCGCGTCGACGCCGAACGCCTCTCGCGGCACGTGGCGCTGCCGGTGATCGGTGGCGCGACCGCTTTGAAGTGCCGGCGGCTGTGGCAGCGTGGGTTGCCGGAGGGCTCGGGACCCGCGTTTGCCCTCGGCGTGCTGGCGTCATTTGCCTCGACCCTCAGCTCGACGCGGCTGATCGACCTGGTCGAGCGCGACCGCTCGCTGTTGCCGTTCGCCGCCTACCGGATCGCGCTCGGCTCGGCGGCGCTACGACGTCTGCGCAGCGGCCGCGGTCAGGCGTCGCGCAACCTGTGAGAATGGGCGCCGGCAGATGAGCGACGCGTACGCAGCAGCGGGAGTGGATACCCGGCAGGCCGATCAGGGCGTGGCCGCGATCGTCAGCGTGCTGAAGAGCATCGAGACCGGACGTGAGTCGCTGAGCGTGCCGCTGCCCGGCCACTACGCCAGCGTCATGCGCCTTCCGGGCCCGCTCGCGCCGAACATCGGCATTGCGCTCGCGACCGACAGCGTCGGCTCGAAGGTGATCGTGGCCGAGCAGACGGGCCGCTTCGACACGATCGGCATCGACTGCGTGGCGATGAACGTCAACGATCTGATCTGCGTGGGCGCGACCCCGCTGGCGCTGCTGGACTACATCGCCGTCGAGCACGCCGAGCCGGCGATGCTCGCGGCGATCGGCCGCGGCCTCGCGACCGGCGCCGCCGACGCCGGCGTCGAGATCCCCGGAGGCGAGATCTGCCAGCTGCCCGAGGTGCTGCGCGGCCACCCCTCGCCCTTCGGCTTCGATCTGGTCGGTTCGGCATTCGGTGTCGTCGAGCTCGACAAGATCATCGACGGCTCGCGCGTCCGCCCCGGCGACGTGATGATCGGCCTGCCCGCCTCCGGAATCCACTCCAACGGCATGACGCTGGCCCGCCGCGCGCTGCTCGACGACGGCGGCCTGACGCTCGAGCAGAAGCCCGCGATGCTGCGCGGCAAAGCAGTCGCCGACGTGCTGCTGGAGCCGACCGTGATCTATGTGCGCGCGGTGCTCGCGCTGATCTCAAGCGTTGTGGACGTGCGCGGACTCGTGCACATCACCGGCGGCGGCCTCATGAACCTGCGCCGGATCGGGACGGGCGTGGGCTACACGATCAGCAGGCCGCTGCCGTCACCGCCCGTGTTCGAGCTGATCGCCGCGCTCGGCGAGATCGCCGCCGCCGAGATGTGGGAGGTCTTCAACATGGGCTGCGGCTTCGTCGCGATGGTCCCGGCCGAGCAGGCCGATGCCGCGGTTGCGCTGCTCGCGGGCTTCCACCCCGGAGCGGCCGTGATCGGCGAGATCACCGGCGACGCCGATCTGATCGACATGCCGGATATGCGGGTCCGCGCGGCCGCCGGCAGCGAGCGGCTCACGCGCTACTGAGAATCGCCTCAGCCGGCGGGTCCCGCGGCTGAAGAAGCCCTGCTCAGGGTAGGTAGGCGCCGTAACGATTCCTGTCGCCTGCCGCATTCACATGACGGCCCCCCTGCCAGGACGCGGGCGCCATACCCGCAGGTAAGTTTCATGCAAGCTCGTAGCCTCGGTGTTTCACAATGGGACGACTAGATGAGCAGTCTGCTCGGAACGACGCTTAGCGGTCGCTACCGGCTGGAGTCCCGAATCGGCTCCGGCGGGATGTCGACGGTCTACCGCGCGCACGACGAGACGCTCGAGCGATTCGTCGCGATCAAGCTGATGAATCGCGAGGTCGCCAGCGACTCCGACCAGCTCGAGCGCTTCCGCCGGGAGGCCCGTGCGGTCGCGCGGCTCTCACACCCGAACATCGTGCATGTGATCGATGCCGGCGAGGATGAGGGTCGGCCGTACATCGTCTTCGAGTACATCGACGGCGAGACGCTGAAGGAGCGGATCCGCAGGCTCGGCCGGCTCGAGATCCCGGACGCGGTGGCCTACTGCGTCGAGATCGCGCGGGCCCTGGGCGCCGCCCACTTCAACAATGTGGTGCACCGCGACGTCAAGCCCCAGAACGTGCTGATCGACCACGAGGGCACGGCCAAGGTGACCGACTTCGGGATTGCGCGCACGCTCGAGGAGGAGGGCCTGACAGCCGACGGCCGCGTGCTCGGCACAACCGACTATGTCTCGCCCGAGCAGGCCCTCGGCAAGAACGTCACCGGACAGTCAGACCTCTACTCGCTGGGGATCGTGCTCTACGAGATGCTCACCGGCGAGCTCCCATACCGCGGCGAGAATCAGGTCGCGGTCGCGATGATGCACGTGCGCGAGCAGGTCCCGGACGTGCGCCGCCTGCGGCCCGACGTGTCGGCCGCGCTTGCCGCGGTGCTCGATCGCGCCACCGCCAAGGAGCTCTCGGAGCGCTACTCCGACGACGCCGAGATGATCGCCGAGCTCGAGCGCACGCTGGCACTCGAGACCAGCCGCGCCGGCGAGGCCGACAGCCAGGTCACGGCCGTGATCGACACGCTCCCGCGCGAGACCCGCAGGCAGGTGCCGCTCAGCATCCGCCGGCCGATCGTCGCATACGCGGTCGCGCTGGTGGCGCTGCTGGTGATCGCCGGTGCCGTCGTCGTCCTGGCGCTGAACGGGCACGGCGGCCCAGGGCACAAGGGCACCCACACCGGTACCCGCGCCGGCGCCACCGCAGTCGCGCTGTGCTCGACCTGTGCAGAGGCCTACAACCCCTACGCCCAGGGCAGCAAATGGCAGGAGAACAACATCGCGAAGTACGCGGTCGACGGCGATCCCAGCACCGCCTGGACCACCGAGAACTACTACGGTGGCAGCCTCGCCGGCAAGCCCGGCGTCGGCATCTACGTGACCGCCGCCGGCAGCCCGGCCGCCACCAGGATGGTCGTCGCCACCGTGACCGGCGGCTTCGACGCCAAGGTCTACGCGACCAACACGACGCCCGACCCGAACAGCTTCAGCGCGAGCGGGTGGCGGCTGGCCGGCAGCGTCAGCGGCGTCGGAGCGACCCAGGCGATCCCGCTGCGCACCGGCGGCAGGCACTATCGCTACTACCTGTTCTGGATCACCTCGCTGCCGCCCGACAGCCAGCACATCTCGGTCAACGAGATCAAGCTCTACAGATAGGCGCGGGCGTCCGGACCGATCAGAAGCTGTAGCCGCGCTGGCGCTGGTGGCGCTCGAGCGCGAATTGCACGAGCCGATCCAGCAGTTCTGGGTACGGGACCCCAGAGGCCGCGAACAGCGCAGCGTAGACGCTCGTCTCGGTGAACCCCGGCATCGTATTGAGCTCGTTGACCAGCACCAGCTCACCGTCGACGAAAAAGTCCGCGCGCGCCAGGCCGGCGCAGCCCGAGCGGACGAATGCGGCGCCGGCGAGCTCCTGCACACGTTCACGGGCGCTGTCGGAGATGCGGGCGGGCACGATCAGCTCCATCGCTCCCGGCGTGTATTTCGCCTCGTAGTCGTACCAGCCTGACTCACCGGCGGCGAGCAGGATCTCACCCGGGGAGGAGACGATCGGGTCATCGTTGCCGAGCACCGAGCACTCGACCTCGATCCCTGTCGCCGACGCCTCGGCGATCACCAGCGGATCGTGCGCGAACGCCTCGGCCAGCGCGGGTCGCAGGTCGCCGGATTCGAGTACCCGGCCGATTCCGACGGATGAGCCGAGCCGTGCCGGCTTGACGAAGAGCGGCAGGCCGAGCTCGCCCACGGTCGCCAGCACGCCTTCAGGGTTGAGCTCCCAATCGCGGGCGCTGACGGCGCGGTAGTCCACCTGCGGGATGCCGGCTGCGGCCATCAGCTCCTTGAAGACGATCTTGTCCATGCAGGCGGCGCTGGCGAGCACACCCGCACCCACGTAGGGAACGCCGAGCAGCTCGAGCAGGCCCTGCACGGTGCCGTCCTCGCCGAAGGGCCCGTGCAGCACGGGAAAGACGACATCGATGCCCTCCCAGCCTCGGCCCGGGCTGAAACTGAGCTCGCAGCCCCCGGCTCGCCAGGCGCCGTCGCGGCCGACCTCCACCTCCAGCACCGTATGCCCGGCCTCCCGCAGACCCGCAGCGACCGATGCGGCGGAGGCGAGGGAGACCTCGTGCTCTGACGATCTGCCACCGCCGAGCACCGCAATCCGGTGGTCGGCGCTCAAGTCGTGGTGGTCGACGTGGTCGACGCGGTCGACGTGGTCGTCGACGTCGTCGTCGTGCCTGTCGAGGGGAAGGTGGTGGTCGTGCTCGGTGGGCTCGTCGAGGTGGTGCCGCTGGGCGCCTGCCCCACGTAGATGGTGACGATCGAGCCCTTCTTGACGGTCATGTTGGAGGTCGGGTACTGCTTGACCACGAGCCCCACCATGTTCGGGTTGTGCGTGACCTTCGGGACCTGATTGGCATTCAGGCCGAGGCTGTTCAGCTCGTTCACGGCGGCCGCGGGCGTGTAGCCCACCACCCGTTGCATGTGCACCGTGGTCGGCGCCTTGGCGACCGTCAGCGTGATCACGCCGCCCTTGGGCAGCGGCTGGCCCGGCTGGGGCGACTGGCTGACGACGGTGTCCGGCTGCGCGGTGGTGGTCGTCTGGTACTTGGTGATCAGCTGTGTGCCCTGGTTGGTGAAGTTCGAAAGCGCCGCCTGCGCGTCACCGTAGCTTTCGTTGACCACGTTGGGCAGGGCGATGCCCGAGCTCACGATCAGCACCACAGCGGTGCCGTTGGAGACACTCGCGCCCGCCTGCGGGTTGGTTCCGATCACCTGTCCCTGTGGGATGCTCGAGGACTGCTGGGTCTGCACCTTCAGCACCTTGAGCCCGTTGTTCTGGAGCTGCGCCCGGGCGGCCGCCGGAGTGTCCTGGGAGACGGTCGGCACGGTCGTGTTGCCGGGGCCGGTCGAGTAGGTCAGCGTGACGCTCGAACCGTCCTTGAGGCGCGTCTGGCCGAGCGGGCTCTGCGCGATCACCTCGTTGACGCGCTTGCTGGAGATCTCCGGGAACGGATTCGCCGTGAAGCCGGCGCTCTGAACCTCCTGCCGGGCCTGGCCCAGCTGCAGGTTCACGACCGTGGGCACGAGCGCCTTCTTCGGCCGCGTCAGCAGGAACACGGCGACACCGCCGCCGATCAGGATCAGCAGCAGCAGCACGACGATCCACGCCCATACGTTCGAGCCGCCGCCCCGGTCGTCGTGCCGATCGTCGTCGTAGCGGTCGAGCCGGTCCCCGTTGTAGGTGACGCCGACTGCTCCGTGGTAGGCGCCCGCGGCCTCCGAAGGCATCACGCTGGTCGGCTGGTAGCCGCCGGTCGGGATCATCGCCCCGCCCGCGGGAATCGCGCGCATGCTCGCCGTCGCTTCACCGGGCGGTGCGGCGAGCAACTCTCGGACCTGCTCGAGCGCCATGATGAATTCGTCGGCATCCGCAGGGCGATCGGCCGGATCCTTGTTGAGTGCCCACAGCACCACCTGTTCGAGCGCAGGCGGAATCTCAGGGTTGATGTGACTCGGCGGCACCGGTGCCTCGGAGACGTGCTTGAGGGCGATCGAGACGGGCGACTCGCCGTCGAAGGGGACGCGTCCCGTGAGCATCTCGTAGAGCACGATTCCGATCGAGTACAGGTCACTGGGGGCGCTGACGGCATGGCCCTGCGCCTGCTCGGGCGAGAGGTACTGCGCGGTGCCCATGATCGAGCCGGTCTCGGTCATGTCGGAGGCGCCGGCGCGGGCGATGCCGAAGTCGGTCACCTTGACGTGGTCGCCTGGGTCGACGATCACGTTGTGCGGCTTCAGGTCGCGGTGGATTACGCCGCGGCGGTGTGCGAAGCGTGCCGCCTTCAGCATCTGCTCGGTGAGGTCGATCGCACGCCTGGGCTCGAGCGGCGCCTCCTCGCGGATCAGACGCTTGAGCGTGCGCCCCTCGAGGTATTCCATCGCGATGTAGTAGGTGCCCTCGAAGCTGCCACGGTCAAAGACGCTGACGACGTTGGGATGCTGCAGCGACGCGGCCGCCTGCGCCTCACGGCGGAAGCGCTCGACGAAGCCCGGGTCCTCGGCGAAGCGGCGGTGCAACAGCTTCAGCGCGATCTCGCGGTCGAGCTGCTCATCCTGTGCCAGGTAGACGTCCGCCATACCACCCGCACCGAGGCGATGAAGCACCCGGTAGCGCCCGTCGATGATGTGCCCAGACTCGAATTCGCTCATTGATGTTCCGCTAGGAGAGTCTTTATCACTTGTGCGGCGATCGGAGCAGCGTAGGTGCCGCCGAAGCCGTTTTCGATGTTGGTCAGCTCGACCGCGACCGCGATCTTCGGGTTCCCCTCGGGGAAGCCGACGAACCAGGCGTCATCGAGCGGCTGGCCGTTGCGGGTGCCACCCGTCGAAGCGGTCCCGGTCTTGCCGCCTATGTTGAGGCCCTCGAGGTTCGCGGATGTGCCTGTGCCCTCCTCCACGACCTTCCGCATCATCACCTGCAGCTCGCCCGCCACCTTCGACGACATCACCTGGTCGTCCTCCTGGGGAGAGTTCGCCCGCACCGTCTGGCCCGCGTTGTTGACCACCTTGCTGACCAGCCGCGGCTGCATGAGCTTGCCGTTGTTGGCGATCGTGGAGACGACCATCGCCATCTGCAGTGGGGTCACGGCCAGGTTCGCCTGCCCGATCGCGGTGCGTCCCAGATCCACGCACGAGTTCGTGACCCGCAGCAGCAACGTGTGCTTGTTGTGAAAGCACGAACCGGGACCGAAGTACTCACCGCTGATGCTCAGCTGGTTCGCGGGGAAATCCAGTGGCGGCACCGCGTAGAAGCCATAGCGGTCCATGTACCTCTGCATCAGCTTGGACCCGAGGGTCAGGCCAAGCGGCCCGTAGACCGTGTTGATCGAGTTCGTGAGGGCGTCGGTGAGCGTCACCTGGCCGTAGCTGGCGTTGCCGTCGTTCTCCAGTGAGTGACCCGACACAGTCACCGGTGAGTTGCCGCTGAAGATCGAGTCCGGCGTGAACTTGCCGCTGTCGAGCGCCGCCGTGGTGGTGACGAGCTTGAACGTCGAGCCGGGTGGATAGCCACCCTGCAGAGCGTTGAAGAACTGGCTGCAATTTGGCAGCAGACACTTGGCGCTGGGCTTGTTGTCGTTGTAGCTCGGCACCGAGTACATGACCTTGACCGCACCGGTCTGAGGGACGATCGCGACGACCGAGCCCGAGGTGGCGCCATAGGCTGTGACCGCGTGCTCGAGCAGCTGGCGTGCCAGCTTCTGGGCCGTCGGATCGATCGTCGTATAGACGTCGTCACCGACGGTGGCGGTGCCGTTGAACGAGCCGAACAGGTTCGTGAGCGGGCTCTGCAGGCCCTTCAGCGAGGCATTGCTGGCCGCCTCGAGGCCGGTCGGCGGTTGACCGAGTTCAGGGAAGTAGTAGCCGACGATCTGCGAGTACAACGAGCCCTGGGGGTACGCCCGCTTCCACGTTCCGCCCGCCCGCTTGACCGACCTGGCCAGCACCGTGTGCCCGTCGGCGGCATAGATCGTGCCGCGCTTGACCTTCAGCGAGGCGTAGTAGGAGAGGCTGTTCAGGTGGTTGTCGTTCAGCGCCGTGGCGCTGAACACGGTCCAGCGCGAGGTCCACACGACGAGCACCGTGAACATCAGGATCACGACCCCGAAGAGACGCACGATCGAGTTGTTCATCAGCGGCTCCGAGTGCCTCTCATAGCGCCGACGCCGGCCGGCGCGCGCGATCGGAGATCAGCAGCAGTAGCGCGATCAGGACGAAGTTGGCGAGGATCGAGGAGCCGCCGTATGAGACGAACGGCAATGGCACACCGGTCAGCGGGATCACGCGGGTGACGCCGCCGACGATCACGAACACCTGCAGCGCCACGACCGACGAGAGGCCGATGGCGAGCAGCTTCGAGAACGAGTCGCGCGCCAGCATCGCGGCCTTGAAGCCACGCCCCACGAACATCACGTAGACGCACAGCAGGCCGGCGCTCCCGAACAGTCCCAGATCGCCTGTGATGATCGAGTAGATCATGTCGGTGTCCGGGAACGGGACGAACTGGCTCTGCGTTCCGGGGATCGTGATCATCGACTGCCCGAACCCCTGGCCGAAGAGGCCGCCGGCCGCCATCGTGAACTGTGCGTTGGCCAGCTGATAGGAACCCAGCGGCGCTGTGTATACCCGGTACTGGAACGGGTGCAGCCAGTCCTCGACACGCGCGTCGATGTGCTGAATGTGCGTGCCCAGATACCACGCTCCCCCCGCGAACAGGAGTACCCCGACAACCACGAAGGAGATGCGATCGGTGGCGACGTAGATGATCGCCAGCAGCGCGCCGTAGAACATCAGCGACGAGCCGATGTCCTTGATCACGATCAGCGCCAGCATCGCCGCTCCCCACAGCACCAGCAACGGACCCAGGTGCTTGAGCGGCGGGATCCGGTAGCCGAGGATCTTGCGTCCGGAGGCGAGTGCCTGGCGGTGGTCGCGGAGGTAGGAGGCGAGAAAGATGACAAGCCCGACCTTGCCGAACTCGATCGGCTGGAAGGTGATCCCGGGCAGATGCACCGCGACATAGGCGCCGCCGCTCTCGACGCCGAAGTGCGGGATCCGGGGCAACACCAGCAGCACCAGCGAGCCGAGCATGATCAGGTAGCGGTAGTTCTCGAGCTTGCGGTAATCCCTGAACCACAGCACCGTTGCGGCGAATAGGACCAGCCCGAGCACGAACCACTGGGCCTGCTGGCGCGCCATCGTCGCACCGTCGATCCGGTACACCATGACCACCCCGAAGCACGCCAGCACCGCGACCAATGGGAAGATGAACGGGTCCGCGTAGGGCAGCGTGACGCGGATGAAGATGTGGGCCACGACGCAGAGCCCGAGGAACAGCCCGCCGTAGACCAGGGACACGGTCGAGAGGTGGTTCGAGCGCTGGATGTAGACCGCCGCGAACCCCGCCGATACCAGCAGCGCCGCCGGAATCAGGCCGAACAGCTCCCAGTTTCTCGCCCTCATTTGATGATCCGGCCGAGCTCCAGCTCGTTGATCATGTTGATCGCGTTCGTCTGGTCGCGCATCGCGTGGTTGAGCCACACCGAGCGCCTATCGGCCGGGATCGTCGAGGCCGGCACCCCGGAGACGTAGAAGGTCTCATACAGCGGGATCCCGAGCGGCGAATACGGGAAGCCGCGGTAGACGACGACGGTGCCCTGGTGGTTGGTGCCGAGGAAATACAGCTGACGGCTGGCCAGATACCCGCCGCCTCCCACCAGGCAGAGGACGACGAGCAGCGCCGTCAGCAATGCGATGCTCTTGCCGAGCACGCCGAAGTGGCGTTGCCTCTGGGCCGGCGCCACAAAACCCGCCGGCATGTGCGGCCGCTTCCAGCCCTGCACCCGCGCGTGCCTGGCCGGCCGCGGCGCGAGCTCCGCGTGAGCGGGCTGCGTCGTCGGCAGCGAGCCGGCAGGCGCGATGATCGTCGGCTGCTCGACGACCGGCTCCGCGTCAGAGGCGAGCTCCACGCGGAACAGCACGACCGTGATGTTGTCGCGTCCGCCCGCGGCGTTGGCCTCGGCGATTAGGCGACGGCCCGCCTGCGCCAGGTCCGGCCCCTCGACCAGGACCTCCTGCACCCGCTGCTCGCTCAGCATCGAGGTGAGCCCGTCGCTGCAGAGCAGCACGACATCCCCGGAGTGCAGCGGGTAGGTCCAGGTGTCGATCTCGACGATCGGCTCGATCCCCAGAGCGCGCGTGATCACCGACCGCTGCGGATGTTCGAGCGCCTCCTCCTCGGTGAGCTTGCCACCGCGCAGCAGCTCCTCGACAAGCGAGTGGTCCTCGGTCAGCCTCGAGAGCTCCCCGTCGCGCAGCAGGTAACCGCGACTGTCGCCGACGTGCGCCAGCACGACGGCGTCCTCGTCGAGGTAGGCGGCCGTGACCGTGGTCCCCATCCCGGCGCTGGCGGCGTCGCTGCGCGAGCGGGCGTGAATCTCCTGGTTTGCCTTCTGGATGACGACCGAGAGCCGCTCCTCGGGCGAGCCGTCCTCCGGCAGCCCGGCGCTGAACTCCTCGACGACCATCTGCGAGGCGACCTCGCCGGCCTGGGCTCCGCCCATGCCGTCGGCGACCACGAACACCGGCGAGCTCGCGTAGCTCGAGTCCTCGTTGTCCCGGCGCTGGCGGCCGACATCGGTGACTACGATCGTCTCTGCGGCTCTCAGCATCGTTACTGGAAGTAGGTGAACTCGGAGTCGCCGATGCGGATGCGGTCTCCGTCGTGCAGCGGCTGGGGGCCGGTGAGCATCTCGCCGTTCAGGTAGGTGCCGTTCGTGGAGCCGAGGTCCTCGATCACGACGATCCGGCCCTGGCGCATGATCTGAGCGTGGCGTGACGAGGCGAAGGAGTCCTCGAGCTTGAGCTCGACATTCCCACGGCCGAGCGTGACCGGGTCCATGAGGTCATAGGCGACCCCGGGCGAGTGGCCCTCGGCATGATCGACGACGAGCCTCGGCTCGAAGTCGCCCTCCAGCACCGCCAGCGGATCCACGGTCTGGTGGATGCTGGTCGCCTCGCCGAGTGGCGCTGCGGCGTCGCGGCGGCCTCCGAACCCGCGGCGCAGATCGAACAGCGTGCTGAACGCGACCCACACCAGGAACAGGTAGAGAACGATCAGGAACCCGAACTTGAGTCCTACGGAGACTGGCTGCAGCATTCTTCGCGGTGGCCGAGGTTACTCGAGCTCGAAGGTGATCACGGACGAGCCGACCTCGATCTCATCGCCCGGGCGTACGACTTCCGGACCGCCCAGTGTGCGGCCATTCAGGCGCGTGCCATTGGTGGAGCCGAGATCGCTGAGCACCCAGGCACCGCCACGCGGACGCACCTCGGCGTGCTGCCGGGAGACGTTCGCGTCGTCGATCACGATCTCGCAGTCGCGGCTGCGCCCCAGTGTGGCGCCTCGCGGACCTACCATCAGGCGGCGCCCGCCGTAGATCAGCAGCGCGCGCTGCTGGCGAACTGTGGCGCTCTCCTCGAGCGGCTCCGCGATGCGCTTGGCGGCGCTGAAGACCATCGTGCGCCCCACGGGCTCGGGGTCGGAGGTGTAGGCGGGCTCGGGTTCGTCCTCCGGCGCCACGACGGCCGTCTCGATGCCGAACTCCCCCAGACGCAGGCGATCATCGGTCTCGAATTCGATCACCGGCCGCGACAGCAGCGCAAAGCGCTCGCGGCGGGCGTGCTCGAGCAGGTAGCCCGCCAACTCATCGGCCAGCGCATCCTCATACGAACCGAAGCGGTCGCGGTCGCGCGGCGACAGGTAGACCCGGTACTCGTTGGGCACGTAGGTCCGTGACAGCGTTCCGTACTGGTGGTCCTCCATCTCGCGCGCCAGCTTGCGCGCAATTTCCACCGGACGTACCTCCGAACGGAAGACACGACTGAACGTGCCTTCGACTACTCCGGCGATCATGCTCTCGAGGCTCTTGAGGACGGGCATCAGGTTTTGCAGGCCTTATTCGATGGATGGATGAGATCCTGCGTGTCCAACCACTCATGCTACGAAACGCCACTATGAGGTCACCTAATACCCGCCGCGGAGCGGGTTTCACCAATCATCGCCAGGACCGGCTGCCAAGCAACGATCGCGGTGCCAAGTAGCGCGCCCGGCAGTTCGCCGACCGGAGCTTTCACACCCACCGCCTCGAGGCCGACCACAAGCGCGGCCGACCAGATGATGCACAAGATCAGCTCGAGCAGGGGAAAACGACTCACGCGCAGGAACGGCTGCAGCGCGGCGCCCGCGCCCCAGACGCCGAGGGCGGCCAGTTCGAGTGTGCGATGCGGTGGAATCTGGGCCGGCAGCCAGAACAGGTTGTGGTGCGCCGCGCGTGAGACGGCGACCAGCGCGGCCAGGCCGGCCGCGGCGAAGAGCGCCCGCTGCCACCAGCCGTAGCCCACCTGTGCGACCACCGCGGGCAGTGCGCCCGCGAGCGAGACGGCCCCGAGCGCCACCGCGGTCAGCAGTGATCCGACCAGCGGCAACACCAGCCCGATCACCGCTGCGCCAAGGGCCACGACCGCCGGCGGCACCTGTGAGTCGTGCCAGAGGTGGGTCCACAGCCAGGCGGCGCCGAGCCCGGCGCCGGCGGCGTTGGCGGCGCGTGGCAGCCACGACGCACCGACGACCCCGCCAAGGGTGCTGGCCAGCGGGCCAGCACCGGTGCGAGCAAACCGCCCGCCGGCACCGGACATGCGCAGGCGCGGAGCGTCGCCGTAATCGTGCTCGCGCCACTCGGGCCCGGCCTCGTCGTACGCCCGGGTGTCGTCATCCTCGCCACCGCGCCAGCCGGGCGCGACCACACCCGGTGTGTCGTCGGCCTCGTCGAGCGAGTCCAGCAACGCCGCGCGGAGATCGAGCAGGCCACCGCGGTCGTAGGGACGCGGGCGCAGCGCCAGGTCGATGCCGGCCGCCAGCCTGCGGCTGAGCTCGCGGCGCTGACGTCGCAGCGGCGGCACGAAGCTGTCGCGACGCTGTCGCCGGCCCTGCTTGGGATTGACGCCTGTCAGCGCCTCATACAGCACCAGCGCCAGCGAATAGAGGTCGGCCTCGGGCCCGACCTCGCGACCATCGGCCTGTTCGGGCGCCATGTAGGCGAGCGTCCCGACGACGTCGCCGGTGTGCGTGAGCGTCGCCCCGCCCACCACGTGCGCAACGCCGAAGTCGGTCAGCTTGGCACGGTCGCCGGAGCCCGAAGTCCTGCTCGGCACCAGGACATTGGACGGCTTGACGTCGCGATGGATGACGCCCTGGCTGTGCGCGTGGGCGAGAGCGTCGCAGAGCGAGACACCGATCTCGCGGATCTCGCGGTCGGAGAGCTTGCCCTGCTCGAGCAGAACGTCGAGCGTGCGGCCGCGCACCAGTTCTGAGACCAGGTAGGCGCCCTCGTCGTCGACGGCCGCCTCATAGAGAGTGACGATCGCCGGATGCTGGAGGCGAGCGGCGGCGCGCGCCTCGCGCTCGAAGCGGGCGTGGATCACGCGTTCGCGGGGAAGCACCTTGACGGCCACATCACGGTCGAGGCGCTCGTCGCGAGCCGACCAGACCGTGCCGAAGGCGCCGCTGCCCAGGCGCTTGCCCAGCCGGTAGCGATCCATCACCAGTGTGGGTTCGGCCGGAGCCTCCGCGGTGATGCGGCGGGTCCGCGGCCCGCGGGCCGGCTGCCCGCGCGAATCGCCGCGGGTGCCGGCGCGTGAGGCGTTGACGACCGTCTGCTCGTCGTCGAGGGCGTTGGTCGGAAGCTGGCTCGCTCTCACGTGTTAATAGGTGTTCGGACCGTCCGCGCCCGTCCCTGCGCAGAAGCTCGCTTTGAGACGATGCTTGCACGGCTGCTTGCGAAGTTGCCGACGCCATGGAATAGCCGCTATTACTGGGGACCTCTTAAAGACCCCGCAAGGAGCAGGAAAACCACTTGTCGTTCTTCGACGAGGCCGACGAGCCGCAACCCCGCCAGGAGACGAGACGCCAACGTGCCGTAGGTTCGCCGCGTGCGCGCTCTGGCCGTCCGCCCGGCGGATCGGGGCGGCCGCCTCGCAGCCAACACGAGCAGGAAGTGCAGACACGCCGGCTCATAGCAGTCGGCGTGATCGTCGTCATCATCATCGTGATCGCGGTGCTGCTGGCCGGCTCGGGCGGGAACAGCGGCGCGCTGAAGAACTACAACGCCAGCGTCTATCAGCTGATCAAGGGATCGACCACGAACGCCCAGAACGCGCTGGGGGCGAAGGGACTCGAGAGCGGCAGCTTGAGCGGGACCGCGACCAACCAGGATCTCGCGACCTACGAAACCAATGCGCGCAATGACCTGACCAAGGCCAAGGGACTCCATGCCCCCAGCGAGCTGGCACCAGCGCAGGCAGCACTCCTAACCGTGATGGAGCTGCGCCAGCAGGCGCTCCTGCTGATCGCCGACAACGCCCAGCAGGCCGCGAGCAAGGCCACCAGCAAGGACGCCGTCTACCAGATCTCACAGGGCACCTCGCAGCTCTACACATCCGACGTGCTCTACAAGACGGTCGTCACGATCGACATCGCCAAGGCCCTGAACGCGGCCGGCATCCCGATCGGCAGCGGCACGGGCGAGCAGCAGATCAACGGCGACCAGGTGATCCCGGACCTGGGCTGGCTCGATCAGACCTGGATCGCCGACAAGATCGGCGCGCAGCAGTCAACCGCCGCGGCCAACGCCAACAACGACCAACCCGGCCTGCACGGTCACAGCCTCGGCACGGTCACCGTCGGCGGCATCGCGCTGCAGGCCGGTGTGACCAACACGATCAAGGCCTCCGATGCACGCAAGTGGGTGCTGAGCGTGACCAACGGCGGCAACTTCGATGAGTTCCAGGTCGGCTGCTCAGTCAAGATCGTCTCGCTCTCCGACGAGGGCACGGGCACGATCGCGGAGACCTATCCGCAGCAGACGGGCAACTGCAATGTGACGCTGCCGTCGACCCCGACCACCGGGCCCTACCAGGTGGTCGCAACGGTCGACAAGGTCCCGGGCGAGTCGAACCTGACAAACAACACCGCGACCTACGACGTCACCTTCACCTGATCTGGCGCGTGGTCGCCTCGGGTGATCGAACCGCTGGCAAGCGGCTTAGGGTCAGACAGACCCTTATATTCCATCTGTGGACAACCTGCACACCACAGCCGGGATCGTCGCCGTCGCCTCAGGGGCGGTGGCTGTGGTCTCGGTCGGGTGGTCGATCGGGTTGACGGTGGCGATGCGCAAACTCAGGGCTGCACAGCGCGCCGTGCTGGGCGATGGCGCGCGTGACCTCGTCGCGCACGCCGCACATCTGCAGTCCTCGTTCGAGACGCTGGCGCAGTACGTGGAGGACTTCGGCACCCGCCTCGACCGCCGCATGGACCACGCCGAGACACGTCTCGACGGGGTCGTGGCGCATCGTGCGCTGGTGCGCTATGACGCCTATGGCGAGATGTCCGGGCGGCAGTCGACCTCGATCGCGCTGCTCGACGCGAGCCGGTCGGGGATCGTGCTGTCCTCGATCCATCACCGCGACACCGCGCGCCTCTACGCCAAGCAGATCCGCAACGGCCAGCCCGAGCTCGAGCTCTCCCCGGAGGAGAGCGAGGCCGTGCGACTGGCGCTGGAACCGGCCACCGGCGCAAGCGGCGGCGAGCCGACCCCGACGGCGAGCTGACAGCCGATGCGTGTCGGATACCTGGGTCCCGAAGGGACCTTCACCCAGGCCGCTGTGCTGAGCGCCCCCGCCGCCGACAAACTCGAGCTGCTCTCGCAGGAGACGATTCACGACACCGTGCTCGCGGTCCGCGACGGGCGCGTCGAGCGCGCCGTCGTGCCGATCGAGAACTCACTCGAGGGCTCGGTGAACATCACGCTCGACGCGCTGGTGTTCGACGCGGAACATGTCCGTGTCGTCGGCGAGACCGTGCTCGGCGTCGAGCAGTGCCTGATCGCCCAGGAGCTGCTCCCGCTACGGGAGATCGAGGTGGTGATCTCGCACCCGCAGGCAACCGCGCAGTGCCGGGACTACCTCCGTGCGAATCTGCCCGAGGCGAGGGTCATGACCGCCAGCTCGACCGCGGAGGCGGTTCGGCTCGTGACCGAACGCATCCGTCACCGCTGGGCGGCGATCGGTACGCGGCTGGCCGCCGAGCTCTACGACTGCGTCGTGCTCGCGCCGGGGATCGAGGATGTCAGCGGCAACCAGACCCGCTTCGTCTGGCTGGCAGCCGAGGGTACCGAGGCGGGCGTGCCCGGGCTTGCAACCCCGGGCGACGCCGCCTGGAAGACCGCGATCGTCTTCTGGGGCGAAGGGACCGAGTCACCCGGCTGGCTCGTCAGCTGCCTCTCGGAGCTGGCGTTCCGGGGGGTCAACCTGACCCGCATCGAGTCCCGCCCCTTGCGTGCGGGACTCGGCCGCTACATGTTCTTCGCCGACCTCGACGGCCGCGAGACCGACGCTCAGGTGATCGACGCGCTCAGCGGCCTGCGCGCGCGCGTCAACGTTCTACGGACGCTGGGCTCGTTCCCGGCGGCCTAGCGCCCCGCTTGTCGCCCAGCGCTCGACGAACTCGCGGCACTGGTCGGCCTCCATCGGCGCGCGAACAGGAAGCCCCGGCCGACATCGCAGCGTTCGGCCTGCAATCGCGAGAGCCGCGCCTGGTCGTCGATGCCCTCCGCGATCGATCGTCTCGATCTTGAGCTCATCCACCGAGCGAAGGAAGGCCTCGGTGGAGACCTCGATCGCGCGCGACGCGCGCGTGCGCGGCGGCATCGAGCTGGGCGCTGGCGGAGCGGTTGAGCTCCTCGCTGCGGCGGATGACCTCGGCGCGGCGCTGATAGAGCGTGCTGCCGAGACGCACCACTCCCGGCGCGGGCATCGCGTCGGATCCGAGCACCTGACCTTCGTGTCTGAGCTTCGCCTGCAGCCCGCTGTCATCCATGAATGGCAACCTCCTTCCTCGGACTCCCTGTGCCGAGCTGTCCCGAGCCGGGCATCGGCGGGTGCATCGGGATCTTGATGCGCGCAACAAAATCCCCGTGGTGGGACCATTGAAAAGTCCGTAGCTACAGGGCTCTGGCGATGCACCGTTTTTGGCTGCATCTTCACGCGTTCTTGACTTCACTTGTCCGTGAGCCGAGTAGACTTATCGCTGCGATGGGCTCTCCGATACCAGTCCCGCCACGGTCCGCGTCGCTCCCTGAGCACCATCGACGCGGACCTGATGGTGGCCGGGTGCTCGTTCTGAATGCAACGTATGAACCGATCAACGTCTGCACGGTTCGCAGAGCTGTCGTCCTGCTCCTCAAGGAGAAGGCCGAGGTCGTCGAACAGACCGAGCGCCAGCTCCACTCGGCGAACTCGACGCTGACGCGCCCGGCGGTGATCCGCCTGGTGACCTACGTCAAGGTTCCGCGCGACACCCACCGTCGCAAGATCACGCGCCGCGCCGTGTTCGCGCGCGATGACTGGACCTGCCAGTACTGCGGCTCGCGCCAGCAACTCACCGTCGACCACGTCGTACCGCGCTCGAAGGGCGGCGGCTCGACCTGGGACAACATCGTCGCGGCCTGTGCGCCCTGCAACCGCCGCAAGGGCGACTCACTGCCGCGTCAGGCCGGCATGGCGCTCGCGCGCTCGCCGCGCACGCCGAACCCAGACATCTTCATCCAGGTCGCCAGCCCGCGGATCCCCGCGACTTGGAAGCAGTACCTCGCGGGAACGGCGACCGACTCGCTCGCTGCCTGACCCGCGGCACCGTTCCAAGCAACTCGCCGCCGACGTGCACAGTTTGCTCGCTGCGGCCGCTTCGGCGTCGGGCGCGACCCGAATTTAGGAGAGGTTCGCCGCTGAGAGTTGTAAGGTATGGATTACCAGAGAAAGGAGGTGGTCCACCTGTCTGACAGTACTTGCGGGACCCTGGAGGTGTTCGGCCACTAGGTCGGATAGCTGACCGCCCTAGGCGGAGTCCCACCGTGACACCACTGCTCCTGGTGCCGATCTGGTCCCTTCGGCGAGGACGTGTCAAGAGCAGCGATGCCAGCTAAGTAGCAGCGAAGGGCGCCGTGTCGACGGCGCCCTTCGTGTTTAAGTTGTTGCGGTTGTTGTGGTGGTGGGGTGGGAGTCGCCAGCCGACATGGGAGGGCCGGTGCCGTCGACACCACGCCCTCCATGACTCCTGCGCATCTTTTGGCGGGGCGGTGGACTGAAGCGTCGATGACGCCGCCACCACTCCAGCGTCCAGCGAGGCCTCACCGCCCTGATCGGCATCGGGTCTTGGGATCGGGAGTCCTTCGGAGGGAGACGCTGCAACTGTCGCCCCTTTGATTCATCCGTACAACGGTTCGGCTCCCGAGAAGGACTCCCGATCCCAAGACCACCACCACCCCCCAAAAAGACCAGGTGTAGGCTGAGCGTATGTGTAGAAACATCCGCACCCTCTACAACTTCGATCCACCGGCCTCCAGCGATGAGATCGAGGCCGCGGCGCTGCAGTACGTGCGCAAGATCAGCGGTTTCACGAAGCCGTCGAAGGCCAATGAGGAGGCGTTTCACCGCGCCGTCCAGGAGATCGCCCATATCTCTGCGCACCTGCTCGGAGACCTCGAGACGTCGGCGCCCCCGCGTGACCGCGAGGTCGTGGCCGCTCGCGCTCGCGCACGAGCGGCCCAGCGCTACGCCGCCTGAGGGCCGCGCCGACGGCGACTACTCGTCGGCGTCGTCTTCGGTGGTGTCGCCGAACTCGTCGTCCGCGCGGTCATCGTCGGCGAAGTCGGCCTCAGTGTCTACGGGGCCGTCATCAGCGATCGCGATCACGCCTCCGGTGAGGTCGTCCGCGGGCGCGCCGTCCGGAAGCTCGCCGCCAGCGGGCACCTCACCTTCGATGAGCTCCGCTTCTGGTGAGTCGGACTCGGCCACCAGCGCCACAGCGCTGACCTGATCGTTGTCACGGATGTTCATCACGCGCACGCCCTGGGAGGCGCGGCCATAGCGGCTGATGCCCCGCACCGAGGTGCGCTGGACCAAGCCGTTCTGGGAGATGAACACGAGCTCATCGTGCTCGCGCACGACCAGCGCGCCGGCGAGCGCGCCCTTGTTCTCGGTGAGCTGAATCGTCTTGACGCCCATCGTCCCGCGGCCCTTGACCGGGTACTCGGAGATCAGCGTGCGCTTGCCGTAGCCGTTCTCGGTCACGACCAGGAGCTCCTGGTCGTCACGGGCGACATCCATCGCCAGCACGGCGTTGCCCTTGGCCTTGACGTTCATGCCCTGGACGCCCGAGGTGTCGCGACCCATGCCGCGAACCTGGCTCTCACGGAAGCGCGATGCCTGACCGGAGCGCGAGACCATGATGATGTCGTCGTCACCGCTGGTCTTACGGACCGCGATCAGCTCGTCGTCATCACGGATGTTGATCGCGATGATCCCGTCGGCCTTGATCGGCGTGTTGTAGGCGAGGAACGCCGTCTTCTTGATCATGCCCTTGCGGGTCGCGAACACGAGGAACTTGCCCTCGGTGAAGTCGCGCGTGTTGAGCACGGACTGCACGCGCTCGCCTTCGCGCAGCGGCAGCAGGTTGACCAGGGCGCGACCGCGCGCGGTGCGTGACTGCTCGGGCAGGTCATAGACCTTGAGCCGATAGACCTTGCCACGGTTGGTGAAGAACAGCAGGAAGTCATGCGTCGAGGTCACGAATAGGTGCTCGATGTAGTCGTCTTCCTTCGTGTCCATCCCGTTGATGCCGACGCCGCCGCGGCGCTGCTGGCGATAGGTCGAGAGTGGCAGCGACTTGATGTAGCCGGAGTTCGTGATCGAGATGACCATCTGCTGGTCGGCGATCAGATCCTCGATGTCGATCTCGCCCTCGGCATGGGTGATCAGCGTGCGGCGCTCGTCGCCGTAGGTCTCGGCGATCTCCGAGAGCTCGTCCTTGATAAGCCCGTAGACCCTCGTCTCGTCACCGAGGATGTCGCGCAGTTCGGCGATCCGCTCGGTGAGGTCGGCGTGCTCCTGCTTGATCTTGTCGGCCTCGAGTGCGGTCAGGCGACGCAGCGTCAACTGCAGGATCGCCTCGGCCTGGATCACCGTGAGCTCGAAGCGCTCGACCAGTCCGAGACGTGCCTGCTCGGGATCGCGTGATCCGCGGATCAGCGCGATGACCTCGTCGAGGTTGTCCTGCGCGATCAGCAACCCCTCGAGTATGTGGGCGCGAGCCTCGGCCTGGCGCAGCTCGAACTTGGTACGGCGGACGATGACCTCGCGCTGGTGGTCGACGTAGTGACCGAGCACCTCGCGCAGGGAGAGCGTGTGCGGCACGTTGTCGACGAGCGCGACCATGTTGACGCCGAACGTCGTCTGCAGCGGCGTGTGCTTGTAGAGCTTGTTGAGGACAACCTTCGGGATCGCCTCGCGCTTGAGCTCGATCACGATCCGCATGCCGCGGCGGTCCGATTCGTCGCGGAGATCGCTGATCTCCGGGATCTTCTTCTCCTCGACGAGATGGCTCAGCTTTTCGATCAGGCCGCCGTCGCCGCCCTTGCGCACCTGGTAGGGCAGCTCGGTGACGATGATCGCCTCCTTGCCCTGACCGATCGGCTCGATGTGAGCCTTGCCCTGCATCCGGACCTTGCCACGGCCGGTCGCGTAGGCGTCGCGGATACCGTCGCGGCCGAGAATCGTTCCGGCCGTCGGGAAGTCGGGGCCCTTGAGGTGCTGCATCAGACCCTCGAGCTCGATCGATGGGTCGTCGATATAGGCGATCGTCGCGGCGATGACCTCGCGTAGGTTGTGCGGCGGGATGTTGGTCGCCATGCCGACGGCGATGCCGGAGCTGCCGTTGACGAGCAGGTTCGGGAAGCGCGCGGGCAGCACAACGGGCTCGCGTGTGTTGCCGTCGTAGGTCGGGACGAAATCGACCGTGTCCTGGTCGATGTCGCGCAACATCTCGGTCGCGAGCTTCTCCAGGCGCGCCTCGGTGTAGCGCATGGCGGCCGCCGGCCAGCCGTCGATGTTGCCGAAGTTGCCGTGGCCGTCGACGAGCTTGTAGCGCATCGAGAAGCTCTGGGCGAGACGTACGAGCGTGTCGTAGATCGCGCTGTCGCCGTGCGGGTGGTACTTGCCCATCACGTCGCCGACGATCTGCGCGCACTTGACGTGCTTGCGATTGGGCTGCAGACCGTTCTCGTTCATCACGTGCAGCACGCGACGATGGACGGGCTTCAGGCCGTCGCGCACGTCGGGCAACGCGCGCCCGACGATGACCGACATCGCATAGTCGAGGTACGCCGAGCGCATCTCCTCCTCGAGCGCGCGAGGCTCGATGTTGCCGCCGCCGAGGGTGTCAATCGTGGCCATCTACAAGTCCCTTCTATACGTCCAGGTTGCTGACGAGGCGGGCGTTCTCTTCGATGAACTGACGCCGCGGTTCGACCTGATCGCCCATCAGCATCGAGAACACGCGGTCGGCCGCGCTCGCGTCCTCCATCGTTACCTGCACGAGCGTGCGCGAAGCCGGATCCATGGTGGTCTCGCGCAACTCGTCGGGGTCCATCTCGCCGAGACCCTTGAAGCGGTAGTACGAGACACCCTTCTGGGCGACCTCGAGGATCCCCTCGCGCAGCTCCTCGAACGAGACCGCGTCGAACGCGTTCTCGCCGAGCTTGATGTGAAACGGAGGGCTTCCGACGAGCCCCGCGAGGTCCTCGTGCACGTGCGCCAGGCGCGTGTACTCATTGGCATCGAGCACCGCGCGCCGCACATGGTGGGTGGTCGCCATGCCGGTCTTGGTCTCGATCGTCTTGACCACGATCTCGAACGGATCCTCGGACAGCAGGTCGGTCGTGTAAGCGTGACCGTTGGGTGTCGCGTTCGCCGCGAGGTGCGTGCGCAATGCGTCGAGCGTCGTAACGCCACCCTCGAGCAGGCGCGCCTGCTGCATGAACGAGACGACTCCCTGTCCGTGCGCCGTCCGCAGCGCCGCCGCCCAGCCCTGGTACTGCTTGAGCAGACGCGTGAACCGCTGCCAGCGCGCCTCGGTCAGTTTGAACTGCTTGCCGTCGTGATCGGTGACCTCGATCTTTTCGAACTTGTCGCCGAGCAGAATCTCCTCGAGCTCCGAGTCGCGCTCGATGTAGCGGTGCTTCTGTCCGCGCGTCAGCCTGTAAAGGGGCGGCTTCGCGATGTACACGTAACCGGCCTCGATCAGCGGCTGCATCTCACGGAACAGCAGGGTCAGCGCGAGTGTGCGGATGTGGGCACCGTCGACGTCGGCGTCGGTCAGCAGCACGATCTTGTGGTAGCGCGCCTTCTCGATATCGAACTCGTCGCGCACGCCGGTGCCGATCGCCGTGATCAGCGCCTGGATCTCAGTGTTGGCGAGCACCTTGTCGATGCGGCTCTTCTCGACGTTGAGGATCTTCCCGCGCAGCGGCAGGATCGCCTGCGTGTTGCGGTCGCGCGCGTCGACGGCAGAGCCGCCGGCGGAGTCGCCCTCGACGATGAAGATCTCCGCGAGCGAGGGATCCTTGACCGAGCAGTCCGACAGCTTGCCGGGCAGTGTCGAGTTACCGAGCACCGACTTGCGGCGCGTCAGGTCACGTGCCTTGCGGGCCGCCGCACGCGCTTGCGCCGCGGACACGGCCTTGCGGATCACGCGGCGGGCGTCCTGGGGGTTCTCCTCGAGCCATTCGGCCAACCGTGCGTTGACGATCGACTGCACGATTCCGGCCATGCCGGGGTTGCCGAGCTTGGTCTTGGTCTGGCCCTCAAACTGGGGCTCCGACAGCTTGGCGGAGATGACGGCGGTGAGACCCTCGCGGACATCCTCACCGCTGAGGTTCTCGTCCTTCTCCTTGAGCTCGCCGATGTCGCGCGCGTACTTGTTGATAACTCCGGTCAACGCCGAGCGGAAGCCGCTGAGGTGGGAACCACCCTCATGGGTGTTGATGTTGTTGGCGAACGAGAACACCGACTCCTGGTAGGAGCCGTTCCACTGCATCGCCACTTCGACGGAGCCCTCGGCGGAATCGCCCTCGAAACTGATCACCTTGCTGTGAATCGGTTCCTTGGTCTCGTTGAGGTAGTGGACGAAGTCGGTGATGCCGCCCTCGTAGTGGAACTGGGCGCTGGCGCCCTCGCCGCGCTCGTCGACGATCGAGATGCGCAGGTCCCTGGTGAGGAAGGCCGTCTCACGCAGGCGCTCCTCGAGCGTCTTGAAGTTGAAGTCGAGCGACTCGAAGATGTCGGCGTCGGGCAGGAACGTGATCGTCGTGCCGTGCTCGGTGGTCGCCTCGCCCTTGACGATCGGTGCCAGCGGAGCGCCGCGCTCGTACGTCTGGCGCCAAACGAAGCCGTCGCGGCGAACCTCCGCGTCGAGCCGCTCCGAGAGCGCGTTGACGACCGATACGCCGACGCCGTGGAGGCCGCCGGAGACCTTGTAGCCGCCGCCCTCGCCGAACTTTCCGCCGGCGTGGAGCACGGTCAGCACGACCTCGAGCGCGGACTTGCCCTCCTTCTCCATCGTCGCGACGGGGATCCCGGCGCCGCGATCGACAACCGTGACCGAGTTGTCGGGATGAATCGTGACCGCGACAGTGTCATTGCGCCCTGCCAGCGCCTCATCAACAGAGTTATCAACAACCTCGTAGACGAGGTGATGGAGCCCGCGTTCGCCGGTCGAGCCGATGTACATTCCGGGCCGCTTGCGGACTGCTTCCAGTCCCTCGAGCACCTGGATGTTCTCGGCGTCGTAGCTCTGCGGTGTATTTGGGCGCTCGGCGCCGTCGTCGTTCGTCAACGATCCTCCGACTGACGTTGAGACGCCCCGTCCACGCGATGCCTTCCTGCGTGCCGGGGCGTCGAAGCTTGGTGTACAGAAGAATAGCACATAACGACCCCCTACCGACCCGTGAGGCGTTGGCTTTTTACCTGCAAATAGCAGCTATTTGAGGTCTCGCTCAACGGCTCCCCGTAACGCACTTCAGACGGGTGATGGGATCACCCTCAAGTTGACTGTTGAGCCGCTCCAAAACACGCTCCGATTCGAGCTGCAAGGTGTCGGCTACGACCGACTCCGAGCAGCTCACGGTGAGCACTCCGGCCTTCAGACTGACGACGCTCGTGCGCTCGACGATGTAGGGCCCGTGGGCACCGATCACCTCTGCCCAGACACGGCCGATCTGATCCCAGGCGGTCTGCGCGCGGCCAAGTGGTGAGGGCGGCTGCCAGCCGCCACGGACCGCATCGAGCGCACCCGATATCGGTCGCGGTGAACGTCGGCGAGGGCTCATCGCTGGACCGAGTGCGCGGTCACGTCTTCGGCGAGCGTGCCGTGCTCGACCGCGATCCGGGCGACGCCGGGAGCGAAGACCCCGGGCACATGCTCGAGGTCGGTCGTCGTAATCAGCGCCTGGCCGCCGCCGTCGGCCAGCAGCTCGACGAGTGCGGCGCGGCGCTCACGGTCGAGTTCGCTCATCACGTCGTCGAGCAACATCAGCGGCACCGCAGGTCGCAGCGTTCCGATCACGCGGCGCTCGGCCAGCAGCAGTCCGAGCAGCCCGAGTCGCTGCTGCCCCTGGGAGCCGTAGGTCCGTAACGAGCGCCCGTCGCGTGTGATCGCAAGGTCGTCGCGATGCGGTCCATGCTCTGTGAAGCCGCGCTCGACGTCAGCGTGGAGCCGCTCGCGCAGTTCCTCGACGAACTCACCCACGCTGCCGGCGTGTGATCGCGGGCGATACCTGATCTCCGGGCTGCCGTCGAGCCCAAGCCGCTCACAGGTATCGGCGAAGCTCTCACGTGTGATCGCGACCGCCTCACGCCGGTCGGCCATCAGTGCGAGTCCCGCCTCGGCCAGTTGGGTGTCCCAGGCGTCGATCGTGGCCTGCGAGGCGGAGCCGGCACGCAGCCGTCCGATCAACGCGTTGCGTTGCGCCAGCGCCTGGGCGTACGCACGGCGCGTGGCCGCACGAGCCGGCCAGAGCGCGGTAACGAACTGGTCGAGGTGCGCGCGACGCAGAGCGGGCACGCCCTTGATCAGCTCCAGACGGTCGGGCAGGAAGACGCTGACCAGTGGCCGTTGCGGAGCATCCAGCAGGCGCTCGACCTGCGCGCCGTCGACCGTCATGCGTTTGGCTTCACCGGGCGTGAAGCCGACCGTCAGCTCGTGATGGCCGAGATCATCCTCGGCGGCGACGGCCACGCGGGTGGTGTCCGCGCCGAAGCGCACTAGCTCACGGTCGTTGCCGGTGCGGCAGGAGCGGCCGGTGCAGCCGAAGTAGATCGCCTCGAGCAGGTTCGTCTTTCCGGCGCCGTTCGCGCCCCAGACCACCGTCAAGCCGCCGCCCAGCGGGGCGGCGGCCGCCTCGTACGTGCGGAAGTTGCGGACGCTGACGGAGACGACGCGCATCGCCCTGCGGAACCGAATCGGCCCTAGACGTTCAACCTGATCGGCATGATCAGGTAGACGAAGCCGCTCCCGTCACCGGTCTCGAGCAGGCCGGGACGCAGCGGGCTGATCAGCTTCATCAGGACGTCGGCATCCTCGATCGCGTCGAGTCCGTCGCGCAGGAACTCTGGGTTGAAGCCGATCTCCAACGGCTCGCCCTGAAAGCTGACCGGCAGCGACTCACGCGCCTCGCCGATGTCGGGCGTCTGGGCCGAGACCGTCAGCTCGCCCGGGGCGAACGAGAGCCGCAGCGGCGCGTTCTTCTGCGCCAGCAGGCTGACGCGGCGCACGACATCGCGCAACTCGGGCCCGGCGATCCGCAGCTCGTGCTCGAACGTCTCGGGGAGCAGTTGGCGGTAGTTGGGGAACTGACCGTCGATCAGACGCGAGGACAGCACGACATCACCCAGGGCGAAGACGACCTGGTTCTGGCGGACACTGATCGTGAGCTGCTCGTCCTCGGCGTGCGCGGCGAGCCGTGCCAGTTCCTGGAGCGCTCGCGCCGGCACGTTGACCTCGAATCCGGCGGTCAGTGGCGTCTCGAGCGTGGTCTCCTTGACGCTCAGGCGATAGGAGTCGGTGGCGACCATGCGCACCTCGCTCCCGGAGGCCGAGACGAGGATGCCGGTCAGTACGGGACGTGTCTCGTCGCGTGACGCCGAACCTGAGACCTTGGTCGCGGTCTCGACGAAGGCCTTGACGGGAAGTGAGATCGCGGACCCGGGATCGAGTTCGGGGAAGGGCGGGAAATCTTCGGCGTGCAGCGTGCGGATGTGGAAGGTGGCGTTGCCGGAGAGCAGTTCGACGTCCTGCTCGGCGGGGCGCAGCTCGAGTGAGACCGAGGGCTGTGGAAGCGCCCTGACGACATCCAGCAGCAGCCGTGCCGGGATCACGACGACGCCCTCGCGGATGATCTCGGCATCGAGTGGGACACGGAGGCTGACGTCGGTATCGGTCGCGCGGAGTTCGCACGCGGATCCGGAAGCGGCGAGCTGCACGCCTGAAAGCGCCTGAATCGCGGTGCGGGTTGAGGCGACTCGCGTTACGGCCTGCAGCTGGGTGAGAAGTGCATCGCGGTCGAGTGAGATCTTCACGATGAAATCCTTTGAAGGAATGTAGAAGTCATAGGGAGCAAAGAAGCTGTTGAGAAGTCAGGCGTTGTGCGGAGTTAGCGGCAAAGTTGTGTGCGAGCCAACGGCTCAGTCTGTCAACAGTGGCGGTCGTCACTGTTGACGGGCCAGGGCGTTGTTGAGGTCCTGGAGGTCGGCGGCATCGTCATTGTTGACAGTGATGCGGTCCGAGACGCGCTTGCAGGCGTGCAGCACGGTGGCATGGTTGCGTCCACCGAAGGCGTCGCCGATGCGCTGCAGTGGCGTGTTGGTGAGTTCGCGGACAAGATAGATCGCCAGCTGACGCGCCCACGCGACCTGCCCGAGCCGGCTGGGGCCTGTGAGGTCGGCGACCGCCAGGCTGAAATGATCGGCCACGAGTTGCTGGATCGCCGGGATCGTCGCCGGGGCTCCCGCCGCATCTTGTTTTCCGGTCGAACGGACCGCAATCGGGTGGATTGCATTGAGCACCGTCGTGGCGAGTTGGCGATCGATCGGCTGACCGGTCAGCGAGTGGTGCGCGACGATGCGGATCAGGGCGCCCTCGAGCGACCTCACGTTGTCCGTGATGCGCTCGGCGATCGCCTCGAAGACCTCGTTGTCCGCGATCTTGATGTGGTCGACGGCCGCGCGCTTGCGCAGGATCGTCATACGCGTCGCCCAGTCCGGCGGGGTCAGGTGCGCCACGAGGCCCGATTCGAAGCGTTCACGCAGGCGCTGCTCGATGCCGGTCAGCTGACTCGGCAGGCGGTCGCAGGTGAGCACGAGCTGCCGCCCTGAGTCACGCAATGCGTTGAAGGTGTGGAAGAACTCCTCTTCAGTCTTCGCCTTGCTGGCGAGGAACTGCACGTCGTCGATCAGGAGCACGTCGACGTTGCGGTACAGGAGCTTGAAGCGATCGAGCTCCTTGCCCTTGAGCGCCGCGATGAAGCCGTTGGTGAACGCCTCGACCGTCGTGTAGCGGACTGTCGTCGCGGGGTCGTAGCTGCGGATGAAGTTCGCGATCGCGCCCAGCAGGTGCGTCTTGCCGAGTCCCGGAGGCGCGTGCAGGAAGAGCGGGTTGTAGGCCTGACCGGGCGCCTCGGCGACGGCGAGCGCGGCGGCGTGGGCGAGGCGGTTGCCGTCGCCGATCACGAACTGGTCGAAGGTGTGGCGCGGGTTGAACTCGTCGCCATGTGGCGTGTGAGCGGCGCGGCCCGCATGTGCGAGCGCGGCATGTGCCTGCGCGGCGGCCTCGCCGGCGAAGGCGACCGTCGTGCTCGGGCCGAGCACGTCCTGGGCGCAGCGCTCGAGCAGTTGGCCGTAGCGGCCGGCAAGCCAGCTCTCCTTGCCGCGCTCAGCGCTGAGGATGAGCACACTCCCGTCCCAGCCGTTGACCTCGAGCGAGGACAGCCAGACGTCGTAGGTCGATTCGCCCACGGCGCTACGCAAACGGGTTTTTATGTCCTGCCAGGCAGGCGTTAGCTCGAGGTGCGCAGGCAACTCTCGGCGGCTCCTAACTACTGAGTCGATACTTATTCGTGAGGCCCGGGCCAATTGCGGTCCGGGGTGGCGAATATAGCTCCGTGATGTTCGCGCACGGGCATGCCGGACTGGCCGTTGGCGCAAAGCGCGAGAAAAAGCTCGCGAGCCTGATACACCATGGACCGGACGCGTTCGACGGAGACATCGAGCGTTTTGCCAGCGCCTGCGTATACTGCGATGCCGACTCCGGCTGAGGCCGGGAGGATTTGTCATGAAGAGGACTTACCAACCAAAGAAACGCAAGCGCGCTCGTACGCACGGGTTCCGTTCCCGGATGCTCACACGCGCTGGCCGTGACGTTCTCAAGCGGCGCCGTGACAAGGGCCGCAAGCGCCTGACGGTGTAGGTGTCCGTGGCGGGCGCACGTTCGCCTCGCCGTGGGCGGCTCTCCAGAAGCGCTGATTTCGATCGCGTAATGCGCAACGGCCGGTCTCATGCCGGCCGTGATCTTGTGCTGTACGTGTTTCCGCGCGGAAGCGACGTCGATGATCCACCGCGGCTTGGTCTGTCCGTTTCGAGGAAGGTCGGCGGCGCCGTTGAGCGCAACCGCGTGAAGCGGCTGCTGCGTGAGGCCTTTGCCCAGGAGGCAGAACGGTTGCCGACCGGTGCCGATGCGGTTGTGATCGCACGGCCCGGCGCGCGACAGATCGCCGAGAACGACGGCCTCAGTGGGATGCACGCCGCGTTGCGCGCGCTGATCGACAAGGTCGATGGCGTTGGTGAGGGCCGGCCGCTGGAGCTCGCAGGACCCGATTCCGCGCCGGTAGACGATTTCGATTCCGCGCCAGTCCTCGCCGACGCATCGGACGTGAGCCCAGATGCCGGAGACGAGCAGGAGTGAGCTCCGCATCTGCTCCGTTGAGGGCGGCTGTTACCGCTCCAATCAAGCTTTACCAGAAAATTGTGTCGCCGCTGACGGGTCAGCGGTGCAAGTACTACCCCTCGTGTTCTGAGTACGCCGTGCAGTCGATCACCAAGTTCGGCATACTGCGCGGGCTTGTGCTTGCCGGGTGGCGGTTGCTGAGATGCAATCCTCTAAGCCACGGCGGGTTTGATCCCGTCGAAGATCAGCGACTGTTCAAGTCGCGGATGCCGGCGCCAGGCGCCTGAACATGCTCATCACCGCAAACATCTTCCAGCCGCTGATCGACGTCTTCGCGGCCGTGATCCGGTTCTACCACGACAGCGTCGGGGTCTC